>JBDTXR010000186.1:0-16281 GCA_040006075.1 Byssovorax sp. | reverse complement strand
GCGTAGCTCGCCATCGCACCCCGGGGGAACCTCGTGAACGTTCAGATCTTCCTCAAGTCCTCGACGGTTCGCGCGGTCGCGGTCCGCGTCCACAGCGTCCTGGGCGCCTCGATCCGGGCCGATCTCGAGGTCTCCTCGGCCGAGCCGCTCGACGGGGAGGCGCTGGTGGGCACGGCGACGCGCCTCGAAATCACCGGCGACGAAGGCTCGGTCGCGATTCACCACGGGATCGTCGCCTCGATCACCGCGGTGGCCACCGCCAACCCGGACGCTCAGCGGCAGTACACCATCGATGTTCGCTCGGCGATCGAGTGGCTCCGTCTTCGCAAGGACGCCCGCGTTTTTCGCAAAATGACGGCCGTGGCGATCGTGAAAGAGGTGCTCGCGGGCGTGGGGATCGCGCAAGAGGCCTTCGTCGACGAGGTCGGGGAGGCGCCGCCGGAGCGGGAGTACGTGACCCAGTGGCAGGAGACGGACGCCGTGTTCTTGCGGCGGATCTGCGAGGAAGACGGCCTCTACTTTCGCTTCGATCCCAGGGACGGATTCGATGCCTTCGTGCTCTGCGATCGCTCGTCGGATGGGCCGGCGGTGCTCGACGCGGCGCTGCCGTTCGTCGATGGAACCGGCCTCCGCGCCGATCAACGCCTGGCGCACGACGCGCGGCAGATCCGGAGGCGTCGCGTCGGCAAGGTGGCTGTGCGGGACTACGATCCTTCGCACCCGGCGGTGAAGCTCGAGGGCGAGAGCGAAGGTGGGCTTGCGGCCGAGAAGAGCGTCGAGGTCTACGAGGCGCCAGGGCGCTTCCGGACCGAGGCCGAGGGGAAGCGCTCGGCGCGGCTTCGCCTGGAGGCCTTGCGCGCCGACGCCGATACGCTCCAGTTCGAGACCACAGCCCTTCTGTTGCGGCCGGGAGCGTCGTTCGAGGCCGAGTCCAGCCATGCTGTGGGTCCCGTGCCGGCCGGCAAGTACTTCGTGGTCGAGACCACCCTGGTGTGGCGGGCCGGGGAGGGGCGGGGAGGGCTTGCCGTGAAGGCGATCCCGCTGAAGGTGCCGTATCGATTGCCACGGATCACGCCGCACCCGCGGATCCCCGGGATCCTGAGCGCGACGGTCACCGGCGCGGCCGGCGAAGAGATCCACACCGACGCTGCGGGGCAGGTGAGGATCAGCTTTCCCTGGGATCGCGGCGGCCCGAAGGACGACAAATCGAGCCTGCCCGTGCGGGTGATGCAGGGGAACCTCCCGGGATCGATGCTCCTCCCGCGCGTGGGCTGGGAGGCGCTGATCGGGTTTGAAGACGGCGATCCCGACCGGCCGTACGTGCTTGGCCGATCGTTCAACGGGCAGCAGCTCCCGCCGTTCAGCTTGCCGGCCAACAAGACCATGACGGCGATGGGCACCGTGAGCTCGCCCGGCGGGGCCAAGCCCAACATGATTCACCTCGACGACGGCGCCGGGCGACAGCACATGGTCTGGAACGCGGGGTTCGGCAAGAGCACCCACGTCGGCGCCGACATGCTCAACCAGACCGTGGGGTTCGAGACCACCCACGTGATTGGCAGTCAGACCTGGAGCGTCGGGGGCGACGAGACCATCTCGGTGGAGAACGCCTGGTCGGTGGGCGTGGGCTCGCAGACCGCGTCGGTGGGTGGCAATCAGACCCTCACGCTCAAGGCCACCGGATCGACGTCGGTCGGGAGCGAGACGGTGTCGATCGGAGGCTCGCTGATCGAGCTGGTGGGCAATCCCTCGGACGGCCTGGCCGAGTTTGCCAAGGCCGCCGTGCTCGCCGGCGTGGGCGAGATCCCCGTCGTGGGCGCGGCGTTGACCAAGGGCTACGGCGCGGCGAAATCGCTCTACGAGGGGTACAAGGCAGGTGGCCTGAAGGGCATGGCGATGGCCGCCGGACAAACCGCGGTGGGCGAGATCGCGGGCCATTTCCCCGGAGCCGACTCCATCGTTGCCGGCGCCGACGGCGCGGGCCTGACTCCCTGGTCGGAGAAGGCCAAGGAGCGCGCCGCAGCCCAGGAAGGGGGCGGGGGAGCCGCGGGGCCGGGCGCGGCCGGCGCGGGCGCTGCGGCGGCGGCGCCGGGTCATCGCAAGCTGGTGGTGGATGGTACCGTGACCGAGACGATTGGCGCTCTTCACGGGATCCAGACCGCCGGAGCGCTCAAATGGACCACGCTCGGCGCCTCGACCTTCGCCATCGGAGGGAGCCACTCCACCGCGGCGGTGCGCATCTCGCGGCTCACGATGGCGGTCTCGGCGGACACCGCCGCGGCGACGTCGGTCAAGGCCCGGGCCTCGATCGGGCGCAACGTCAAGGCCGCGCACACCCTCCGGGCCGGAGGGGCGGTGAAGCTCGACGCCGGCGGCGAGTTTGGAGTCAAGGCCGCCGGCGCGCTCACGCTCCAGGTCGGAGGGCCGCTTTCGCTCGACGGAGGCACGGTGGTCTTCGAGGTCGGCGGATCGTCGGTGTCGGTCCACGGAGGGGGTGTGACGCTGAGCTCGGCCTCGATCACCATCAACGGCGCCAACAAGCACTCTGGCAAGGAGAGCACCGGCTGATGGCGCTCGCGGTCGCCGAGATCTCGCTGGTGTCGCCGCTCGCGCTCACCCCGAGCGAGCACGTGTTCTTCACCCGCGCCGAGGTCACCCCGCACGCGAGCGGGGCCTTCACCACGCGCGACGGGGAGGCGCTCCCCATCCACGATTGCCCGTGGATCCCGGCCTCGCGGCCCTGGGGCTCGCGCCTTCGCCTCCTCGCCAAGCAGGCGCTCGCGCGGGTCCTGCCCACCTCGGCGAAGACACCCATTCTCCTGGTCGCGCCGAAAGAGGCCGTGACCGGAGACGCCGAGCTGTTGCGGTTCCTCACGCTCTCGGGGCACGCGGTGGTCAGCGTGCGATCGGGCTCCGCAGCCTTCGTTTCGGCGCTCGCCGAGGCCCGCGAGCTGCTGGCGAAAGAGCCCGAGGTGATCGTGCTCGCGGTCGACAGCCTGCTCTCGCAGCGCGAGATCACCGCCTGGGCCGAGGTGCGGTATTCGGCGTTCACGCGCAACCCGTTGCCGCCGTCGGAGGGGGCCGCGGCGGTGCGGCTGGTGCAGGGGATGCGGCTGCCGCTGGCCGGGAAGATCCACGCCTTCGCCGGAGCCGTGAGCGAGGCGACCGACGACAACGACGCTCCGCCCGACGGCGTGGCGCTCGGAAGGGCCTTTGCCGAGCTGGGGTTGCCCGCGACGCTCCCGCTTCTGGTGGGGCCGCGCGACGTGGATCCCCTGCGAACCCGGGAGTTTCACCTGGTCGCGGCCCGGAATCACGCGCGGATCGATCGGGCCGAGACGCCGAGCTTCGAGGGGCGAATCGGCCTCTTCGGGAGCGCTGCAGGGCTGATGTCGGCGGTGTTTGCGCTGGCGTGGCTTCGTCACGGCCTCCCGCTGCCGGAGCCCGCGGGGCGGCGCGTGGCGCTCTCCTGGGCGCGCTCGCGCGATGGCGCCGTGGGCGCGGCCCTCGTGGGGGACGATCGTTCATGAGCGTACGAAAGGCCTCGTCGACGTTGACGCTCACGGCCCCGGTGCCCCCGCTGATCGAGCGCGAGGCGCCCGCCGCCGAGCGAAGCTTTGAAGCCCTCGACTGGCAAGGATCGGTGCGGCTCGCGGCGGATCGCGCGCTCGGCCTCTCGGCGCCGCGCTTTCAGCAGCACGTGCGGACTGGCCTCCTCGAACGGGCGCTGTCGCTCGGGGCCGATCACCGGGAAGGGCCGCATACGGAGCGCCCCGAGGTCGCGCGCCGCCTGCTCGCGCACGTCGACGCGCTGGCGGAAGCAGGCCTGTCGTTCGAGGGGATCGAGGCCTTCTCGGCCGAGGCCGAGGTCGACAGCGCCGGCGCGCTCTGGACGCTGACGCTGCTGTTCGGGTGCCTGGATCTCCCGGGCGCGGAGGAGGCCTTCACCCGGTGGATAGGCACTCTCGACGAGGCGCTGCTCGTCGTGTACGGGGGTGTCGTGGAGATCGCCGACGCGCTGGCGATGCAGCCCAGCGCGCAGATCCGCGTCGGCGCCGCGAGCTGGCTCGGCGGGCCGTCCGCGCTGCTCGCGGCCGTCGCGATGGAGATGTTGGCCGTCGAGCCGATCTCCGGAGAGGCCCTGGCGCGGCTCGGGCGGCGCGAAGAGCCGCTCGTTGTGGTGGCCTTCGAGCGGCTGCTCACCCGATCTCCGGTGGACGCCCGGAGGCCGCGATCGGGCGGCGACTCCTGGGTCGACATCGGCGCTCCCGCGCTCGCGTACGAGATCGTCAAGGCCCGGATCCTCGCGCAAGATTTCGATTCGCTGATCCAGGTGCGTCAGCGCGACGCGCGGGCTCTCGGGGCGCTCGGGCCGTACGCCATTGACGTCCTCGCCCTCGCCGGCGACGCGACCGACGCCGGGATCGCCCGCGAAATCGTGCTCGGGCTCCCCACGACTCCAGGCCTCCTCGACGCGATGGGGAGAGCGGGGCTGCCGGCGCTGTTTCCCCGGCTCCTCGCGGCGACCGAGGACGACGAGCTCGACGACGAGGCCCACGCGGCGCTGGAGACGGCCCTGGGGCCGACGACCGCGCGACCCTCGCGCGCAGCCTGGGAGCAGGGGATCGCGGCGCTCCCGCGCAGCGACGCGCCCGCGCGCTTTCGCGGAGGGAAGCTCCACACCGCCGCGTCGGTGCTCGAGGAAATGGGGCGCCCATCGCTCTCGGCTTCCGATCTCCGCCGTCGCGCCGACGAGCTCTTCGTGCGCTCGGGGAAACGGCTCTCCCCGGCCTGGGACGCGCTCGGCGTCCCGCTGTCAGGAGCCCTGTCCGAGCTCGCTCGCCTCGCTCGCTGAGGGTCTATGTCGGATCTGGAGACGATGATATCCCTGGAGTCGTACGCCGCGGTGCTCGCCGGCCTCGGAGCAGGCCTCCGCCTCGGTCGCGCGCTTTCGCTGAGCGAGGTGCCCGCGCCCGCCTGGGAGAGCTCGTCCGAGCACTGGCAAGCCCGGATCGACGAGAGCGCCGCCTCGGATCTGGAGCTCCTGGTGGCCTTCGATGGAGCCCTGTCCACGGCGCGGCGGCGCTTCGAGCCGACGATCGAGCCCATCACCTCGGATCCGTACGCCTGGGCGCAGTTTCGCCGGCATTTCATCACCGCGGTCGATCCGGTCGCCTTCCTCGCCGAGCGGCAGCTCTCGCTGTCGGCCCAGGCGCGGCTCGAGGCCGACTGGACGACTCGAGTCCTCGCCGATCCCGCGCTCGCCGCCGCGCTGCAAGGCCACATGGATGCCCCGCTGGCCGAGTGTCCGGCGCTGACGGTCACGCCCTCTCCCTGGCTGCTGGAGACGAGCGCTGCGCCTCTGCCGAACCTCGCCCCTTCACCCGCGCTTCCCGAGGTCGCGCCGTTGCCGGTGGCGGCTCCGGTGGTGAAGCCAAGCTATCTCCTCGACGCGCCGACGCCGCCCGCCGTGCCCCGGCCGGTCGCGGCGCCGCGGCGCAAGCCGGCGATGGACCTCGGCAGGACCCGAATCGTCCCCGACGCCCCGAAGACGGCTCCAATGCCGTTCTTCCGCCCGGCCGACGCGAGCCCGGTCCTCCCGTTTCAGGGGCCCACGACGGCGCCGGTCATCACCACCGCGGTTTCGCCGCCCCGCGCGGCCGCGGGACCGCGCGTCGATCTCGGTCAGACCGTGGGACCGAGCCTCACGCCCGTCACCGCCGCGGTGCCGTTTCGCCCGGCCGATCCGGAGGCCCAAGGGCTCACGCTGGAGCAGTACGCGGCGCTCGTCGCGGCGCGCCAGAAGGCCGGTGGGCCGACCCCCGCCTTCTTCGCCCATTTTGGCCTCGACGCCGAGCGCCACGCCGCCCTGGACGCGTACTGGACTCGACGCTTCGCCGCCAACGGGATGCTCGCGCTCGATTTCGGCCGCTTCGTCGCCGCCGCCCAGAAGAGCCTCGAAACGGTGGCGGCGCCGCCGGTGCCTGTCGCGCCGATCGTGCCTGTCGCACCGGTGGCGCCGGTCGTGCCCGTGGTGCCCCCGGAGGCGCCGTCGCCGCTCCCCGATCTCACGGTGGAGCAGTATGCGTGGATCGTGGCGCGGTTACGCCAGGCCGCGCCGCCGGATCTCCCCGCGGTGCTCGTCACGCTGCGCCTCACCCCCGAGACGCGCGAGCTGCTCGAGGCGCACTGGCGTGCTCGCATGGCCCGCGACACGGCCCTTCAACAGGCCTTCATCCTCGCGCTGGGCCGCTTTTTGAAGGGAAACGCCAAGACCGGCGGGGCGTGATAGCGCCCCGCCAATCGGCTCAGAAGCCGCAGGACTTCATCCGCTCTTTGCCGAGATACCGCTTCGCCTTGCGCTTGGCGATGGCGTTGGTGAGCCGCTGCGCGGGGAAGATGTCGCCGGCGTCGATGATCTCTTGCAGCGTCTTGACGTAATTGGCCTTGTCGCTCTTCATGCAATAGTACTTCGCGGCGAGCTGGAACTTCGGCATCAGCAGCTTGCCTTCGCTGATCTTCATCGCGGTATCGATCTCCTTCTTGCCGTCCTCGAGCTCGGCCATCGGGCTCCGCGCGTGGTAGGCGCCGAGGATGGTGTGCGCGTTGCCGTAGAAGAAGCTCGAGTCGAGCTGGATCACCCGCTCGATCATCGCCACGCCGATGAAGAGCTCGGCCACGCTGGCCGGATCTTCCTTGGTGATGTTCACCCGGCTGATCCACGCGTAGCCCGTCCAGAAGAGCTCCTTCGCGTCGTGGTCGGCGTCGTCGAAGCCCGCGAGCCAGGCCTTCATCGTGTCGTCGTTCTTCTTCGCGGCGTCGAAGCCGCGGTTCTTCATCTCCAGCATCTCGATGCCGTAGTGCACGGCGCGGTCGTAGCCCGCCTTCGCCCGCGCCTGCTGGTAGAGGTAGAGTTCGCTCGAGGTGCCCTCGGCGTCCTCGGCCTGCTCCATCTGATCTTCGATGAAGGCGAAGGTGGCGCTGGTCCAGGTCTTGGTGAGGCCGAAGAGCGCGTTCTCGCTGTCGGGGGCGAGGACGTGCATGCCCTCGAACTGGCCGATGCCGGCGAAGGCGATGGTGTTGGCCACCTCGTAGTCGCTCAGCGTCTCGACGCCGGCCGAGCCCTTGAGCGTGCCCTCGATCTGGCCCTCGACGAGGATCTGCTTGATGCAACCCGAGCTGCCCACCCCGAGGGCGCACGCGAGCGCCACGGCCGGAAACGTCATCTTGGTCATGGCCGCCATTTCTACACAAAGTCGCGGCGGCTTTCTATGCCCCTATTCGCGTCAGCGAGGGAAGGCGGCCGCGTTCCCTCCGTCGACGGTGACGACGCAGCCGGTCGTGGCCTCGGCGGTGGCCAGGTACACGAAGGCTCGGGCCACGTCGTCCACCGTGGTCTCGCGGTGGAGCAGGTTGGCGCGGAAGTACTCGTCGACGGGGACGCCGCGGGCCTTGGCTCGGGCCTCGGCCAGGCCGCCGCCGAAGAGATCGGTGCGGATCCGATCGGCGTTGACGGCGCTGGAGCGGATCCCGCGCGGCGCGAGATCGATGGCGTACTGGCGCATCAGGGCCACCAGGGCGGCCTTGGCGACGGCGTACGGGCCGAAGTCGGGGCCGGGGTTGAAGGCGCTCTTCGAGGCGTTGAAGAGCAGCGCGCCGCCGGTGTCCTGCGCGAGCATCACCTCGGTCGCGGCGCGGGCGATGTTCTGGTGGCCGAGCAGGTTGACCTCCAGCGATCCGCGGAGCGCGCCGTCGCCCGCGGTGGTGTGGAGCGCTCCCGAGGGCGCAGAACCGGCGTTGGAGACCACGAGATCCAGGCCGCCGAAGCGCATGGCGGCGAGCGCCGCGGCCTTTCGGGCGTCGACGAACGAGGTCACGTCGCACGCGGCGTGGGCGACGCGGCCGGGGAACTTCGCAGCGAGCTCGATGGCGACCTTCTCGACCGCCGTGAAATCGCGATCGGTGAGGACCACGTGCGCGCCGGCGACGAGGAGCGCGCGGCTCACCGCGAGGCCGATCCCGGCGGCGGCGCCGGTGACCAGCGCCACCCGGCGATCGAGCGGGCCCTCGCCGCCCGCGCTCTTGGCGAGCTTGGCCTGCTCGAGGCTCCAGTACTCGACGTCGAAGAGATCGAGCACCGGGACGGGCTGGTAGCCGTCGAGGCCGCTCGCCTCGTCGATCACCCGCGCGGTGTGCTCGTAGATGTCGCCGGCGATCTCGGCGTCGACCTTGCTCTTGCCGACGGTGAGGGCGCCGAGGCCTTCGAACAGGATCACCCGCGGCCACGGATCGAGCTCCTTCTTCGTGACCTTGCGCGCGGCCGACGCGAGGTGGAAATAGTCGTGGTAGCTGTCGGCGTACGCGGCGATCGCGGCCTCGATTCGCCCGCGGATCACCAGCGCGTCGCCGTCGAACGGGCCGCGGATCACCAGCGGGATCGCCTTGGTGCGGATCACGTGATCGGGCGTGGCGCAGCCGATCTGGCTGATGTCGCCGAGGTCGTCGCGATCGGTGAAGGCCACGAGCTCGACGTCGTTGCGCCAGCCGAGGATCCACGACGCGCCGCTCGCGCGCGCGAGGGCGCCGCGGAAGATCGGCGCGAGCTTGGTATAGAGCTCGCGCGCCGGCGGGACCGCCATCGTGCGCCGCGACGAGGCCTCGTGCCGATCGCGGAGCCAGTCTTCCGCGGTGGTCACGGCCTCGATCATCCGCTCGTAGCTCTCCTTCGCGGTCGCGCCCCAGGTGAAGATCCCGTGCTTGTCGAGGATCATCACCGTGGGCGCGTCGCCCGCGGGCCGCGCGCGCCACAGCTCGGCGACGCGCCGCGCGAGGCCGAAGCCGGGCATGACGTAGGGCACGAAGAGCACGCGCTTGCCCCAGACATCGCGCGCGCGATCGGCGGAGTCGGGCTGATCGACGAGGGTGAGCACCGCGTCGGCGTGGGTGTGATCGATGAACTTCGCGGGGAGGTACGCGTGGAGCAGCGCCTCGACCGACGGCGTCGGGCTCGACGGATCGATCATCTGCCCGCGGAGCTGCGCGACCATGTCCTCGTCGCTCATGGTCGGCCGCTCGCAGCAGCGACGCAGGTGCGCGAGGCGACACGCGGGGAAGCCGCGCGGCTCGATGCTCGCGAGATCCGAGCCGCTGCCCTTCACGAAGAGCACCTCGGTGACGTCGCCGAGGATCTCGGTCACGCGCGATTTGACGCTGGTGTTGCCGCCGCCGTGGAGCACCAGCGCCGGCTCGCGGCCGAGGAGGCGCGAGGTGTGGACGCGGAGCGCGAGATCTTCGCCGTGGGCCGCGGCGTAGCGATCGAGAAAGCGCTGGGCCTCGGCGGGATCGTACTGCGAGTGCATGATCGCGCCGTTATAGCAGAGGGCGATCGCCCACCGACATCGGGCGCGCTCCGGGTCCGCGCGTGGCCGGGTTGACGGCGCGCGCGGCGCGGGCTCCCATCGTGGGCGAGGAGCGGGCCTCGACCATGACGAAGATTGTCCCCGGAGCAAAGGTCGGCGATTTCGTGATCGGGCCGGCGATGAAGACGTCGACGTCCGATGTGCACGACTCGGTGGTGAACGAGGAGCGGAATCGACGGGAGGAAGAGGACCAGCACGCGGCGGAGCATGGCCTCGGGGCGCCGACGCCAGGGAGGGAGGCGCCGACGGAGCCGACAGAGGGGGAGAAGCGGGCCGGCGCCGACATCGATGCTTCGATTGCGGCCGCGCGCGAGGGAGATCAGCCGGAGATGCCGATTTTCCTGACGGATCCGCTCACGGGGAAGCCAATCGGGCGCATTTGAGGCCTCTCGCGGCGGAGCGCTCAGCCCTCCTCGCTCGCGTCGAGCTCCGCGAGTCCCTCGCGCAGCTCGGCCAGCTGCCCATCGAGGTCCCGCAGGCTCGCGAGGGCCGCCGTCGCGGCGTCGGTCACCGGGGTTGTCGGCGAGCCCAGCCGAAGCTCGGCCCGCGCGACGCCCGAGCGACCAACGCTACTGCACCGAGAGCGTGAACGCGCCGCTGGCCGAGCCGTAGCCGTCGACGATGACAACGACGGTCTGGCCGCTCGTCAGCGTCACTTGCACCTGCGATTGCAGGGCCGTGAAATCGTCGTTGCAAGCGAGAGGCGCGCCGCCGCAGGTGCCGTCTTGAATGTACAGGATCGTATCGAAGGTCGAGCCGACGGTGCTGAAGGTGAACGTGCCATCGGAGGGGGCGGTGAACTCGAATATCGACTCGGGCGCGTTGCTGTTCGCAGGGACGCACGGCGCGGTGTGCGCGGCGGGCTGCCCCACGGTCGAGCCGGTGACACTCTGGGGCACGGTCGAGCCGAGATCGGTCGTCGGGCACGTCACGCAGGCGCCGCAGTCCGCCGCGCAGCTCTGGCACGACTCGGTCGGATCGCAGACCCCGTCACCGCAGCTCCCGGCTCCGCAGCTCTGGCCGCAGATCGTCGCCACGCTGGCCTGACAGCCCGCGTCCCAGCCCGTCGTGCAGCAGGCCGCGCTGGCCTGGCAGACCGCCGCGACGCAGGATCCACAGCTCGGATCCAGCGCTGCCCCGGTCGAGCAGACATCGTGGGTGCAGACCCCGCCGCACGCCGCGCTCAGGCTGTACGTCGCCGTGACGCGGGCGAACGCGCCGTTCAGCGACGGGCTCTTCGAGAGCCCCTCGCAGCTCGGAGCGTTGATGGTAACGGAGTTCGTGCTCCCGGCGACGTAGCTGCTGACAGGCACGCTCCCGAGCGAAGCGAGGCTGTGCGGCGAGGTGCAGGTGCAGTCGCCGGTCGGGGTGAAGCTCGCGACCGGCGCGCCGTTCAGCGCCGCCGTCCGCGCGCTCGGGGCGCAGGAGAGCCCGGTCTCGAGCTCGACGTCGACCTGGGTGACGCCGGCGAGCGATCCGCCGAGATCGACCCACTGGAATCCATAAGGGCCGTTGCAGGAATACTGGTCGGTGCCCGTGGCGTCGCAGCTCGACGCCTGATTGACGAGGAGGCTCGCGTCGATATCGTAGCTCTTGCTGCACTGCCCGCCCGGGAGCGTGGTGAAGCCCGCCGGGCACGCGCACGGGTTGGTGATGACGCCGGCGCACACGCCCGCCGAGCACACGTCGGCGTCGGTGGCGACGTCGCCGTCATCGCACGTCGAGCCGTCGGGCACGGTGGGGTTGGAGCACGCGAGCGCGCTCAGATCGCAGGAGCCGGCCACGTGACACTGATCCTGCGCCGCGCAGAGCAGGGCGCCGACGTGCATCGGGAACGTGAGCGAGCTCGATCCGCCGTTCACGTCGGTGATCGTCACGGTGATCTGGTACTCGCCCGGGAGATCGGTGACGAAGGTCGCGACCGACGTCGTCGCCTGGAGCTGCGGACTCGAGCCCGGCGGGCTCGACGTGACGGACCAGGTATACGCGACCGCGTCGCCGTCGGGATCGGATCCGGACGCGGTGAGCGTGGCTGTCTGGCAGGTGACGAGGAACGCGCCCGGCGCGAGGGTGAGGCCGTCGATCTGCGGAGGATCGTTGAGCGTGACCACGGCGCCGACTCCCCCGGAGGCGTCTCCCTGGCACTGCGAGACCAGGATAATTTCGTTGGTCGCGTCGGGGATCACCGTCGCCAGGCCCTCGGTCGGCGCGCACTCGGTGGAGGGCCCATTGGCTCCCATTGGCGTGGCGCAGACCCGGTAATTGCCGGCGGGCAGCACGAAGAAGCCGTTGGCCCCGGCGTGGGTGCCCGAGCCCGGAGGCAGGACGGTGGCCGGGAGCGCGCCGACCTCGAGCGGGCTTGTCGCCTGAGCGAGCGGCGCGTCGCCGCAGACCCCGGAGGCGTCGACGACGGTATACTGGATCGCCGTGACATCGTGTTTGGCGCCCCCGACGGTGATCGCTGCATTGATGTACCCCGTGGTTTCGGGATCGTTCGCGCTCTTCGTGCACGCCGGCGTCGCGACCGCGAGCACCGCGGCGATGGAGCCCAGCGCGAGCGCATTCAGCACCTGATTCATGGCATTCTCCTGAGAGGTTGTCGGGAGCGCCAACCCTAGTGACGACGATATGGCTTGGCGATTACGGCGTATTTCGTCCGCCCCTCCTCCCGGCCACCGCGAAGATCTCAGTCGAGAGTGAAGCGGCCGGCGATCGCCAGGTGATCCGAGGGCTCGGTCTCCGACGGCAGCGGCGTCACGTCGTCAATCGGTGGGATCGGCGCCGGCTCGACGCGGAGCTCCGGGGCGTGAAAGAGATAGTCGATTCGCCTGGCGTCCTCGTTGGCGTTGCTGGTCCGCGCGCCCGGCAGGCTCGCATAGGCGTCGACGTAGCCTGCGGCCGTGATCAAGCGATGAACGGGGCTGTCCGGCGTCACGTTGAAGTCGCCGCAAAGGATCCAGGGGATCTCCGTCGCCTGGACCGCCGCGAGCAGCGTCGGGGCCTGTCGCAGCGCCCAGCGCTCCCCATCGGGCGTGCCGGGATCGTCCCATTTGAGGTGGGTATTGGCGACGCCGATCCGCTGCCCCGAGGCATGGAGCACCGAAAGGAGCGCGACATGGCCCGAGTCGGCCCGATCCGGCGCCCCGTCGGGATAGGCCATCTCCTGGAACGACTCGATCGCGAGCGCCGCGCGGCGAACGAAGGTCGCGCAGCCGTCCGGCTTGCGTCGCTTTTGCAAGAACCGACCGCTGAAGCCGAGCGGCGCGAGGGCGGCGCGCACTGCCTCGAAGAGCGCGGGCTCGACCTCTTGCAGGCAGACGACGTCGGGCGCGAGCGCCACGAGGCGGGCCACGATCCTCGGCGTCCGCACGCCGGGCGCGAGCAGCGCGGGATCGGTGTGGGGGAAATACCCGGGGCGCACGTACGCGTCGGAGAGGACGTTCCACGAGAGCACGGTCAGCACGCCACGATCGTAGCCGATCTGCCCCCGATCCAGGAGCGCGGGCCCTCGTTGGGCTCGTGGTAGCCTTCCGCCGTCATGCTCGAAGCACGTCAGATCCAGGAGCACGCCGCGCACATCGCGCGCGACGGGTACACCGTGGTCGAAGACCTGATCGACGCCGCGGAGGCCGACGCGCTCCGCGACGACGTCGAGCGGCTCGAGCGCGAGCTCGCGGTCGTGCCCGCGCAGAACCTCTTCGAGGGCGCGCGGACGCTCCGCGTCTACAACCTGCTCGCCCGCGGCAAGCTCTACGAGCGCGTGGTCGAGAACGAGTCGCTGCTGGCGATCCTCGAGCGCGTGCTCGATCGCGGCTTCCTGGTCTCCACCGTCTCGTCGATCTCGATCGAGCCCGGCGAGACGGCGCAGCCGATCCACGCCGACGATCAGCTCGTCCCGCTCCCGAAGCCGCACCAGCCGCTCACCAGCACCGTGATGCTGGCGATCACCGATTTCACCGAGGAGAACGGCGGAACGCGCGTCATCGCCGGGTCGCACACGCGCGACTCGGGGCCCGACTACTCCGTCCCCCACGAGACCACCGCGACGGTGATGAAGCGGGGCAGCGCGCTGATCTACAACGGGAGCCTCTGGCACGGAGGCGGGGCGAACCGCTCGTCGTCGCGGCGGATCGGGCTGGCGATCGGCTACTGCGTCGGCTTCCTGCGGCAGCAAGAGAACCAGCAGCTCGGCATCCCGCGCGAGATCGCCAAGGGGTTCTCCCCGCGGCTCCGCAAGCTCGCGGGATACGGCATCTACAAAGGGGTTTACGGGCACATCGACAAGGCGAGCCCGGTCGATCTGCTCGACGAGACGGGGCCGCGGATCGTGGTCGGCGTCGCCCGATAATCGGGCCCGCGGGTCGCGAAGCACGGACGTGACCTCCCCGCGCGAGCGAAGTTCGTGTACGAGCTTCTACCGTGGACGAGCTTCTACCGCTGCTCGTGGCGCACCTGCTCAATCGCGCCGAGCTGACCGCCGCCCTTGAGGCGGCCATCGAAGGAACCCTCGCGTTTCTCCCGCTCGAAGAGCCGCCGAGCGAGCGCGGGACGCACGCGCTCGAGATCGACGTGCCCTGGTGGAGCACCCCGGTGGTGGTCCTCGCCGAGCTCGCGGGCAAGCCGAGCGGCGGCCTGTTTCCGCTCGCGCTCCGCCCGCTCGGCGACGACGGCGCCGCCGATCTGGAGGCCCTCCTCGCGGCCGAATCCGAGGTCGATCCGCAGCGCGTCGCCGTGGAGATCGACGTCGCTCCCGTGTCGATTTCGATGGCCGTCGTGGGGCAGGTCCTCGGCGGCAAGTACGAGGTCGGCTCGCTCCTCGGCGCCGGCGGGATGGGCAACGTCTTTCGCGCGCGCCACATCGCGCTCGACAAGGCCATCGCCGTCAAGGTCTTGCACCCGCGCTACCAGCACGATCCGGCGTTCGTCGCCTCGTTTCATCGCGAGGCGCGCGCGTCGAGCAGGCTCGATCACCCCAACGTCGTCCGGGTCCTCGACTTCGGCCAGGAGCCCGACGGGCGGCTCTACCTGACCATGGAGCTGCTGGCGGGCAGCGATCTCCGCGAGGTGCTCAACGAGCAGCGGCGGCTGCCGGTGGCGCGGATCACCGACGTGATGAGCCAGGTCTGCGCGGCGCTCTCGGCCTCGCACGCGATGGACGTGGTGCACCGGGACATCAAGCCCGACAACA
Organism: Byssovorax sp.; assembly: GCA_040006075.1. GTDB lineage: Bacteria > Myxococcota_A > Polyangia > Polyangiales > Polyangiaceae > JANYGI01. Next base: position 1,674 of record JBDTXR010000186.1, on the reverse strand, counting down.
TCCGCCTCGTGCCCTCGATCGACGACGAAGGGAAGGCCTTCGAGCTGGTGAAGGTCTGCGACTTCGGCATCGCCGAGATCCTCGGGAGCGAGCGGGCCGTGAGCTCGACGATGACCAGCGGCACGCCCGACTACATGTCCCCGGAGCAGGCCCAGGGCGCCGCGCTCGACGCGCGATCCGACGTCTATTCATGCGGGATCATGCTCTACGAGCTCGCCACCGGGGTGGTGCCGTTCGTCGACGCCAAGACGCCGCTCGCGATCTTGCGGATGCAGATCGGGGCCGAGCCGCGCCCGCCGTCGGCGCTGGTGCCCGGCCTGGATCGGCGCCTCGAAGCGGTGATCCTCAAGGCGCTGCGCAAGGATCCCGCCGAGCGCTACCAGAGCGCGCGCGAGCTCCGCGTGAGCCTGCGCGCCATCGCCGACACGGCGCCGGCGCAGCCGCGGGCCAAGGTGCGATCGGTGCGCATCCCCGAGGGCGAGATGGCCAGGCGCGCCGACGCCATCGACATCGACGATCTCCTCGCGGGCGGCGACGCATGGCGCGGTGACGCCAAGCCGGAGCAGGCGTGGATCGAGGGCGAGCAGTACGCGACGGCGCTGATCAAGGATCCCGAGGCCGCGGCGGCGCGCCTCGACGCGATCACCGATCCGGCGCAGCTCGCGCGCGAGCTCCCGGGCCTCGATCGGGCGATGGCGGCGCTCGCGCACCGCGGCGAGTCCGTCGCGCTCCAGACCGTGGTGGCGCGGCTGCTCGCGCTCGCGCAGGGCGCGCCGCCGGCCGAGGCCGCGAGCGCGGGCCTCGCGGCGAAGGCGCTGCACACGCTCTTCGCGAAGCCGACGCTGCTGCTGCCGATCGCCCAGGCCGCCCTCGACGCGCTGGCGGCCGCGCGCGAGGCCGCGCGCCGGGTGCTGGCGATCGCCGGCGGCGCGGGCGCCGTCGCGCTCTGCACGGCCCGTCAGAGCCCCACCGCGGGGACCGAGATCGGCGCCGGGCTGCGCGAGCGCTTCGTCGCGGCGCTGCGCGAGATCGGGCCGGCGGCGCTGCCGGTGATCGTGGACGGGCTCCGCCAGACCGGAGCGCACGAGGTGATGCTCCTCGAAGATTTGCTCCGCGCGGTACCCGACGGCGCGACGCCGCGCGCGAGCGAAGGCGCGGCCGATCCCGGCGAGATCGTGGCCGATCTGCTCCGTCACGCGACGCCGTCGGTGCGCCGCGCGGCGGTGACGGCGCTGGCCTCGCTCTGGGGTCCGCGCGCTCGCCTGCGCCTCGTGAAGGCCCTCGACGACACCGACGAGGGCGTGTTGATGGCGACGATCGGCGCGCTCCACCGCGGCGGCGGCGTCGACGGCGACGTGGTCGCGCGCATCGAGAAGATCCTCGCCGAGGCCTCGCCCGCGGGCGACGAGCTGCGCATCGCCGCCGCGGGCGCCCTCGTGGACACCGTCGGCGCGGCGCGGACGCAGGCCATCGAGGTGTTGAGTCGGGCCGTCGCGCCGCCGGTCGCGGGCTTCCTCTCGAAGCTGATCTCGGCCGAGACGGTGGAGCGGCCGCGCGTGGTGGTGACCCTCGCTCGGGTGCTGCTCGGCCTCGCAGGAGACAGCGCCGCGCGGGTGATCGAGACCCGCGCCGCGCGGAGCAGCGCCGAGCTCAAGCGCGAGCTCCTGGCGCTCA
>JBDTXR010000185.1:0-16344 GCA_040006075.1 Byssovorax sp. | reverse complement strand
CGCGCGGGAGCAAGTCTTTCCCGAAGGTGCTGGCGGTGCCGACGACGACCGCGAAGCCCTTGCCGATCGCGGCGACCGTGGGGGCAAAGCGCTCGGCGAGGTAGCTCTTCAGGTGGGCGTGCTCGACCACGATCACCTTCGCGGCGCCAAGGTGCGAAGCCTCGGCGGCCGCGTCGCTCACGACGTCGCCCATCACGAGGATCGAGTAGGTGCCGCCGAGCGCGGCCGCGGCCGTGCGCGCGAACGTGACAGCGGAGTGGGTCGTCTTCTTGAGCTTGCCTTCGGCAACCTCGGCGACAACGAGAATGTCAGCCATGGGTCTTCTCTATTTCCTTCTGCGGAGACCGCTTACAAAACCTTGGCTTCGTTCTTCAGGCGCGTCACCAGCTCGGTGACGTCCTTGACCTTGATGCCCGCCTTGCGAGCCGGAGGCGCCTGGAACGCCTTGTATTCGACCTTCAGCGCCTGATCGGGCGCGAGGTCCGCGAGCTTGATCTCGACCAGCGGCTTCTTCTTCGCCGCCATGATCGCGGGCAGCGCCGCGAAGCGCACGCCGTCGTTGTACTTGAACGTGGCGGCCGTCTTCAGCGAGTAAACGCTGATCGGGGCGACGATGCGCAGATCGACGGTGACCACCGCCGGGAGCTTCACGCGCAGCGTGGCGACGCCGCCGTCGACCTCGCGGCTCACGAGGAGCGCGCCGGCCTCTTCCTTGACGGTCGCGGCGAACGTCGCCATCGGCCAGTCGAGCAGCTCGGCGAGGATCTGGCCGACCTGGTTCGAGTCGCCGTCGACGGCCTGCTTGCCCATCACCACGACGTCGGGCTTCTCTTTCTCGATCAGCGCCGCGAGCGCGCGGGCGACGAGATCGCCGTCGAGCTTGTCGTCCGTCGTGTCGATGCGGATCGCGCGATCGGCGCCGGTGGCGAGCGCGGCGCGGAGCGTCTGCTCCGTCTCTTTCGGGCCGAACGTGACCACGACGACCTCGCCCGCGCGGACCTTCGGCGTCTTCCCGTCTTCGGTCAAACGCAGGGCCGCCTCGAGGGCGTACTCGTCGAACGGGTTGGGCTTCCACTCGAGCCCGGTCGTCTCGATCTTGTCGCCTGCGGCGGGGATCTTGACCTTGTTGGCGTTGTCCGGGTCGGCGACCCGCTTCAGCGGAACGAGGATCTTCACGTGCTACGGCTCCTCTTAGTGAGACGAATGGCAATTCGCGGGGGCGCTTCTGACAGCGTTGTCGTTGTGCGTCAAGGAGCCTGCTACCCTGCGCGGCCGTGAGCAATACCAGCGATTTTCTCGTCATCGGCAGCGGAATTGCCGGCCTGACCTTCGCGCTCGACGCGGCCGATCACGGCACCGTCACGCTGATCACGAAGCGGGCGCGCGACGAGGCGAACACCCGCTACGCGCAGGGGGGCATCTCCGCCGTCTTCGCGCCCGACGACTCGCCCGAGGCCCACGCCAAGGACACGATGATCGCCGGCGCCGGCCTCTGCCACGAGGTCGTCGCCGACATCTGCGCGCGCGAGGGGCCGGAGCGCGTGCTCGAGCTCATCGCGCGAGGCGCCGAGTTCGATCGCGAGGGCGACCACCTCGCCCTCACGCGCGAGGGTGGGCACTCCGCGCGACGCGTCGTCCACACGGCCGACGCCACCGGCGCCGAGGTCGAGCGCGCGCTCGTGGCCAAGGCCTCGGCGCACCCGAACATCCGGATCGTCGAGCACCAGACCGCCATCGATCTGATCTTGCTTTCGCGCTTCGGCGGGCCCGATCTCTGCGCTGGCGCCTACGTGCTCGACGAGACGCCGGGCGCCGACGGGCTGCCGCGGCAAGAGAGCCACCACGTCGAGACCTACCTCGCGCGGGCGACGATCCTCGCGACCGGTGGGGCAGGGAAGGTCTACCTCTACACGACGAACCCCGACGTCGCGACCGGCGACGGCGTGGCCATGGCGTACCGCGCCGGCGCCGAGATCGGGAACATGGAGTTCTACCAGTTCCACCCGACGTGCCTTTATCACCCCGAGGCGCAGCGGTATTTGATCTCCGAGGCCCTGCGCGGCGAGGGCGCCATTCTCCGGCTGCTCGACGGCACCGCGTTCATGGCCAGCCACGATCCGCGCAAAGACCTCGCGCCGCGCGACATCGTGGCCCGCGCCATCGACTTCGAGATGAAGCGCACCGGCACCGAGCACGTGCTCCTCGACATCACCCATCGGCCCGCGAGCTTCATCCGCGAGCACTTCCCCACCATCCTCGCGCAGTGCGCGCGCTTCGGGATCGACATCACCACCACGCCGATCCCGGTGGTCCCCGCGGCCCATTTCATGTGCGGCGGCGTCAGCACCGATCTCCACGGCTGCACCACGGTCCCCGGCCTGTGGGCCATCGGCGAGTGCGCCTTCACCGGCCTTCATGGAGCCAATCGCCTGGCGTCGAACTCGCTGCTCGAAGGCCTGGTGTTCGGCCACCGCGCCGCGCTCCGGCTCATCGCGCAGATCGACGAGCTGCGGCAGAGCCCGTTCCCCGACGTGCCCTGCTGGCAGGTCGGCAACGCCGTGCCGAGCGACGAGGCCGTCGTCGTCGCCCACAACTGGGACGAGCTCCGCCGCACCATGTGGAACTACGTCGGCATCTTCCGCAGCGACGCGCGCCTCCGCCGCGCCGGCCGCCGGATCGCCCTCTTGCAGGAGGAGATCCGCGAGTATTACTGGAAGCACCTCGTCACGCGCGACCTGCTCGAGCTCCGCAACATCGCCACCGTGGCCGAGCTCATCGTCAGCTCCGCGGCCTCGCGCCACGAGAGCCGCGGCCTCCACAGCACCATCGATTACCCCGAGACGAGCGAGCGATTCATGGCCGATACGCTGGTCAAGCGCGGCGTCCTGCCGCACCTTCGGGGACGATGAGCGACTCCGATCCGCCTCCGTCCTCGGCCACGCCCAGCGCGCCTCGTCCGATGCCTTCGTTCGTCGCGGCGGGCTGGGCGCTCGGCGCGACGCTCGTCTTCCAGCTCCTCGCGCAGCTCACCTTCAGCCTCCGCCCCGCCGCGACGGTCGATCTCGTCAGCCAGGTCGCGTGCCAGGCGGCCGCGTACTCGCTGGCGATTTTTCTCATCCTCCGCGTCCACGCGCCCGACGCCGACGTGGGCTCGTTCCTCGCATTTCGCCGCACCAACGTGGCCTTTTACGCGCTGGCGATCTTGCTCGGCGCGGCCCTCGTGGTCCCGGCCGCGGCGCTCTCGGATCTGATCACCGCCCGCTTCCCGCCGCCGCCCGCGGACGACTCGATCGTCGAGCTCTTCCAGGCGGTGTCGCTGCCGCGCAAGCTGATGATGGGCGCGGCCGCGTGCGTGGTCGGACCGATGCTCGAAGAGCTGCTCTTCCGCGGCGCCCTCTTCAAGCCCGTGCGCAAGAGCTACCGCGGCCTCGTCACGCCGACGATCGTCACCACCGCGCTGCTCTTCGCCCTCGTCCACGGCGAGTGGCAGCGCATGATCCACATCGGGATCATCGGCCTCGGCCTCGGCCTCGTCCGGCAGCGGAGCGGATCGATCGTGCCCTCGATGCTCGTGCACGTCACGTTCAACGCCATCCCGCTCGTCGCGGCCGTGATGCTCACCAAGCCCGGTGGCCCCCCCGTCGATCTCCCGGTCCCGCTCTGGCTCGCGGCTTCGTGCGTGGCCGCCGCGCTCGGGCTCCTCGGCCTCATCCATCTCGTCGGTAAACGCAGCTCGATCGCGCTCCATGCGCAGGAGCTAGACCAAGCATGAGCGCTGCATCTCCCTCCGTCGCTCCGCGTCCCGCCTTCAACTGCGCCCTCTGCTTGCCCGGCGGCGGGATGACCGGCGCGCTCTATCAGGTCGGCGCGCTCGCCGCGCTCGAGGATGGCGTCCGCGGCATCGACGGCCAGGGCTTCTCCACGTACGTCGGCGCCGCGAGCGGCGCGGCCGTCGCGTCGGCGCTCGCCGGTGGGATCCCGATCGATCGCCTCTACCGCGCGCTGCTCGATCCGATCGACAACTTCTTCCCGCTCGATCGCAGCCACCTCGTCCGCTTCGACTTCGACGAGTGGCGCCGCACGCTGACCACGAGCTGGGTCGCGATCCGCCACGCCCTCGCGCGCCTCGGCAGCCGCCGCGACGCCACCGGCAACGAGACGCGTCAGGCCTTCTTCTGGCAGCAGATCGATCGCTTGAACGACTCGCTCCCGGCAGGCCTTTTGACGCTCGATCGCTACGAGCGCTTCCTCGCCGAGTTCTACCTTCGCCGCAGCATCCCCAACTCGTTCCGCGCCATGCCGCGCACGCTCCGCGTCGCCGCCAACGATCTCGACTCGGGCGAGCGCGTCCTCTTCGGCGCCCCGGGCTTCGAAGACGTGCCGGTCTCGCTCGCGTGCGCGGCCTCGCTCGCGCTCCCGCTCTTCTACTCGCCGGTGCGCATCGGCGACCGCCACTACCTCGAAGGTGGCCTCGGCGACGTGGCCCACCTCGACGTCGCCGAGAGCTCGGGCGCGAAGATCGCCGTCGTCGTCAACCCGTTGGTACCCGTGTCCACCGAGCACCACGGCGTCCCCACCGGGCACGGCGTGCGCTCCAGCGTCCGCGATAAAGGCCTGCTCTGGGTCTACAACCAGGCGATGCGGATCGGCGCCCACGAGCGCCTCCATCAAGACGTCGCGCGGGTCGAGGCCAAGGGCAAGATGCGCGTCCTCGTGCTCGAGCCCGAGCCGACCGACGTGCTCCTGTTCCTTCACAACCCCGCCAACATGACGGCCCGCCGCGCTATCCTCGAGTACGCCTACCGCACCACGCGCGAGCGCATTGCGGTGTGGATCGAGAAGAACCGCGGCGTGATCGAGACCTTCGGCTGGAGCGCCGCGTAGCCCGCGCCTCCCCGTGAGCCTGCGCCTCGTCCTCGTCGTCCTCGCGGTCCTGGTCGTCGCGCTCCGCCTCCTCCTCGCCCGCCAGAAGCGCGCCGCCGCGCTCGCCGCCGCGGCCGCCCGCGGGCGGCGCTGCCCCGACTGCGGCGCTCGCCGCGTCGTCGCCCAGAAGTCCCTCGCGCTCCCTCCCGACGCCGAGGGAAAATCGTTGCAGCTCAAAGCAATCGCCTGCCGCGCCTGCACCTTTCGCGGCCTCGCCGCCCACCACGGCGACGCGCCGCCGCGCGGCCATCGCCTCGACTGGCAAGAGCACGCCGCCTTCACCCTGGCCGTCGACCGCTGCCCCGCGCCCGCCGATCCCGCCTGCGAGTGCCCCACCCACCAGCGCTTCGGCGCCCTCTCGAAGGCCACGCGCGACCAGCTCGGCTTCGATCTGGAGTAGCGCGCCGGCCTCTCAGCTCGCGGCGGTGAACTCCACCGAAAGGCTCATTTTCCCGTGCTGCCCGGCGATCTGCATCGATCGTCCCGAGGCCAGCGCCTCGCGCAGCGCGTGCGACGACGCGCTGGTCAGGAACATCGCGAAGCCGTCCTCGAAGAGCTGGCCGCCGTCGGCCGGCTGATCCGGGAGCACCGCGAGGAAGCCCACCGCGAGGTGCTCGCCGCGGCTGCTCGGCGGGGTGATCGCGCTCGGGCCCTGCTGCCCGGCTTGCCACACCAGGCAGCCGTCGGCCTCGGGATCGAGGCCCATCGACAGCGCGAACACGCTCCCCGCGCCGATGCCGCTCAGCATCTGCTGGAGCAGCGCCGCGCTCGACGGATGAAGGCGTATCGACAGCCGCTCTCCGTCGAGCCGCGCCGCGCCCGTGACCGCGGCGCGCGGGATTTGCCCGAGCAAGCTGCCCTCGTTCGAGGCCATCGAGGTCACGCTCGCGCGCTTGAGATCGGCCCACGGCGGGAACGGGTAATAGCGAAACGCCTGCCCCAGCAGCGCCAGCAAGCGCGACTGTCCGAAGGACTGATACACGGCGATCTCTTCCGCCGTGATCAGCACCGCGGCGAGCGCGCCGGCCGGCAAATCGACCCCGGCCATGGCCTCGGCGCGCGCGTAGGTGATCCCGGGGCGCCCGAGAAAACCCGCCCCGCCGAGCTGCGAGAGGCCGCCCGCGTCGACGACGCGGCCTTGCCCCGCGAGGTACTGGAGCTGCGCGGCGAAGCGCAGCGGATCGGTCGGGACCTGCCCCGCGTCGCCGCTTCCGTCGATGGCCACGGTGAAGACCACCTCGCGCTGCCGGTAGACCTCGAGCCCGCGCGTCACAAAGCTCCAGCACCAGACCGGGCCCGACGGGGGCGTCAGAGCATGCAAATACACCCGCGCCGAGAGCCCCGGCACGATCGCCACGTCGATCGGAAACTCGTCGGGGCGCGCCGAGAAATGCGCGGCCTGCAACGTGGACTCGGGCAACATGGTTCCTCCAGACGTCACCGTGACGTCGCGGGGCCGGGGAGACGAGACGCGACCTTATCACGCGCCCTTGACGATCGCGGCGCCCACGCCGACCATCGCGCCAAACCCGATGCGAACGACGACGACGATCGAGGCCGGAGCGCTCGCGCTCCTGATCTGTGCTGGGGGCTGCGGAAAGAGCGGCGATTCGAGCCCCGCCGGCTCCGCCGCTCCGGCGGGTTCTGCCGCGCCCAGCAGCTCGGCCTCGGCCGCGAACGCAGCGCCGAGCTCGGCTCTCGACGCACCGGTGAAGGCCGTGATCGCCGCGTGCAGCAGCACCTGGCGTCCCGGCGCCGGCTTCGAGGCCTCGTGTCCTTCGTTCCAGGCCTTCTCCGCGCTGAAGATCCCGCGCGGCGCCGAGGACACGAAGCTCGCGCAGCTCCTCGACGATCCCGACGAAAAGGTCCGCTCCCTCGGCGCGCTCGGCCTCGCGATGTGGGGCGGCGCGTACGTGAGCGACAAGCCCCTCGCCGCGCGGATCATCGCCGACGCCGGCAAGGAGACGAGCGAGGCCTTCGCCGGGATCCTCGGCAACGTCGCGGGCCACGTCGACGTCGCCGCCACCGGCCTGGGCGAGTCGATCAAGGGCCTCGTCCTCCGCGACGGCGCGCTGCAAGAGCTCCAGGCCGGCGTGATCTCCTCGTTCCTGCCCTCCAACCCCGCGAGCGATCTCGCCTTCGATCTCACCCGCGACATGGCCAAGCGCGGGCCGAATACCCGGGTCCGCAACGCGGCCGTCACCGCCCTCTCGGCCGTCTACGAGAAGCGGAGCGACGACGTCTGCGCGATCTGGATGGATGCCTTGAAGGCCCCGGAAGAGGCCCCCGCCGCCAACGCGGCCTCTCGCCTCACCACCGGCGCGAGCTGGATTGGCTACAGCCAGAACGGGTGGTCGACGACGACCTCGCTCCCCGTCCGCGACAACCGCTGCGCCAAGCTCGAAGGCGCCACGCTCGCCGCGATCGAGGCCCGCGCAAAAGAGGGTCGGCTCGTCGAGGAGACCTGGGTCCCGGCGCTCGCCGGCCTGTTCCGCGAAGACCTCAAGAGCACGCCGGCGGCCGACAAAACCAGGGCGCTGGCGATCGCGCGAGGCCTGGTCGAGAAGAAAGAGAACAGCCCCACGGTGCGCGGCGCCGCGCTCCGCCTCCTCGGCAAGAAAGACCCGCAGGGGCCGGCCTTCGCCGCGAAGTTCGAGAAAGACCCCGACGTGTTCCTGAAGACGGTGGCCGCCGAGGTCGCGAAGACCAGGTAAGCTCCCGGTCCTCATGTCGAGCCCTCTCTCCAGCCCCACGCCGCGCCTCATCGGCGTCATTCACCTCGCCCCCCTCCCGGAAAGCCCGCGTTACGAAGGCGATCTCGAGGCGGTCATCGCCTCGGCCGCGCGCGACGCCGAGGCCCTCGCGGCCGCCGGCTTCGAGGGGATCATCGTCGAGAACTTCGGCGACGCGCCCTTCATCCCTGGCGCCGTCGCGCCGATCACCGTGGCCTCCATGACCGCGTGCGCGATCGCCGTGCGCGCCGCCGCGCCGCGCGTGGCCCTCGGGATCAACGTCCTCCGCAACGACGCCGAGGCGGCGCTCGCCATCGCCGTCGCCTCGGCCGCCGACCTCATCCGCATCAACGTCCACACCGGCGCTCGCGTCACCGATCAGGGCCTGATCGAAGGCCGCGCGCACGTCACGGTCCGTCAGCGCCGCGCCCTCGGCGCCGAGCGCGTGGCCCTGTACTGCGACGTCGACGTCAAGCACTCGGCCGCGCTCGCGCCGCGCCCCATCGGCGAAGAGGCCCACGATCTCGCGTCGCGCGGCCTCGCCGACGCGGTGCTCGTCACCGGCAGCGGCACCGGCCGCGGCGTCGCCGTGCGCGACCTCGAGGCGGTCCTTGCCGAGGTCGGGCAGACTCCGGTGCTCGTCGCCAGCGGCGTCACCCTGGCCACGCTCGGCGACGTCCGCCGCGCGCACGGCGTGATCGTCGGCACCTGCCTTCGAACCAGCGGGCGAGCAGGCGATCCGGTCGACGCCGCGCTCGCTCGCCAGTTCGTCGACGCGTTCTACGCCTCGCGCACCTGACGCGCTCGCTCGTGCTCCGGCTCCGGGACTGGCTCGCTCGCCACGCGGGCCTCGTCGCGGTCACCCTGCTCGCGCTCGCGATCCGGCTGATCTGGAACCTCACCGTTCATCCCCCCCTCGACTACCGTCGATCGGACATGGGCATGTACCTGGGCCGCGCGGCCCAGATGCTCGACGCCCCGTGGACGCCTCAGCCCTATTTCACCCTCTTTCCGTATGGCACGCACCTCCTCGTCTTCGGGTTGAAGGGGCTCTTTGGCCGCGAGAACAGCGTCGCGTTCAGCGTCGCCTTCGCGGCCACGGGAGCCCTCGCCGTCGGGTACACCTTCGCTCTCGCAGAGAGGCTCTCTCCGCGACGTCAGGTCCGCTGGATCGCGGGCCTCGTCCTCGCTCTCTATTACCCCTGGATCTCCTACAGCGGCCTTGTGCTGAGCGAGACGCCGTTCACGCTCGCCCTCGCCGCCTCGGCCTTTTACGCGCTCCGCCTCGGCGATCGAGGCCGCTTGCGCGACGCCTGGTCTCTTGGTCTCGCGCTCGCCCTGGGCGCCACGTTCCGCCCGCAGATCCTCCTCTCTGCCGCGCTCCTCGGCCTGCATTTCCTGGTCCGCCGTCGCTCCTGGCGCGGCCTCACCCGCGGGCACGTGGCCCGCGTCGCCGCGCCGATTGTCCTGGTCCTCGCGGCCTCCTCGGTCCGCCTCTACTGGCACACTTCGACGGGCTGGCGCGGGGGCCAGCTCGGCCTGATTTCCACCAATGGCCCGCTCAACTACGCATTTGGTCGCTGTCACGCGACGGCGATCACCTCGGACGGGGGCGGCTACTTCTCGTCTCCTTCGCTCACCACCCTCGCGCTCGTGGAGAAGAACCGGCGACCCCGGCCGATCTTCCCGCTCGATCCCGTCTTCGAAGCGACGGCGCATTTCGACGGGAAGATGTGGGAGCCCGACGGCGCCTACGCCCTCGCTCACCGCTGCGTCGAGAAGAGTGGCTATCTCGTCCAGGCGCGCTTCGCCCTCACGCACGTGGTCCTGCTCTGGGCGTACAACCTGCCCTGGCCCGACAGCGGGCAACCCGCGCGGTTTCGCGTGCCGATGTCGGTGTTCGCGATCCTCCACGGGATCCTGATCCTCCCGCCGGCGCTCCTGGCGATCGGGCTCTCGCTCCGCCGCCGCAGCGCCCGCCGCCTGCTCCTCACGCTCCACCCGCTGGCGATGATCGCCACCGCGATGATCTACTTCGGCGACGCGCGCTTCCGGGTGCCCTACGATGGCCTCCTGATCGTCCTCGCCGCGGAGCTCGTCGTCGCCGCGGTCACCCTCCGCCGCCGCCGCCCGTTCTTCACCTACTGAACCCCGAGAAGGAGAGCCCGCCTCGCCATGAAATTCGAAGCGTACGTGGTTTCGACCGCATCGATCGTCACCCTCGCCCCGGCGCCCGCGCGCCGCGAGTGGATGGACCAGACGCCGCAGCGCTTCGCCAACCGGTGTCTCCCGCTGATGATGGCCAATCAGGCCGGGTGGTTCGTGAGCCTGACCGAGCCGGTCGAGGTCGAGTGGAGCGGCGACGAGGGCCTCCACGAGATCAAGGTCTTCGGCAGCGCCAGGGCCAGGGAGAACGTCACCAGCCACTTTGGCTGCGGCATCGTCACCTTCAAGCTGCCCTTTCTCTTCCGCACGCCGACCGGCTACAACCTCCTCGCGCGCGGCCCGGCCAACCTCTTCAAGGACGGCGTCGCCCCGCTCGAAGGCATCATCGAGTCCGACTGGGCGATCTCCCCCTTCACCATGAACTGGAAGATCACCAGGCCCAACCACCGGATCCGCTTCGAGGAGGGCGAGCCGGTGTGCATGCTCGTCCCCGAGCGCCGCCATGCCCTCGAAAAGCTCGAACCCTCGCTCCAGGATCTCGACGACGATCCCGAGCTCGCCGCCGAGTACCGCGAGTGGCGCGCCGGCCGCGACAAGTTCATCGGCGATCTCAACGCAGGGGAAGAAGAGGCGGTGAAGGCCGGGTGGCAGCGGGACTATTTCCTGGGGCGAGGCCCGGGAGAGTCGGTGGCGCAGCAGCACCAGACCAAGATGGTGCTGAGGGCGTTTCGCCGGAAAATGCAGCTCAAATGAGCAAGATTGGCTGTCTCGTCACCACGTCGGGGGACAGCGGAGGAGGTTTCATGCGATCGATATCCATTCTCGAGCGGACAGGCTGGGCATTCTCGGGCGCCGCGCTCGTGGCCTTCATGACGGGATGCGGGGGCGACGGCACCACGGCCACGTCGTCGACCAGCGGCGCGGGCGGCGCCGGCACCACGTCCGCGACCAGCGGCGGCACGGGCGGAGCGGCCATGAGCACGAGCACCGCGACGGCCAGCGGGAGCACCGGCACCGGGCTCGGCATGGATGGGCCTCCCGTCCCGGTGACCGCGCCCGTCTACAACATGAAGCCCAACGGCGGTACCTCGGTCGCCCCCGGCTCCCAGGCCGGATTCGGGATCACCGGCGATGGAAACGGTACCTTCGTCATCGCCTGGACCGGCAACACCCAGCCTGGCAATCCGCCGGTCACGTTCGAGGGCTCGATCTGGACGCTCGGGCATTTCTCCAGCATCTTCCTCGGCTGCTCCGACGACTCCTGCACGCTCGAGCCCGACGACATGGTCGCCCCGGTGGACGGCTCGATGGGTGGGGGCGAGCACATCGGCTTCAAGACCACCGCGACCAACGATCTCGACGGCCTCGAGTTCTCGGTCGACAAGGAGCCGGTGTATTTCGACCTCCTGTACGACGGACAGCGGCAGAATGGCCGCGTGGTCTACTCCAACGCCGACAAGGGCGGCTCGTTCGGGAACCCGCAGATGATCCCCTTCGGCATCCAGTCGAAGTAGGCCTGGTCATGTGCTCTCCCTCGCAGAGCCGCCCGCAAACCACCATCGTGTCCGTGGCAGGATGCCACATCGAGGCGGCGTCGCGCGGGGGAGAGCAAAGCTCTCTCGCGGACTCGACGCCCTGAAACCAGAGATATCGCGCGATCTCGCGGCCTGTGTCCGCCCTGGTTGCCCTGGCACATCGGATGCTACCCGACGCCGCGAGTCGCGACGACGCGAGCCCAGCAGCCCACACCACGGTTACTGGGCTGGCGTCGCGCGATCACCCTTCCGCCTTTCGTGGAAGCGGTGAACCACGGATGTTCAGGAGAACAGAAGCCATGCAACCGACCACGAGCCCCAAGGCGGAAACCACCAACGCCAGCGTCGAGAAGCTTCAGGAGCTGCTCCGGAGCGAGATGTCCGCTGTCGAGACGTACGAGCTGGCGCTGAAGAGCGTCACCCATGTGGGCCTCCACCGCACGCTCCAGGAGATCCTCGTCAACCACTCGCGCCGCATCCCGCAGCTCCGCGAGAAGATCGTTGGCATGAACGGTGAGGCGCCGACCAGCACGGGAGTCTGGGGTGCCTTCGCCAAGGTCTTCCAGGCCGGCGCCGACATGCTCGGCGATCGCACGGCGATCGCGGCCCTCGAAGACGGCGAGGACAAGAGCGTCGCGCTCTATGCCACCGACATGGCCGGCGTCGACGCCAAGACCCGCAAGTTCATCGAGAACGAGCTCGCGCCCGAGCAGAACCGCACCCACGAGCTCTGCCGCACGCTGAAGAGCTACATGTCCGCGCCGAGCTGATCGCTCCGCGCAGGCGACGTGACCCGGGATCGGCGAGCGATCCCGGGCCGATCGGCGCTAGGATGCGCGGATGAATCGTCGTCGCTTCGTGCAGCGCGGCCTCTTCGGAGCCGCGGTGCTCCTCCTCGGTGGAGGTGGGCTCTCGCTCTACCCGACGCGTCACCTGGCGTCGCCGAGCAAGCCACTCCGCGTCCTCGACGACCGAGGATTCCAGGTGATCGTCGCCGTCGCCGCGCGCGTCATCACCGCGCCCGACGCCGATCCCGCGCTGCTCGCCGAGCGCATCGACGAGTCGCTCTCGCGCGTCTCCCCGGAGGCCCAGGCCGATCTGGCGAGCCTCGTTGGACTCTTCGAAAACGCCCTCCCAGGCCTGCTCCTCGACGGCCGCGCCACCCCCTTCACCCGCCTCGGAGGCGCCGCGCAAGACCGCGCGCTCGCGAGCTGGCGCGATAGCCACCTCGTGGTCCGCCGCAGCGGGTATCACGCCCTCCGGCGGCTCTGCTTCGTGGCCTATTACGGCGACGAGCGCGCCTGGCCCGGTATCCATTACAAGGGTCCTCCCGACGTCAACGGCTTCTTCCACGACGACTCGAAGGCAGGAACGCCCGAGTGGATCGCCGCGCAAGACGCGAAGGCCGGTGCGCCGTGACCAAGCTCAGCGTGATCCGCGCGAGCGCGGGAGTGATCGACGGCTCCCTGGCCTCGTCCGACCTCGATCTCTCGGCCGACGTCTGCATCATTGGCAGCGGCGCGGGAGGCGCGGTGGTCGCCTCGGTCCTGGCGGCGGCGGGCGTCAGCGTGATCCTGGTGGAAGAGGGCGGCTATTTCAGCACCGCCGACTTCGACATGCACGAGGCGCACACCGTCCCGAAGCTCTACCAGGAGGGGATGCAGCGCACCACCGCCGATCTGGCGATATCGGTGCTCCAGGGCCGCGCCGTCGGCGGCACCACCGTCGTCAACTGGACCACCAGCTTCCGGACCCCCGAAGCGGTGGTGGAGCACTGGAGCAAGAAGCACGCGGTCGGCGGCTTCAAATACGCCGATCTGGTGCCGCACTACGAGGCCATCGAGGCCCGCCTGTCGATCCACGAGGTCGACGAGTCGGCGATGAACCGCAACAACAAGAAGCTCTACGACGGCTGCAAATCGAAGGGATTTGCCGTCGCCCCGACGCGCCGCAACGTCTACCAGTGCATGCAGACGGGCTATTGTGGCACCGGGTGTCCGATCAACGCCAAGCGATCGATGCTGGTGACCTTGGTGCCCGACGCCATCGACTCCGGAGCGAAGCTGCTCTTCAGGTGCCGGATCGATCGGCTGGACTCGGCGGCGGGCGAGATCACCGCGGCGCACGGCACGCTCCTCGACGCCTCGGGCTACGGCGTGACAGGCAAGGGCGCGACGATCAAGGCCAAGCGGTTCATCCTCGCGGGCGGGGCGATCAACAGCCCCGCGGTGCTGCTTCGTTCGGGCCTGAACGAAAATGCGCTCGTGGGAACCCGGACCTTCCTTCACCCCACCATCGGGGTGACAGGCCTTTACGACGAGCCGATCGAGGCCTTCTACGGCGCCCCGCAAACGGCCGCGAGCCACGCGTTCGCCCACCGCGGCGACGACGTGGGCTTCTTCATGGAGGCGGCGCCCGGCTATCCCGTTCTCTCGGCGACGGCCATGCCTGGATTCGGCGATTCGCATCGACGGATGATGGAGGCCTCGTCGCGGCGCACCGTGCACATCGCGCTCGCCATCGACGGATTCCACGACGACGTCCCGGGAGGCACGGTGAAGCTCCGCCCGTCCGGCGCGCCGCTGCTCGACTATCCGATCCCGCCGCGGCTGTGGGAGGCTTTCCGGACCGCGCAGCGCCGGCTCGCGGAGGTCAACTTCGCCAGCGGTGCAAAGGAGGTGACCACACTCCACGATCCGCCGGTCACCGCGACCAGCGATAAAGATCTCGATCGCCTCGACGCCGCGCCCTGGGAGCCGTGCCGCGTCGGCGTGTTCACCGCGCACCAGATGGGCGGTTGCCGCCTGGGCGACGATCCGAAGAGCTCGATTGTGCGGTCGGAAGATCTCCGCCACCACACGATCAAGAACCTGTACGTGGTCGATGGATCGGTGTTTCCGACCAGCCTCGGGGTCAACCCGCAAGAGTCCATTTACGGGCTCGCCCGGCTGATGGCGACGCGGATCGTCGGGCGCTGATCGGTAGTCCAGGTCGGCACTTCCCATTTCTTGCGATTGTAGGCTGGCTAACGCCTGGTTCGTCTTGACAACCCCCGCTCGTCT
Source organism: Byssovorax sp. (assembly GCA_040006075.1). Lineage (GTDB taxonomy): Bacteria > Myxococcota_A > Polyangia > Polyangiales > Polyangiaceae > JANYGI01. Next base: position 1,926 of record JBDTXR010000185.1, on the reverse strand, counting down.
TGTAATCGAGTTCCCCTGGCGGCCGCGTTCACCCCGGCCTACGTAGCATCCCCACTTCTTCGCGAGGCGTGAGCACCGAATGACCTTCTTGTCTTGGCGAAATCCGCGCGGCCGTCGCTCGGTCTTCCTCGTCCCCGGCGCCATGGCGCTCGTCACGGGCTCGATCCTCGCCGGCTGCCCCTCCGTCGAGACGTCGACGAGCAGCGGCAGCAGCAGCACCGGGAATCCAGCCGACTCCGGGCCCGACGGCGACGTCAAGCCCGATGCACAGCCGCCGAGCGGCACGTTCTGCAAGCTCCCCGGCGCGGTGGTCTTCGACGCCGCGGGCAAGCACGTCATCCCCGGCGGCGTGGGGCAACCCGATCTCACCTGGCTCACGCTGCCCGAGGGCTTCTGCGCGCACTACTTCGGCAACGTGCCCAACACCCGTCAGCTCCGCTTCGCCCCCGGAGGAGAGCTGTTCGTCGCCTCGCCGGTGACGTCGACGACCGGCGGGGGACCCAACGGGCTCGCCGGGATTGCCGTGCTCCCCGACGACAACAAGGACGGCCTCGCCGACAGCAAGGACCTCTTCCTCGGACAGCTCGCCTCGACTCAAGGGCTGCTCTTCCACGGCGGCTTCTTCTACTATCAAGACGAGACGCGCATCCGCAAGCTCCCGTATGCCTCGGGAGATCGCAAGGGCGTCAAGCCCGGTGACATCGCGGTCGACATCACCGTGTACACCTCGGGGCTGCACTGGCCGAAGACCCTCGACGCGGCCGACGACGGCACGATCTACGTGGCCAACGGCGGTGATCAGGGCGAGGTCTGCGATCCGACTCGCCCCTTCCACGGCGGCATCCTCAAGATCGACGGCTCGCCCGGGGGCGCCCAGGTCTCCAAAGGGTATCGCAACCCCATCGCCGTTCGCTGCCAGAAAGGCCACAACAACTGCTTCGCCAGCGAGCTCGCGCTCGACTACTCGGCGGCGCAGGGCGGCCGCGAGAAGCTCGTGCCCATCCGCCAGGGCGACGACATCGGCTATCCGTGCTGCGCCAGCAAGGATCTGCCGTACATGGATGTGGTGCCGACGCCCGACTGCTCGAAGATCGCCAGCGAGTCCGGCTCGTTCATCATTGGCGATACCCCCTTTGGCATCGAGTTCGACCTCGGCGCCTGGCCCGCCCCGTACACCAACAACATCTTCATGCCGCTCCACGGCGAGTTCGGCACGTGGATCGGCGCGCGCATGGTGGCCATTGCCACCGATCCCGCGACCGGGATGGCGATCCCCGCGACCGATCTGCAAGGGCACCCCACCGACGCGATGAAGGACTTCGCGACGGGCTGGGACGACACCGTCCACGCTCACGGCCGCCCGGGCGCCGTGGCGATGTCGGCCGACGGTCGTCTCTTCGTGGGCAACGACGTCAACGGCGACATCTTCTGGATCTCCCCGGTCGGCACCGACGCGAAATAGTGCGCCCCCTCCAATCGTTATTCCGGCTCGCCCTCGGCGAGCGGCGTGCTCGCATCGCGGGCACAATCCAGGTCGACGCGCTCCGCTCGGCGGTCACCATCCGTCGCGACGAGCACGGGATCCCCTACATCGAGGCCGACAACGACGAGGACGCCTGGTACGGCCTCGGCTTCTGCCAGGGGCAAGATCGCGCCTTCCAGATCGAGACGCTGATCCGCGCCTGCCGCGGTCGCCTCGCCGAGATCGCCGGCAAGGACGCCGTGTCCATGGACCGGCTCTCGCGGCGCATCGGCTTCCGGCGCATCGCCGAGAAGCAGCTCCCGCTCCTCGACGACGACGTTCGCCTGCAAATCGAGGCGTATTGTCGTGGCGCGACCGACGGCGCGCGGATCGGCAGCGACGGCCGCGCCCACGAGCTCACGGTCCTCGGGATCGAGCCAACCCCGCTCGAGCCGGCCGACGTG
>JBDTXR010000184.1:0-16400 GCA_040006075.1 Byssovorax sp. | reverse complement strand
TCGCTCCTCGACGGGCAGCTCGACAAGAAGCACTACCGCAGCTTCCACGTGAAGAGCGTGGCCGACGGCGACGACTACGCGGCGATGTACGAGGTGCTGGGGCGGCGCTTCCGGCGCGGGCGAACGGCGCGGATCGAGGCCGCTGCGGCGGGTGAAGCGGCGGCGATCGCGGCGGCCGTCGCGAGCGAGGCCGAGCCGCTCGACGAGTCCGACGAGGCCTTTGCTGCGGTCCCGGCGATCGACAGCGAGCCCGAGCCCGTCGAGAAATCGTCGACAAAACCAGGGCAAGAGTGGGATTTGCCCGATCTGTTCGTCGTCGACGGCGGGCGCGGTCAGCTCGGCGTCGCGCTGCAAGCGGCGCGCGATCTCGGGCTCCACGATCTGCCCATCGTCGGCCTCGCCAAGGAGCGCGAGACGGTGACCGGCGAGAAGATGGTCGACCGCGTCTACCTGCCCGGGCAGAAGAACGGCATCCCGCTGCGCTCGACGAGCTCGGCGCTGTTCTTCCTTTCGAAGGCCCGCGACGAGGCCCACCGCTTCGCCAACCACATGCGCAAGAAGCTCGGCAAGGCGCGCCGGCTCCGCTCCGACATCGACGACGTGCCAGGCATCGGGGCCGAGGTGAAGAAGGCGCTGCTGCGCGAGCTGGGCTCGATGGTGGCTATTCGCGAGGCCACCGACGAAAAAATTCTCGCGGTGACGGGGGTGACGAAGCGTCACCTCACCGCGCTGCGCAAGGCGATCCCCGGTCCGGAAAAAGCTTGAGACGGCGCCCTCCTCGCGTGAAGTTTCCCCCGGCGCGTCGGCTTGGGTAGGCTAGGGTTCGGGCATCCAGTTGTGGGTCCACACCCGCTCTGTCACGCGAGGGTATCGATGGACGAACAGGAACTCCGCGCCGGACTCACGCTCGGCCGCTATGAGCTCCTGGTGCCCATCGCGCAGGGCGGGACGGCCGCGGTGTGGGCCGCGCGCATGAAGGGCCCCCGCGGCTTCGAGAAGATCGTCGCCGCCAAGGTGATGCTCACCGAGCTGCTCGACGATCCCGACGCCGAGACCATGTTCCTCGACGAGGCCCGCCTCGTGGCGCGGATCCGGCACCCCAACGTGGCCGAGGTGCTCGACCTCGGCGAGGAGCGCGGGGTGCTGTTCCTGGTGATGGAATGGGTCGACGGCGAGCCGCTCACCGTCATCGCCCGCGAGGCCCGCGCGCTCGGCGGAGTGCCGCTCTCCATCGCCCTCAAGATCGCCAAGCAGGCCTGCGCGGGGCTCCACGCGGCGCACGATCTCCGCGACGATCAGGGCCAGCTCGTGGGCCTCGTGCACCGCGACGTCTCGCCGCAGAACGTGCTCGTGGGGCACGACGGGCAGGTGAAGGTCATCGATTTCGGCGTGGCCAAGGCCGCGTCGAATCAGCTCCGCACCAGCGTCGGGCAGATGAAGGGGAAGGTCGCGTACATGGCCCCCGAGCAGGCCCTGGGCGACCCGGTCGATCGTCGCACCGACGTGTTCGCCCTCGGCGTGGTGCTCTATCAGCTCCTGACTGGCAAGCACCCCTTCCGCGGCGACAACGAGTTTGCGACGCTCGGCCGCATCCGCAGCAAAGAGCCAATCGAGCCGCCGAATCGGCACTTGCCCTCGCTCCCGGCCGACGTGAACGATCTGATCATCAAGGCGCTCGCGAAGCCGCGCGAAGAGCGCTTCCAGAACATGAACGAGCTGCAACGCGCGCTCGAGAGGGCCTGTCCCACCAAGGAGAGCGGCAACGAAGAGCTCGCGGCCTTCATGAAGTCGATCCTCGGCGGGCGCGGCGAGAAGAAGCGCGCGGCGATCCGCACCGCGATCCAGCGGGTCGACGAGAAGCAGCCGGTCGAGGCCGCGGTCCCGGTCGAGTTCACCGAGTCGAAGACCCTGGACTCGGGGACCTTCAGCCAGATGCTGATGGCGCTGCCGGAGGAGGCCCGCGAGGTCGATCTCCACGCGCCCTCGCCGCAGCGGCTGCCAGAGCCCAGCGCGCCCGAGGCGCCCGCGCCGCCCTCGCGATCGTTCGCGCCACCGAACTTTCGGCGACGCGGCTCGCCGGTGGCGCTGATCGCCGCGGCCATGGCCATCGTGCTCGGGATCGCGCTGGCGATCTGGAGCTTCGCGAGCGACTCGACCGATCAGGGGACGAGCTCGCCCGAGCAGCCCGCGAAGAAGCCCTGGTAGCCCGCGTCGGGCGGCGCTTGACTCGCTCGCCCGCGCTTTCCAAGATGCGCCGGCCATGCGCCCCCGCCTCGCCCCCGAGATCCTTCGCTTCGCCGCGATGGTGGGCGTGCTCGTCGCGGGCGGCCTCGGGATCACCTACTTCGTGCTCCCGCCGGCCCCGGAAGACACCTCGAAGCCGAAGCCTCCGCCGGTGCTCCGCGTCGCCGGCGTCGATGTCTCACCGAAGGGCGATCTCATCGCCAACGCCCTGGATCTCGTGCGTCGTTACGCCACGGGCGAGGTCACGCTCAAGCTCCCCGACGGATCGACGCGCAAGATCCGCCGCGGCTCGTTCGGCGCCGAGATCGATCGCGTGCGCCTCGCCGATTTCATCCGCGAGGCGATGCGCCCGGCGAGCGCGGTCCGCCTCGCCCACGAGCGCGGCGCCCACGCCAAGGAGCCGCTCGACGTCCCGCTCCCCGTCACCCTCGACGCCGACACCGCGCTGAGCAAACTGCTTGATTTGAAGGCTGAAGTCGACTCGCCGGCCAGCGACGCCTTCGTCGATCTCGAGAACAAGAAGCTCAAGCCCGAGAAGATGGGCCTGCGCCTCGACGTGTACGGCACGCTCGCGCGCCTCGACGCCGCGTTTCGTCGCGGCGAAGAGACGGTCGAGGCCAGCGTCGAGAAGATCGTCCCGAAGCTCACCGCGGCCGAGCTCGGCAACGTGAAGTTCGATCAGGTGCTCGGCTACTTCGAGACCCACTACAACGCGGCGGGCAAGGGCAAGGAGCGCAGCTACAACCTCCGCCTCGCGGCCTCGCGGCTCGACGGCGCGGTGGTGATGCCGGGCCAGATCTTCGATTTCAACGGCACCGTGGGCCCGCGCGACGAGGCCAACGGCTACCGGGTCGCGACGGTGATCTCCGAGGGCGAGCTCGTCGACGGCCTGGGCGGCGGTACCTGCCAGATTTCAGGCACCCTCCACGGCGCGGCGTTCTTCGCAGGGCTCGATATCGTCGAGCGCTATCCCCACTCGCGGCCGAGCTACTACATCAAGCTCGGGCTCGACGCGACGGTGGTGTACCCGACCATCAACTTCCGCTTTCGCAACCCCTTCGACTACCCGATTGTCCTCCACGAGACCGTGGCCAACGGCCTGGTCCGCGCCGAGATCCTCGGCCCCGCGCGCAAGCTCACCGTCACGTATTTCCGCCGGATCGAGGAGTTTTTGCCCTTCGACGAGGTGGAGCGCAAGACCCCCAAGCTCCCTGAAGGCGTGCGCTCTCTGGCCCAGCGAGGCATCCCGGGCTTCAAGACCGCGAGCTCTCGAGTGGTCCGCGACGGGGCCTATGCGGTGCGCGAAAAATGGAGCGACACGTATCCTCCAACCACCCAGATCATCCATGTTGGCTCGGGACCGAAAGACCCGGACTACAAGCCTATCGACGACACCCACCCCGAGTACGTGGTCGACGAGTATCTGGTCGTCACGCAGGGCCCGGAGATCCACACCGCGGGCGTGAGCGGCCCGGAGATCGGCGGCGGAACCTCGGAGAGCCGCGAGCCCGGAAAAACAGGCGACTACGGCTGGACCGAGAAGGCCGGCTTCACGACCTACAAGGGCAAGGACGACAAGAGCCGCGCCGAAGACGGCGCCCAGGCCGAGGGCACCCCGGCGAAGAAGGCCACCGCGTCCCACGACGACAAGGGCGACAAGCCGGACAAGGGCGACAAGCCCGATAAGCCGAAGAAGAAAAAGAAGAAGAAAAAGGCCGCCGACGGCTGAAGCTATTTCCGGATCTTCTTGGCGACAGGCTTCTTCTTCGCTACAGGCTTCTTCTTCTTCGGCTTCTCTTCGCGCCCGCGGATCATCGTCCCTCGGCAATTCGCCGCTCCGCACTTGCAGCCATAGAGCTCCTTCCAGGACTCCTGGAAGGGCTCGTCGCGCTCCAGGCCATAGTCGTAGAAGAGCTCGGCGCCGGGCTCGATGGCGCGGATGGACTCGATGAAGATGCGCTTGCCCTCTTGCACGGCCTCGCAGTTGGGATCGCACGAGTGGTTGATGAACCGGGCCTCGTTGCCGCCCGAGGAGGCGTCGATCACGGTTCTGGCGTCGACCGAGAACAGGAACGTGTGGTGGTGATCCATCGCGTCGTCGTCGTAGCGCGCGTCGGCCACCGACTGGCGGATGCGGTCGCCCGTGTATTCGATGAGGCGAGTCCCGGCGGCGATGGGGCGCGAGGCGAAGGCGCCCATGCCGGCCACGAGCGACTTTCGGATCTCGAAGGCGAGCGCGGGCGTGGAGGGTGCGGAGGGCGTGGTCGGGGCGCGGGCCATAGGGGCGCGATTATGGATCGGGGCCGGCAGAGACGTCTCGCACTGTTCACCGTCGCGGGCGCGGATCGCTCGGCGCGCGATGTACGGCCGGTCCGTTTCGTGGGAAGGTCGCGGTCCGATGCCTGGTAACTCGGCTCCGCCGCCGCCCTCGCGAAGCATTCCGCCGGCGCCCCGGCTCCCGCCGCCGCCTCCGCCGCCGGGCTCGCGGCGCAAGCCCACGCTCGATCCAGGGCGCGACGAAGAGCCCTCCTCGCGCGAGCATCCCGCGTCGCCGCCGCCCGCCTCGCAGCGATCGGCGTCCACCGGGCACACCGTCGCGCTCGCGGTCTCGGGGAGCATCGCGGCCTACAAAGCGGCCGAGGTGGCGCGCTTGCTGATCAAGGACGGCGCGCGCGTGCTCCCGGTCATGACGCGATCGGCGCAGCAGTTCCTCGGCGCGACGACGCTGAGCGGCCTCTGCGGCGAGCGCGTCCACGACGACCTGTGGGATCCCTCGTTCGCGGGCGAGCTCCACGTCGATCTCGCGCGCCGCGCCGACGTGATCGCGCTGGTCCCCGCCACCGCCGATCTGCTCGCGCGGCTCGCGCAAGGCCGCGCCGACGATCTGGTCACGGCGCTGGCCCTCTGCGCGAAAGGGCCGGTGCTTGCAGCCCCGGCGATGCACCCGCGCATGTGGTCGCACCCCGCCGTGCAGCGCAACGTCGCGCTCCTGAACGAGCAAGGGCGGGTCACGCTGCTCGGTCCCGTCGACGGCGACGTGGCCTCGGGCGAGTCGGGCGTGGGGCGCATGGCTGACCCGGCGGAGATCGCCGCGGCGATCCTCGCGCTCGCCACGCGGCGCGATCTCGCGGCGCTCAAGATCGTGATCACCGCCGGGCCCACGGTCGAGGATTTCGATCCGGTGCGCTTCCTCGGCAATCGATCCACAGGGAAAATGGGCTTCGCCCTGGCCGAGCGCGCGGCGGCTCGCGGCGCCGACGTCACCCTCATCGCCGGGCCGGTCACGCTGCCCACGCCGTACGGCGTGAAGCGGATCGACGTCCGCTCCGCGCTGGCGATGCGCGGCGCCCTCTGGCAAGCGATGGGGGTCGACCTCAAGAGCGCCGACGCGCTGATCATGAGCGCCGCCGTCGCCGACTACCGGCCCGCGCAGGAGCACGCGACGAAGATGAAGCGCGACGGCAACACGCTGGCGCTCGAGCTGGTACCCAACCCGGATCTGCTCGCCGAGATCGGGGCCATGCGCGCCGATCGCGCGCCGGTCCTCGTCGGCTTCGCGGTCGAGACCGACACCGACGATCGCGTCGTCGCCGCCGCGCTCAACAAGCTCGAAACGAAGCGCGTCGACCTGGTCGTGGCCAACCACGCGCGCGACTCGTTCGGCAAGGACGACAACCGCGCCACGCTGGTGACGCGCGGGAGCGCCGACGTGCTCGGCGTGCTCTCCAAGCGCGATCTCGCCGATCGGATCCTCGATCGCGTCGCCTCGATGTGCCACCGATGAGCGACGAGAGCGACGCCCCCGCAGGCGAGCCGGCGCCTCTGCCCGAGCCTCTTCCCGAGCCGGAGGCCGACGTCGATCCCGATCGCTTCAACGTCGGCCCCTCGCGCCTCTCTTCACCCGCCGAAGCGCTGAGCGTCGCCGTCGGCGTCACCCTCGCGACCGGGATCGTGATCGCGTTTGCCTTCGATCCGGCGCGCGCCGGCACGCGGGCCGTGCTCATCGCGCTCGGCCTGTTTTACGTGGTGATCGGCGCGTTCGCGATCCGCCGGCTCGATCAGCGCGGCGAGCTCCGCAGCCGCTTTCGCCCGGCCAGCGGCGACTTCGCCCTCGGCGCGGCCGTCGCCGGCGGGCTCTTCGGCATCGCCCACCTCGTCGATCAGGTCCTCGCCCCGCACGGCTCGATCCGCGAGGCGTGGATCATCCGCGTCTACCTGCAAATCGGGGATCCCAACGCGCCTGGCCACGTCCTCGTCGGCGGCGCGGTGTTCCTCATCGCGGCCGTCGAAGAGCTGGTCTGGCGCGGCCTGGTGATGCGCACGCTCGAGGCCGTGTACGGAGCGCGGACCGCGCTCATCGTCACCGCGGTGCTCTACGCCGTGGCCCACGCGCCCACGCTCTATTTGCTGGCCGATCCGGCGGCGGGCCTGAACCCGCTCGTGGTGCTCGCCGCGCTGGGCTGCGGCCTGGTGTGGGGCCTGGTGTACCTGCGCACCGAGCGCCTGGTACCGGCCCTCTTCGCCCACGCGCTCTTCAGCTGGGCCGTGGTCGAGTTCCCGATCTGGCGGCCCTGATCCCCACTCACGCGAGCGAGGATCGGCCGCCATGCGGTCATGCTTCGAGCTTGGCGATCTCTTCTTCGGAGATGTCGAAGTCGGTGTAGACGTTCTGCACGTCGTCGTGATCGTCGAGCGCCTCGGCCAGGTTGAGGCAGACCTCGGCGTCGCGTCCGGCGACTTCCTTCTTGTTCTTCGGCACGAAGCCGGCGTTCCCCGATTTGACGGTGATCTTCGCCTCTTCGAGGGCCTTCAAGATCGGATCGAGCGAGGGGATCGGCGTGACCACCTGCCAGTGCTCGCCCATGTCGGTGTAGTCGTCGGCGCCGTTGCCGACCGCGATCTCCATGAGCTGATCTTCGGTCGCCGCTTCCTTGGGGATCATGATGAGCCCCTTGCGATCGAAGGCCCACGCCGCCGTGCCGCCGCCGCCGAGCAGCCCGTTGTTGCGCTCGAACACCTTGCGGATCTCGGCCACGGTGCGGTTCTTGTTGTCGGTCAACGACTCCACGAGGAAGAGCGTGCCGTTCGGGCCCGTCCCCTCGTAGATGATCTCGTCGTAGATCACGCCCTCGATCTCGCCGTTGCCGCGCTGCACGGCGCGCTTGATCGTCTCGGCCGGCATCGACAGGTCTTTGGCGTCGATCACGGCCTTGCGGAGGCGTGGATTGCCGACGACGTCACCCCCCGCCATGCGTGAGGCGACCGTGATTTCCTTGATCAACTTCGTGAAGAGCTTGCCGCGCTTGGTGTCGAGCGCGCCCTTCTTCCGTTTGATCGTCGCCCACTTGGAATGGCCGCTCATCGCGCGTTTCTCCGGGGGAATACGGGGCCGGGTGATGCGCCCCGCGTAAAATGGCGCCGAAACCTAGCGGCGCGCCACGCCGAACGCAACCGAGATCCCCCCGGACCGGAGTAAGCTCGCTCGGTGCACCAGGACGTTCTCGTCTTCTTGGTCTCGCTCGCTGCGCTGCTCGGCACGGCGCGACTCCTCGGCGACGGCGCGCGCCGGCTCGGCCTGCCCGCTGTCGCGGGAGAGATCTTGAGCGGCGTCCTGATCGGGCGCACGGTCCTCGGTCGGATCTCTCCGACCGCGTTTGCCTGGACGTTCCCCGAGGGCACGCCGAAGGTCCTGCTCAGCGGCTACACCACCGTCGCGGTGATGCTGCTGCTCGTCGTCGCGGGCCTCGAGATCGATCTCACCGTGGTCCGCAAGAGCGGGCGCGTGGTCCTCGCCACCGCGGTGATCGGCCTGGTCTTGCCGTTTCTCCTGGGCTGGGGCACCGGCTTTCTCCTCCCCGACAGCGACCTCGCCGACCCGGGGCGACGCAGCCTCCACGCGGCGTTTCTCGGCATCGCGCTCTCGATCTCGGCGCTCCCCGTCATCGCCCGGACGCTGCTCGATCTCGGCCTGATGAAGACCGAGATTGGCCTGATCATCCTCTCGTCCGCGGTCCTCGACGACGTGGTCGGGTGGATCGGCTTCAGCGTCCTTTCACGGCAGTTCGTCGCCAACGGCGAGGTGTCGTCGTCGCACATCGCGATCTCGATCGGCCTCACGGCGCTCTTCGTCGCCGTGGGGCTGCTCGTCGTTCGCCCCGTCACCGATCGCCTCCTTGCGCGCCTCCAGACGCCCGGCGACGCCGCGAATGGCAGCGTGCTCTCGCTGATCATGATCCTCGCGCTCCTCGGCGGCGCGGCGACCCAGGCCCTCGGCGTCCACGCGGTCTTCGGCGCCTTCGTCATGGGCATCGCCATCGGCGACTCGCGCCGCCTCCGCGAGCACACGCGCCAGACCCTGCACGAGTTCGTCACCTCGGTGTTCACGCCGGTGTTCTTCGGCTCGATGGCGCTCCGCCTCGACTTCGCCGCGGCCTTCGATCTGCGCCTCGTCGTGATCATCTTCCTCGTCGCCAGCGTCGCCAAGATCGCCGGCTCGGCCGTCGGCGCGCGGATGACCGGCGTCGCCTGGCGCGAGGCCACGGCGATCGGCTTCGGGCTGAACTCGCGCGGCGCGATGGAGATCCTCCTCGCGAGCCTGGCGATGGAGGCCGGGATCATCAACGAGAAGCTCTTCGTCGCCCTGGTGGTCATGGCGGTGCTCACCTCCATGCTCTCGGGCCCGGCGCTGATCCGCCTGCTCCGCCCCAAGCCCAGCCCCATCGCCGAGCTTCTCCGCGGCGGCGCGGTGATGCTCGACTCCCCGGTGGCCAACCGCGAAGAGCTCATCGTCGCGCTCGCGGCGGCGACGATGACCCGGCTCGGTCGCATCGTCGACGCCGGCCGCGTCGCGCAGCTCGTCCTCGAGCGCGAGCTGCTCGCGGGCACCGGCGTCGGCGACGGCGTGGCCTTCCCGCACGCCGAGGTCGAGGGCCTCGAGCGCCCCGCGCTGGCCTTCGCGCGCCTCGAAAAAGGCCTCGATTTCGACGCTCCCGACGGCGCCCCGGCGCGCCTCGTCTTCCTCCTCCTCACGCCTCCGCGGCACTACGACAGCGAGCTGCAGATCCTCTCCGGCCTCGCGCGCTTGCTCACGCGCGAGCCCGTGCGCAGCGGCCTCCTCCAGGCCCCCGACACCGCCGCGGTGCTCGCGACGATCGAGCGCGCCGATCAGCCTCCGCCCGGCGCCGCGATCGTCGCGACGGCGCGGGCCAAGGCCTGATTGCCAATCTCCCTCGCTCTGACGTGACTGGCACTCTTCAATGTGCCAATCAGGTGGTGGAGCCAAGCTCTCAGCGATCGCCGCGATCGAAGGTCATCGACGCCGACGGCGCGCCGACTGGCCAGCTCACGCGCAGCGTCCGGGTGCCCCATTTCTGCCAGGTATAGCGCGCCTCGGCGTCGACGCCGACGCGCACCGGCATCACCAGGCTGGCGATGCCGGCCGAGTTGAAGATGAAGTAGTCCCGATCGCCGGTGGGCCGGATCACCTGCACGCCGGTGGGCGCGTTGTCTTTCGCCAGCGCGTGGCAGGTAACGCGGAGCCACTCACGCACCATCTTGGTCTCGCACCCGAGCGAGCTCGAGTTGCGCACCGAGACCTCGCTCACACCGCTCCACTCGCTGATGGTCGGCGTGGCCGACCGCCCGCCGCCGAGGCTCGGCGCTACCGGCGCGGGCGCGGGCGTCGGCGAAATCCCCGCGCCCGATCCCGGCTTCGCGCCGAGGTTGGTGCCATTGCCGAAGCCGATCGAAGGATCGTGCGCGGGCTCGTCGTCCGACTCTTTCTTGAAGAGCTTGCACCCGAAGAGCGCGACGAAGGCCATTGCAGCGAGGAACGTCTTGTCGACCGTGGTGGGCGGGGCGGGCATCGCCGCGAGCCTATCAACGATTGAGGCAGCCGCACATCGGATCGCCGGGGTGCTCGCACACACAGCCCGCGCCGGGCGTCGCCTTGTCGCCTGCGGCCTTCTGCGCGCCCGCGAGGCGCCCTTTCGCGGCCAGCCTGGCGTGGTTCGCCGCGTCGACCGCCTGCTGCGCCTTGAGCCGCGCCGCCTCGTCGTTGACCGCGCGCAACGCCGTCAACGTCGTGTCCGCGTCGCGCACGGCCCTGTCGTAGCCGTCCTTCGCGAGCGAGAGATCGGCCTGCGTGCGCGCGATCTGGTCTCGCTGCTCCTGCTGCGCCCGCGCCGACTCGGGCTGGATCTTCCCGAGGTACAGCGCCGCGCCGCCGCCGATCACCGCGAACGCCAGCGCGCCGCCCCCGATCAAGGCCCGCTGCAGGCGCCGCTTCTGCGCGTCTTGCCCCAGCACCAGAAGCTCGCGCTCGTGCCGCTGCTCTTGCTCGAGCAGGGCGATCCGGCCGCGCTGCTCGCCCTCGATCCGCGCCTTCTCCAGGGTCGCGAGCCGGATCGCCTCGTGTCGCGCCGACTCCTCGCGGCGCGCGGCCTCCTCGGCCCGGCGCCTCGCCTCTTCGCTGCGTGCTTGCTCTTCCTCGGCGGCGCGGACCCTCTGCGCTTCGTCGAGGCGCGTCCGCTGCGCGAGATCGAGCGCCGTCTGTCGGGCCGCGTCCTCCTCGCGGATCCGCTGCTGCTCGAGGTTCATCAGATGATTCAACGAAACCAGGACGGAGCTCTCCTGCACCGAGGCCATGGACTCTCACCTCTGCTCCGGCGCGTGCGTCGGGAAACGCTGTTGATCCGGCCGCCCGCGTGGTCCCACGTCGGGATCGATCGCGAAATCTGCCGGGCCCGTGAATGCGCGCCCTCACTGGAGCACCGTGTTCAACTGCCCGCCCGCGTCCGGATTTGGTGACCGTGAAAGAATCGTGCGTCACGCGAAAAGCAGGATGACACGGCGGCTCTGGATGCTACCTTATGGCCCCTATGAATCGGCGCGACCGTCAACCGACCTCACGCCGAGCCTGGCTCGTGCGTTCATTCGCCCTGGCTGCCGTGGCGGCGCTGGGGTTGTCCTCCACGAGCTGTCTGGCCCTCGCGGCCGGCGTCCACGACACCGAGATCGACTTTCTCGTCGCCAAATCCCCGAACAATGCCTTCTTCGGCTGGACCGAGATCAGCATCGACGGTGACGTGAGCCAGGCCAACAGCGCCACCCTCCAGGCGGTGACGCTCGACGTCCAGCTGCCCGAGGGGACTGCCGATCTCTCGTTCCTCAAATCCCTCACCGGGGAGATTGTCCTCGACGAAAAGCGCGTCCTCGCCGTCACCGGCGACTCGTTCCCTCGGGGCGAGCAGGCCGTGGTGCTGAAGCTGAAGTTCACCGACGATATCCGCCCGTTCTTCAAGAACGGCAACACCCTCCGCGTCGAGTGGAACGGCACCACGGATCCGGCCTTCACCAAGTGGCCGGCCGACGGCTTCACGGTCCGCGGCCGAATCAAAGTCGATATCGAGTAACGAGAGGGGAGGTCAGGACTGGCCTCTTCGTCGCGCGAGATCGGCCTTCTTCTTTCGCGCCTCCTCTTTCGCCTCCTCGGTCGCGGCCTCCAGCGAGGCGACCACGCGCTTGACCATCTCCTCGGCTCGCGCGTCGCCGGTCTCCACGTACACCGTGGCCAACCGGCGGACCGAGGCGAGCAAGATCGGATGATCGGGCGCGACCACTCGCTCCAGGATCCCGAGCAGGCGTCGTGACAGCTCTTCGGCGCGCACCAGTTGCCCGTTCTTGAGGTGCGCTTCGGCTGCCTTGTCGAGTATCGCGTGGAGGCGGATGCTGTCCTGGCCAAAGGCGGCTTCGGCGATCGTCAGCGCCTCCTCGAAGAGGTCCGAGGCCTTCTCGAAGGCCTTGCGCTTCATCGCCACATCGCCCAGCAGCGCCGGCACGATCCCCTGCCACTCGGAGTCGAGCGGGTGGATCTTGGCGTAGATGTCGCCCATTCGCCGGTACACGGCCTCGGCGGCGCCCAGCTTGCCCAGCTCGAGGTTGGCTTCGGCCGAGAGACGGAGGGTCTCGACCAGATCTTCGTGCGAGCGCCCCTTGGCCTTCTCGTCGATCGCGAGCGAACGATCGAACGAGAACAGCGCCTGCTTCCACTGCTTCTGCGCCAGGGCGGCCTTGCCAGCGAGGAACGTCAGGTGAGCGAGCGAGGGGTGATCCTTGCCGCGGGATCCGGTCGCGCGACTGAGCGCCTCCTTGAGGAACTTCGAGGCTTGCTCCGGCTGGTCCGTCGCGAGGAACAGAGTGCCTAGCCGGGTGAGATCGGAGATGCTCTGATCGATCAGCGACCGCTCGGCGCGGAGGGTGAACGCTTCGAGCATGAGCTCGAGGGCGCGGTCGACGTCTTTGCGCTGCTCGGCGATCTGCGAGAGCGACACCAGGGCCGCCGCCGCGTCGGCGCGATTCGAGGCGTCGCCGGCGCGAGCGAGGGTGAGCGCCCGGGTCGCCAGCGCTTTCGCTTCCTCGAGATCGTCCTTGGCGAGGCAAATCGCAGCGAGGTTGAGCATCATCGGACCGAAGCTCGCCGCCCGTGGAGTCGCGTCGACGAGGGTGAGCGCGCGACGGAACAGCGCCTCGGCTTCATCGCGGGTCTCCTCGCGGCCGACGAGCTTGGCCCCGAGGTTGTTGAGCGCCGTGGCGACCTCCGGATTCGAGGGCCCGAACAGCTCTTTGCGGAGGGCCAGAGTGCGGCGCGCGGCGTCGATCGCGCGCGACCCTTCGCCGGTGAGGGCATAGTGCGTGGCGAGGGCGTCGAGCAAGGTGGCGGTCAGCGCGTCGGGCGGGCCACCGCGCGCGTCGATCAGCGCGGACGCGCGGGCGAAAAGGGCCTCGGCCTTCGGGTGCTCGCCCTTCTCGCTGTACAAGATCCCGAGGTTGACGAGCGTGTGGGCGGCGCCGGGGTGATCGGATCCTTGCCGCAGCTCGTAAATCGCCAGCGCGCGGAGATGGAGCCGCTCGGCCTCGGCGAAGTCGCTCTTGCGGAGGTGGAGGATGGCGAGCGAGTTGATGGACTCGGCGACTGGCAACGCATCTTCCCCGAAGACCTTCTCGCGGATCGTCAGCGCGGCTCGGCACATCGCCTCGGCCTTGTCGAGCTGGCCGCGGTCGTCGAAGATCGCGGAGAGCCCGTGGTACGACCTCGCCAGGCCGACGACGTCGGGTTCGGGCGCCTCTTTGTGCGCGGCGATCGCGCTCTGATAAAGGGCCTCGGCGCGACCATGGAGGCCCAGCTCCCTGGAGACCTTGGCGAGCTGCGCGAGCGCGTGCCCGAACGCGACCGGCTCGGGCGGCTCCAGGTCGTCGAGCGCGTGGACAGCGCGCTCGCACAAGGCCTCGGCGTGGTCGTAGCGGGCCATCTGATAGTAGCTCTCGCTCAGCGCGACCACGGCCACCAGCGTCCGCGGGTGCGCCACGCCAAGCCTGGCCTCGCGGAGCTCGACGAGCCGCTCGCCGAGCGCGGCCGCGAGCTCGTGCCGGTCATTCGCGCGGAGCTGCGCGAGCTGCGTTTCGAGCTGCGTTTCCTGGTCGGGGAGCGCGTCGCCGGGGGGCGAGACCGGGGCTTGCTCGTTGGCCGTCATCGAGGGCCAAGCGTACAGGAGCTGGGGCGAGACCATGCTCAGAACTCGCCGGTGAACGTCAGCGGTCCACCGCCTTTCGAGGACGGCGCGTCGTCCGCGCGCGCGAGGCTCGGAGCGGTGAGCGCGAGAGCGAGGACGAGCGCAGATATCGTCTTCATCGACAGATCTCCGTGGGAAACGACAGAAACGCGGGCAGAACGCCGAGAAAAAAGAGATCGGAGGAGGGCGCCCGTGGCGGCGGGCATGGCTCATGCTGGGACACCGAGGCCGTCGTGGCTATTACCGACTATTACGCGCGGGTGCGGCTCCTCGGTCTTCTCGGGAGCCGACGCAGAGCGGGCTTGCCCTCTACGGCCCAGGGGACGCCGCCGGCGTTCGGGCTCGAAGGGCTGCCCTCGCCTCTTCAATCCTCTTCCCATGGGCGGTGATCTCCCTGGCGCTGGGCCGGTCTTCGGGCACGAGGGAGAGCGCGCGCCGGCTCGCGGCGAGGGCCTGGTCGAGGCGTCCGGCTTGCAGCAAGACGAGAGAATAGGTGTCTTGACAGGCGGAGCAGAGCGGATCGAGCGCGATCGCTCGCTCGGCGAACGCGTAAGCGTCGCTGGTCCGGCCGAGGGCCGCGTAGCGCGAAGCGAGGCTGTCGAGCTGCATGGGCGAGCTCGCGAAGCGTGCCAGTCGTCCCGCGATCTCGTCGGTGGGCGGCGGCGGGGCTCCGCTCGCTCGGCTCAGCTGGGCTCGCCAGCGGCTCCACAGGAGCAAGCCATAGAGGTAGCGCGGCTCCTCCGGGCGCGCCGCGAGCGCGAAATCGAGGTCGCGGCGGGCTCCGTCGAAGTCGGCGCGCTGGAGCCGGAACGTGGCGCGTCGGAAGTGGATCTCGGGAGACGAGGGATCGCCCAGGCGGGCCTCCTCGATCTCCTGCTCCACGGCCGCGGCCATGGCCTGATTCCAGGGCCGGAGCCGCGCCCACAGGAGATGAACCTCGGCGTCCGACATCACCACCTCGCGGTCGGGCGGGGCCGCGACGGGGACGTGATAGGGTTTGACGCCGACGTCGAGCCGAACCTCGGTGAGGTACGCGTGGAACAGCTGCTCCAAGCGGTCGAGGTCGGCTTCGCCGAAGGCCTCGTGGAAGGCCGATTTTGCCCGCGCGCCGTGCTCGAGCGCGGCGAGGAAGGCTTGAAATCGCGTCCGCGCCCCGGCGTCGGGGCCGTACATCAGCAGCTGCACCAGCTTCCAGGCCGCACCGTAGTACGCGGACCGCTTCTTCGCCTCCTCGCCCGACAGCCCATCTTCCCGCGAGCCGCGGTAGAACGCCGAGGTGTCGGCGTCGATGAGCTCGCGCACCGACGGCGCGACCATCACCGGGATCTGAACCTGATAGGTGTCCTCGTACCAGGACGCCCAGACATAGGGCAGCTCGGTGAAGTCGAGGTCTCGCAGGCGTCCTCCCACGCGAATCGTCCCCTCCTGAACCCGCAGGGTGGAGTAAAACTGAGCGAACCCTTCGTTGAGCCACACGGGGAGATCCGCGTAACGCTGGCGGAGAAAGCGGTGCGCCAGCTCGTGCAGGAAGGTCGACACGCCCTCGTTGGCGAGCTCCGATTGCAGCACGAGCACGGGTTGCGGCTCGAGATCGGCCGCGAGCTGCGTGGTGAAGTAGGCCCGCGTGCTCCGCGCGCTCGAGCCGAGCTCTTCGTAGTCCTTCTTGCGACTGAAGAGGACAATCTCGACACGCTCGGTGGGCTCGACCGGCGCCGGGGGCAACACCTGCGCGAGGGTGGCCCGCAGGCCTTCAAACCGGCTCAGCACCTCGCGCGCCTCGCTCGCGGCGAGGTCGGTTTGCAGGACGAAATGGCGGGAGGTGAGCTCGTTCCACGCCGCTCCACCCTTTGCGGGACAGGTGAGCGGGGGCCGGATCCCTCCGCAGCCCAGCAACGCGACGGCGAGCAGCATCGCGGCCGGAAGCACGGTAAGCCAGCGGGGCGACGCGGCGGGGCGATTCGAGCGAGCTGTTCGCCGCATTCTCTTGTTCTTCCTCGAGGGCTGCTCGCCGGGCGGACGTCGTCGCCGTGGCGGAGACGCGTACGCGACATCGCGCGTCCGGGCAAGAGCCACTCTCGCCCGGACGCCGATCTCTACCTGCTGCTCAACGCCTCTTCATGCCCGCCGGGACGCTCGTCGGCGCCTCGGTCCCACAGGAAATTCAGCGTGGGCACCTGCTTCAGATCCACCGAGTCGGCCAGGCTGGCCCGGAGGAACGGCGCCGCGCGGGCGATCGCGCTCTCGAGGCGCTCTCGTTCTTCCCGCGTCGGCGTCGTCGCGCGCGGGCCCCAGAAGCGGACGCGCGCGTTGCGGTAGTCGACCGAGAGCTCCACCGCGGTGACCATCACCCCGTCGAGCTTCGGATCGCTGAGCTCGTCGCGCACCAGCGCGCCGAGCTCTTCCAGGAGGATCTGCTGCAGCCGAGCGTGACGGTGCCCCGCGGCTTGCGGGGACCCGTCGTCGCCTTCTTCTTCGAACGAAACCGATGCTTCGGCGGGCGAGCGATCGCCTCGCCGACTCTCTCTCTTGCTCATTGCCAATCCTCGAAAAGCGCTGTGCGCGCGCAGGCCTACCGGCGCGCGCGAA
>JBDTXR010000183.1:0-16512 GCA_040006075.1 Byssovorax sp. | reverse complement strand
GCGCGCCTGCTCGGGAGGCACGATGAGGAGCTGAGACTCCTGCGGTCTCAACCATGGTTGGCAGTACTGCGGGGTCACGGCGAGTCGGGTCCCGGGCGAGGTGTTCTCTCCTCCTCGATGCCAGAGAGTGCCGTCGAAGATCACCACCGATCCGGCCGGCATCACGGCCTTTTTCACCTGATGCGGGCGCTCTTCGGGGTGCTCCGCGCCCCAGCGGTGGCTCCCCGGGACGAGCTCGGTCGCGCCGTTGTCCTCGGTGAAGGCCTCGATCGCCCAGATCGTCGAGAGGGACAGTACGGCGTGGGGGCGCGGGACGGGATAGAAGCCGTCGTCGGTGTGGAAGGGTTGCTGCGTCTCGCCGGGGTGGAGGCGGATTGACTGGAGGTTGGAGAGCAGGTATCCGGGGAGCAGCCTCGCCGCGAGGATCCGCACGACGCGCGGGTGCTCGGCGATCTGCAAGAAGGCCTCTCCCTTGCCCGCGAGGCTGTAGACGCGCGTCGTGCGCTCGCCCTCGAAGTCGTTGCGGCCCATCGGCCGGTCCGCTTCGAAGGGCGCGAGCGACGCGACGATCGCCGCTCGCTCGGGCGCCGAGAGGAGGCTCTCGAGGATCACGAAGCCGTCGCGATCGAGCTGCGCGAGCTCGGCGTCGAGCGGGGGGAGATCGTCAATCATGCGGGGGAGCATCGCGCCTCGGCGCGGCGGACACAAGGCGTCGATCAGGCGCTCGGGGCCTCGCCCAGCTCCTGCCGCTCGCGCAGGACCTCGGCGGCGATGCGGCGAAACATGGGCTTGCAGAAGAGCGCGCCGGTTACGGCGACGAGGATCGGCGGGATCAAGATCAGGTACGCGCCGGGGATGGCCGAGATCCCGACGGTCCACCAGAAGGCTTTGCCAGCGCGGCGCTCGGCCTCGGGGATCAGATCGTGGTCGGCGATGTCGGCCAGGCTCTTCGCGAACGAGCGGGTGAACCAGGCGAGGGCGAGGTGGGCGTGCCCGACGGCGACGACGCCGAGCATGATCCAGTAATCGTAGTTCCCGATGCTGTCGGCCTGGCCCGTGGCCACGACGGCGCTCGCGTAGAGCGCGCCGTGGATCGAGAGCGGCAGCAGCAACGAGAGCGCGATCAGCGGGAGCGAGGCGCTGGCGCGCTCTTGCGAGGCCGCGAGCGCGTGGAGGCTGGCGCCGGGGGGCAGCGCGGCGAGGCGCGCGAGATCGGCCCACGGATCGTCGCTGGGGGCCGGGGCGAGGGCCGCGCCGGCCGCGCGGGCGGCGGCGCTGCGGCGCGCGCGGCGATAGGCAATCACGACGGCGCCCCAGGTCGCGAGCAGGATCAGCGAGAGGATGCCGTGCGGCGGGACGCGGAGCACGCCGACGCTGAAGACCCCCGCTACCAGCAGGACGACCATGCCGACGATCCCTGCAGTGCCGGCGGCGATCCGCGCCGAGCGGCGGACATGGACCTCGGCGGCAGACGAGAGCGACGCCGCGGCGCTGTTCCAGCGCAGGGCCTCTTCGTCGTAGCGGAGCTTCGCGGCCTCGGTGTCATCACGATAAGCGGCTTGTACGGTGACCATGGGCGGCACCCGAGCAAGCTCCACGCCGCGGTGATCTCGGCCGTTTCCGCGGTGTTTCGCGCGTCGCCGCCGTCCAAGCGCTGGACAGCGGCGTCCACGCTCTTCGCTCAGCGGGTGACGGCGATCCGATCGTCGAGCTCGAGAACGAGCCTGAGCGCGGACGCCGCGGCCTGCACGTTCGGGCTCTCGCGCGCGGCGGCGTCGAGCTTCCCGTACGCCTGCTGCGGCGTGGTCGCCGTGTACCGGAACCGCGGCGTTAGCGTGCGGCCCGTCGACGCGTCGCGGTCATTCGCCTGATAGGGAGTCTCGACGAGGTGAGTCGCCAGCATCTGGAGCGCCGAGAGCATCAGCCCGACCGGCGCCGCGATCTTGTCTGCTCCCTGCAAGCTGGCCTCGAGCCGCCGGAGAACGTGGGAGTAGGTGGCATCGAAGAAATCGAGCAGCGCGCCACACGCGGTCGACCAGGTGAGCCCCGCGCTGTTGCTGACCATGGGCCGCAAATCGCCGGGAGCCAGGGTGTCGACCAGGGCCTCGAGCCGGTAATAATGGGCGAGCTCGCGCGGATCGGTCCCGTGAGGATCCTTCGGGGACCCACCCTCGCCCTGCCGCACGATCTGCTCCAGCGCCGCCATGGCGGACTCGAGATCGGTGACAGCGACCTTGTCGTCGGGGAAGGTGCCAGTCACCTGAGTGGCCGATCGATCGAGGATCTCCCCCGTTCCCTCGGGCCCATACACCGCGTCGAGCCCGTGCATCAACGCATGGTAGAGCTCGCCGATGGTCTCGTAGGTGTCTTGCGGCGGGAGATCGGGCGCGTCGTAGACGTCGTGCCAGGTGGGCAATTCAATCTGCATGAAGCACTTGATTTGCGCGTTCGTCGCCGGCCCGAGCGTGATCACCGCATCGTGGCTGTTGTAGGGAACGCGGTGGGGATACGACGGCGCCGCGCCCCCGGTGAGCCGCGGCGCCTGCCCGAGAGCATGAGCGACCTTGCAGGCCTGCTCGAGGTGCATCATCTCCTGGTTGGCGATGGCGAAGAGCGCGTCCGCCGCAGCCTGCGCCGCCGGCGAGGCCGCCTGTCGAATCGAGTAGTAGGCGCAGAGATACGCCGGGATCGTGAAGAGCTCGAGCTCGACGGCGCGCTGGATGTGCGTGCGGAGGTGGGCCTCGGTCCAGGGCGAGTCGGGCATGGGGATCTCCTGCGGGCGAGCGGGCGGCGGGCGCGATTATGCCCGGGATCGCCTCGCTGAGGATGACCTTTCAGGGGGCGCGAGCTCGGTTCTGACGCTGCGTCGCGGCTGAACACTGGAGTCGTCACCCCTGCTCACCGGAGGCGGCACATCGCCCCTCGAAACCCCTCGATTCCCCGGGGATCCGCGCTGGCCCGCTCTCTGCAATGGCCGGCGCCGCGAACAGGAACCCTTTCCCGGAGCGGATCATGAACTCTCGTTTGACGACGCACCTCGCCACGATCGGACTCACCGTCCTCGGACTCGCCGCGTGCAGCCCCGGCGCGCCGACCGACGCCGCGCCGCTCGAGTCCGCGGAGCCCGCCGCCAATCCCATCATCGGCGGCTCGGTCGACAAGGGCGATCCCTCGGTGGTGCTGATGAAGGCCGAGAGCGGCAACAGCGGCTGGTGGTGCACGGGCAGCGTGATTGCCAAGCGCCTGGTGCTCACCGCGGCTCACTGCGTCGAGGAGGCCGACGGCGGCACCAAGATGCGAGTCATGTTCGGTCCCTCGGAGAGCTCCGGCAAGGCCTCGGACTACATCGCCGTCACCGAATGGCACCACGATCCCGGCTACATGGCCACCAACAACATCGCTGCCGGACACGACGCCGCGGTGCTGATCCTCGCGCAAGACGCGCCCGTGGCGCCGCTGGCGATCAATCATGCTGCCATGACCACCGCGATGGTGGGAAGCCCGGTTCACGTCGTGGGGTATGGCAACGACAACGGACAGGCCGGCACCGGCGCGGGCACCAAGCGCGAGATCTTCACCCAGCTTCACAGCCTGGAGCAGGGCGTCGCCAACGTGGGTCGCCCGGGCCAGACCACCTGCCAGGGCGACTCCGGTGGTCCCTCGTTCATGAAGATTGGCGGACAAGACGTCATCGTCGGGATCACCTCCTACGGTGAGCAGGGCTGCGTCGATTACGGCAGCGTCACCCGCGTCGATCTCTCGGCCGCGTGGATCGATCCCTACATCACGGCCAACGGCGGTGGAGGAGGAGGCGGCGGGAAGTGCACCCCGACGTGCTCCGGCCGCGTCTGCGGCGACGACGGCTGCGGTGGTGTCTGCGGCGCGTGCGCCTCCGGATCGAGCTGCACCAGTGCCGGCCAGTGCGAGGCCAAGCCGCCTCCGCCGCCCCCGCCTCCCAGCGGCGGCTGCGCCGAGAGCGAGCCCAACGATCAACGATCCAGCGCCAACGCCCTCTGCGCCGCAGGGGTGATGACCGGGACCATCTCCACCGCCTACGACTCCGACTGGTACACGTGGAAGGTGCCCGCCAAGGCCACCTACACCCTCGATCTGACCACCCCGCACGAGTACGTGATGACGCTGTACAAGGTCGTCAACGGCTCGCTCTACGAGATCACCTCGGCCTTCGACGAGATCCAGAAGCAGACGCCCGACGGCGGCGTGTATTACCTGGAGGTGTGGGGCGGCAACGGCGACTACAGCCCGAGCGACGAATACAGCATGTCTGTCGCCATCAAATGAAGGGCGATCCAGAATAGGATCGTTCGCATGACCCAGCCGAGCTCATCCTTCGAGGCGCCGCGACGGAGTTTCTGGGGCTGGGGTCACGACGACGGAGGCCTCGACGCGACCGAGCGCGAGGCCCTGAAAATGATGATGGGGGCGCGCCTCGGCGTCCCGGATCTGCACGAGCTGCCGGCGCCGCGGCTCGACGACGTTCGCCTCCCCGCGCCGCGGATCGCCGTGCCGTCAGCGCTGAAGGGGATCCTCTCGCAAGACCGCTACGAGCGCGCGGCCCACACCTACGGGAAGGCCTTCCGCGACATCGTGCGCGGCCTCGAAGGCGACTTCACCGTGGCACCCGACGCCGTCGCGCTCCCGGCCCACGAAGACGATCTCCGGCGCGTGCTGGCGTTCTGCGCCGAGAACTCCCTGGCGGCGATCCCCTACGGCGGCGGGTCGTCGGTCGTCGGCGGCGTCGAGGCGCGCGCCTTTGGGCGCTTCAACGGCGCGGTCTCGATCGATCTCCGCGGCTTCAACCAGGTGCTGGAGATCGATCGCACCTCGCGGGCCGCGCGGATCCAGGGCGGCGTGCTCGGGCCCGCGCTGGAAGAGGCGCTGCGGCCGCACAACCTCTCGCTCCGCCACTACCCGCAGTCGTTCGAGTTCTCGTCGCTCGGCGGGTGGATCGCCACGCGCGCCGGAGGCCACTACGCCACGCTCCACACCCACATCGACGACTTCGTCGAGTCGGTCCGCGTGGTCACGCCGGCCGGGATCCTCGAGTCGAAGCGCTTCCCCGGATCGGGCGCGGGCCCGGCGCCGGAGCGGCTCTTCCTCGGCTCCGAGGGCGCCCTCGGGATCATCACCGAGGCCTGGATGCGGGTGCAGGAGCGCCCGCGCTACCGCGCCTCGGCGACGGCGCGCTTCGTCGATTTTCGCCGCGGCGCCGAGGCCGCGCGGCAGATCGTGCAGGCCGGTCTCCACCCGCAGAACTGCCGCCTCCTCGACCACGGCGAGGCGCTCAACACCGGCGCGGGCGACGGCTCGCGCAGCCTGCTGTTGCTCGGCTTCGAGTCCGCCGATCACGGCCTCGATCCCTGGATGGAGCGCGCGCTGGCGATCGCCCGCGGCCTCGGCGGCGAGGTGAAAGAGGGCGCGGGCGTCACGCGCGAGACGGGCGAAGGCGCCCGCGAAGGCGAGGCCGGCACCTGGCGATCGATGTTCCTCAAGGGCCCTTATTTGCGCGACGCGCTCACGCAGCTCGGGATGATCGTCGAGACCTTCGAGACCGCCGTCACCTGGGATCGCTTCGACGCCTTCCACGCCGCGGTGATCGAGGCGACCACGCGCGCGGCGATCGAGATCGCCGGCAGCGCGGTGGTCACCACGCGCCTCACCCACGTGTACCCCGACGGCGCGGCGCCGTACTTCACGGTGATCGCGCCCGGCAAAGCCACGGGCCGCGTCGCGCAGTGGGACGAGATCAAGCGCGCCGCGTCCGAGGCCATCCTCGCGCACGGCGGGACCATCACCCACCACCACGCCGTGGGCCGCGACCACCGCCCGTTCTACGATCGCGAGCGCCCCGATCTGTTCGCGCGCGCGCTCGGCGCCGCGAAATCCGCGCTCGATCCGCAGGGGATCATGAACCCCGGCGTGCTGGTGTAGCTGCCCGTCAGGAGCTCAGAGCGGACCTTCGGTGAGGCCGTGGACGAACTGCCGGACGTACGGGTCGGTCGAGCCCTGCGCTTCGGCCGTGGTCCCGTCGAAGATCAGGCGGCCCTTGTGGAGCATGCCCACGCGATCGGTGACGGTGAGCAGCCGATCGAGATCGCTCGAGACCATGATCACCGTGGCGCCGGCGGCGCGCTGCTCGGCGCGGAGCATCTCGAAGATCCGCTGCGACGTCACCGGATCGAGGCCCGCTGCAGGCTCGTCGTACAGCACGATCTCCGCCTGCGAGACGGTGGCGCGCGCGACGCCGACGCGCTTCTTCTGCCCGCCCGAGAGCCCCGCGGGGAGCCGGTCCTCGAACCCCGGCAAGCTCACCACCTTGAGCCGCTCGACGATGCGCTGCTGGACCTCGGCCTCGGGCAAATTGAAGAGCCGGCGCAGCGGGAAGGCGATGTTCTCGCCCACGGTCATGTAGTCGAAGAGCGCGTTGTTCTGGAAGAGCATCCCGAACTTCAGGCGGAAGGTCTGGAGCTCGAGATCGCTGAGCTGATGAACGTCTTTGTCGTCGATGATCACCCGGCCCCCGTCGGGGCGGAGCAGGCCGGTGAGCATCTTCAGGAGCACGCTCTTGCCGGCCGCGCCGGGCCCGATCAGCCCGTAAAGGCAGCCCTTCGGCACATCGAGGTGGACGCCGCGCAGCACCGGCAACCCGCCGAAGCTCTTGGTCAACCCTTCGATGTGGATCACGGCGGGGGACGCTAGAACGTGGTGGTGGTGACGTCGAGGCGCGGGTGCGAGGGGAAGCTGAGCCCGCGGATCTGCCCCGCGATGCACGAGTTGAGCTTGCCGTCCCGCGGGTTGGTGCTGACGGTGACGCCGACCGCGTGACCGTTCTGCACCGCGGCGCAGATGGTGACGCTCATCGACGACGGGACGCCGCAGCTGTTGAGGTACTTGCCGTTGTTGAGCACGTTGCCGAAGGCGTTGGCCGAGAGATCGGGCGGGGCCGCCTTGTCGTAGTCCTCGACGTACTTCGCGCGCGCGCCTTCGCAGCTCGTGCCGCTGGCGATCTGCGGGTAGCTGCCGCCGCCCGCGCGAAACGTGCCGCCGCCTCCGCCCGGGATGATGTCGCCGACCGTCTTGCCGGATCGAAGGCCGCCGTCGACGTCGATCGACGTGACCTCCTGGCCGTGGACCTCAAGCTGGTGCGCGTCGTTGGCGCGCTCGCGCATCCACCAGCCGGCGGCGCCCGCCGCGACGATGCCGATCACCGCGGCGCCGATCAGCGCCTTGTACTGGGTGCCGCGCTTCTCGGTGGCCACGACGGCGTCGAGCGCCTTCTTCTCTTTCACGATGTCGCGGTTGAGCTTGGAGTGCTCGGCGAACGGAGAGAACTCGTCCCAGTCCTTGATGAAGCGCTCCTCGCCCGAGAACACGTCGCGGAGGACGTTCTCCTCGGTAAATTGAGCCGATCCGATCTGCTGGAGGAGCTCGACCGCGGAGAACGGGCCGTGGTCCATCCCGTCCTTGATCACCACGTAGCGCGGGCGCGGATCCGACTCGAGCGCCTGCTTGAGCTCGGTCAGGCGCTGGGTGGGATCGTTGGCGCGACGGGGCTCTTCGCGGCGGATCGCCACGGCGTACGGGCCGTCGCCGGACACCGACTGGATCTTCGGCAGCGCCGCGGCGCGGGGGATGACGGGGCTCGGGCCGAGCTCGCTCGGCGGGATCATCGAGAGGCGGATGTCGACCTCGAAATCGCCGTCGGCGTCGAGGTGCGACTCGTCGGCGGGAGGCGGCGCGATCGAGGCCTGGGGCGAGATGTGGTGGAGCGCCTGCGCGAGCGCGCCGAGGTCGGCCGGCCGGTGCTTGGGATCGGCGACGAGCGCCTTGCCGAGGATCACCTCGAGCTCGTGCGGGACCTCGGGCGCCACGTCCGACGGCCGCCGCATCCCCGGCCCGACGCTGCTGGCGGTGAGCAGCTCGTAGAGGATGGCCCCGATGGTGAAGACGCTGGCGCGCGCGTCGCCCTCGGCCCCCTTGCGCTCCTCGGGCGCGAGGCAGGCGCGGTCGCGCGGCAGCGTCGGCGTCACGTGCGCCCGCTCCTCGGCGACCTCGGCGCTGCCGCGATGCCCGGTGTAACGAAGGCTGGACGGGTGGACGAAGAGCGTCTTGCCCTGGGCGTGGAGCGCCGCGAGCTGCGTGCAGAGCGGGACGACGATCCCCAGCGCTTCCTTGACGCTGAAGGGGTCGCCCGCGGCGCGCCGCCCTTCCATTTCGGCCCGGAGGGAGCCCGGCAAGAGGGTTGTTGCGGCGGGCGGCGGCGTGACGTTCGGTTGAGCCTGAGACATCCGGCTCAGAACGTTAGCGCTGAACCGGTCCGGGGCTCAACGATGCGAAAGAGGTTCCGAGCGGGGTAGGGGAGCAGCGCCACGAACCCGGGCGCGCGCGATGGTGGAGCGCTTATTTTCCGCCGAGCGCGGAAGCGCGATCAGCTCTTCGAGGGGCCCGAGCTCTTCAGGTGGGCCGTCGCCTCGGTCTCGGCCTTGCGGTCCTCGTTCAGGATGCTGAACACGAGCCCCGCGCCGACGATCGGCAGCAGCCAGATGAGCTGGGCCTGCCAGATCTTCTGCTTGCGCTCGTAGAGGCCGCTGCGGAAGACGCGAACGGTGAGCCACGCCTGGAAAGAGACCAGGCCGACGAGCACGAGAGAAACGAAAATTTCAAAGGCGAACATGAGGGGCTCGAACTTAGCCACCGCGACGCCGGGCGCAAGCTTATCGCGAACGCGAAGGCGAGGGCCCGGGGTAGAGTCCTGCCGTGCCCCGAAGAAGAGCGACCCGCCGTGCGAGGAGCCTCGTCGCTGCGGCGCTGATCGGCGCGCTCGGCGGGGCCGTTGCCGCTGGCTCCGGGTGTTCCACACCGTCGTCCGACGTTGACGGTGGGGACCTGCTCGGGGTCTTCGCGCGCGACGCGGCCGCCGACGGCGGGCCCGACGCCGCCGCGAAAGACGCGGGCAAGAAGGATGGAAGCGCCGACGCCGCGCCTCCTCCGCCCGCGCCCGACGCCTCGGTGCGCGCGCCGATCGAGGGCGTGTGCGTCACCGAAGAGGGCGCGCCGAGCACCGAGATCCGGCGCGTGCTCGGGCGCCCCGCCTGCCGTGGATCGCAGGTGATGGAGTGGAAAGACGCCGAGGGCGCGCCCCGCTACGCGTGCGTGTTCTCCCCGCCCGGCGTCGAGACGCGGGCGCCGCTGCCGCTCCTGGTCTTCTTTCCCGCCGGCGACGACGATCCCACCGCCGTCGACAAGAAGACCGGCCTCCGCAAGCTCGGCGCGTCGTTCAGCCTCAGCGGCGATCCCTCGCACCAGGGCTTCGTCGTGCTCGCGGTGCAGGGGCGACACATCCAGCGCGGCAAGCACGGCGCGATGTTCGACACCGACTTCACCGGGCCGGGCAACGTCGACCTGGCGACGGTCGATCATTTCCTGGGCGAGCTCGCGGGCAAAGGGCTGGTCGACGCGCGGCGGATCTACACGCTCGGCGCCGCGTACGGCGGGCAGATGGCCGCGACCTACGCGATGATGCGGCCCGATCGCGTCGCGGCGTTCGGCGCCTACGCGGCCGACGCGCCGCGCGCCGCGTGGTCGTGCGCGGGCCCGCCGCCGCCGGGGATCGTGGTGTATCGCGCGTGCGACGGGTTCTTCTCGTGCGAGTCGGTCGAGCGCTGGCTGCGCGCGCGCGACGGCGCCTCGGCCGAGACCGCGTGGCTCCGCCTCGGCGTCGGCGGCGAGGAAGAGCCGAGCTGCGCGGTGAAAAACAAGTGCACGTCCGTGAAGAGCGAGGGCAATCACTTCCGCTGGCCGAAGACGCGCGAGGTCGACGTGCTCAAGTTCTTCGCGCGGCATGCGCTGGGCGCGACCGGGGCGGCCGTGAAGAGCGATCCACCGAAGCCGTGAAACCGCGGCCAGCGGCGTCAAGTGGTTGGCGATTGTCGATTGGTTTCTCTGCGACGCGGTGATCGGATATCCCTCTCGATCGAGCATGGCGGAAGACGTGTTCGGCATCGTGGGAACCACGCAAGCCGGCAATTTCAAGGTCGAGCGCGCGGTCGCCGAGGGCGGCTTCGGCGTGGTCTACCGCGCGCAGCACGGCGGCTTTCGCGCCCCGGTCGCCCTGAAGTGCCTCAAGGTGCCGGAGGGCATGAGCCAGCTCCAGCGCAACGTCTTCCTCGAGAAATTTCGCGAAGAGGCCGAGCTGCTCTTTCGCCTCTCGGCGGCGATCCCCGAGGTGGTGCGGCCGCTCCACGTCGACGTGCTCCAGCAGCAAGACGGGCGCTTCGTCCCGTTCCTGGCGATGGAGTGGCTCGAGGGCGAGGCGCTCGACGCGGTGATTCTCCGCCGCCGCGAAGAGGGCCTTTCGCCGATGGGCCTGCCCAAGCTCGTGAAGATGCTCAAGCCGGCGGCGCTGGCGCTGGCGCGGTCGCACCACTTCCAGGGACCGCGCGGCGTCGAGAGCATCATTCATCGGGATCTCAAGCCCGAGAACATCTTCATCGCCCAGATCGGCGGGGTCGAAACGGTGAAGATCCTCGACTTCGGGATCGCCAAGGCGAGCCGCGTCGCCTCGCACGCCGCCAGTCGCCTCGTCGAGTCGCCGACGTCGATCGGGCTCGGCCCGCAGGAAGATCCGGGCGCGTTCAGCCCCGGCTACGGCGCGCCGGAGCAATGGGCGCCGAAGCGCTTCGGCGAGGCCGGGCCGTGGACCGACGTGTGGGGTATGTCGCTCACCATGGTCGAGGTGCTGGTGGGCGGCCCCGCCATCGACGGCGACTCCATCGCCATGCGCAAGATCGCGCTCGACGAGAAGCGGCGGCCCACGCCGCGCGCGCTCGGGACGGCGATCCCGCCGGACGTCGACAAGGTCTTCGAGCGCGCGCTCGCCGTCGAGCCGCAGCAGCGCTTCCAGGATCTCGCGTCGTTCTGGTCGGCGCTCGAGACGGCCATGGGCCTGCCGCTCTCGTTCCCGGCGCGCAAGGCGGATCCGCCCTCGGGATCGGGCAGCGGTGGCTCGCGGCTCGGTCGAATCGAGCTGCAAAAGAAGCTGGTTCCGGTGGCGCGGGCGGCGCCACAGGCGATCGATCCCGACGCCGCGCCGAACAGCGCCGCCTTCGACTTCCAGATCGACGACGATCCCTCGGAGCTCGAGCTGGTCTCGCGCTCGTCGGACGCCGGCACCGAGGCGCTGCTCGAAGAGTCGCTCGAGGCTTCGCTCGACGGCGCAGCCGAGGCCGAGCCCGACGCGGCGTCGCTCGAGTTCGATCTGCCGCCGCCCGTCCTCGACGCGCGGCCGATCGTCGCCGCGCCCGTGGTCGCGCCGCCGCCGGCGATCGTCGAGGCGCCCGCGCCCCCGATCGCCGTGATCGCGCCGCCCGCGCCGCCGATCGCGGCGCCGCGGCCCGCGGCGGTCGAGGCCGATCTCGAGGCCGATCTCGCGGCTCCTGCGCGCGCGTCGGCCCCCTCGTCGCCGCGCGAGCTCGAGCTGCCGCTCAGCGCGTTCGAGCCGGCGATCGCGCCCCGACGCGTCGATCCCGGCGCCCGTCGCGCCGAGCTCGCGCCCGCGGCTCGACCGGGACCGATCGGCCGCGTCGACGAGCCCGAGCCCATGAGCCTGCGCGATCGCCTCCGCGCTCCGCTCGGCGTCCTCGCGCTGGCGATCACCATCTCCGCGCTCGAAATCGCCTACACTCGGATCACCGGAACCCCGCTCATGCTCGGCCCGATTCGCCCCTTCTGGATCGCCGCGCCCCTGGCCATCGTCGGCGTCGGCTTCACCCTCTGGCGCTTCATCGGGAGCGACAGCGATGGTTGAGCCGGCCGCCCGCGCCCGCGCCGCGGAGAGCGTCGCCACGCGCTTCACGCGGATCATGAACGCCGCCACGTCGCGCTGGGGCGTGGTCACCGATCCGCCGGTCCTCGCGCTGGCCACGGGGATCTTTCTCATCCTCCTGCTCGCGTCGCTGCGCATCTCCGCGATCGAGAGCCTGATCCCGGTCTTCGCCGCGCTCACCGCGCTCCCGTTCCTGCTCGGCATCGGCGCCTCGCTCGCGCTCCTGGGCGCGCGAGCGCGCGTGATCGAGTGGCTCGCGGATCTCCCATTCCCGGTCGAGAACCTCAACGCGGTCCTCAACGGCCTCGGCGACGAGATGGAAATCACCTTCGCCGCGAGCTGCCCGCAGGCGGCCGAGGTCAACGCCCTGCTCGACGCGGTGAGCCCGGACGCGTTCGTCACCCGCGCCCCCGGCGTGCAGTCCGACGCGGCCACGCCCGCCGACGATCGCCCCATCATCGAGGTCCGCATCGGCGTGGTCGACTCGGCGCGCAACCCGTCGGCCAGCAACTTTCAGCGGTTCGCGCGCGTGCGCACGCTGATCGACACCGTGCTCGTCCCGCTCCACGGCAAGCATTCCATCGTCGAGGTCCGGATCAAGTAGCCGCCTCGTCGCGCCGAAAATTACGGGCGGTCGCCTAAGCGGTGTACCATTCGCGCCATGCCCGTTTCTCTCGGGTGGACCGCCGACCGCGCGCTCACCGCTCTGCTCGACGCGCTCGATGAGGGCGCCCTCGTGTTCGACGAGCGCCAGACCTGCAAGGCTGCGGGCCGGCGCGTCGCCGAGCTGCTGGGCGGCGACGCCCGCTCGCTCGTCGGCCTCCACCGCAGCGAGCTCGTCGAGCGCATCGCGGCGATCGCGGCCTCCGGCGAGGCCGTCCGCGCCCTCCACGACGAGGCCCTGGTCGGGGGCAGCACCGTCGCCGATCCGATCGAGATCCTCGGCGCGCACCCGCGCACGCTGGTGTGGACCTCGGTGCCGATCGAGGATCGCGCCGGCGCGATCGGGCGCATCGACATCCTCCGCGACGTGACCCGCGAGCGCCGCGCCGAGGAAGACTCGGCGGCCATGGCCCGTCGTCTCTCGCTGGCATCCATCGTTGACGACCTGACCGGCCTGATGAACCGCCGCCGCTTCGAGGAGGAAGCGCAGCGCGAGCACCGCCGGTCGCAGCGCGCCTGGGCGCCCTACGCTCTCGCGCGCGTCGACGTCGACGGCATGGCGCAGATCAACGCCGCGCACGGCGTCGACAAGGGCGACGCGCTCCTGTGTCGCGTGGCCGAGGAGCTCAAGGCCACGCGCCGCGAGTACGATCTCGTCGCCCGCTTCGACGAGGACGAGCTGATCCTGCTGCTCCCCGGGTGCGACGCGCGCACCGCGAAGAAGGTGCTCCGCCGCGCGGTCGCCGCCGCGGTGATCAAGGGGAGCGAGGCCCTCGGCGCGCCGATGACCCTGTGCACCGGCGTCGCCGTGTGGACGCCCCCGTCGGGCGAGCTGCCGTCGGACCTCGTCGAGCGCGCCGGCGTGGCCCTCCTCGCCGCGCGCGCGAAGGGTCCAGGCTCGCTCGAGATCGACGTCGACGCCGCCGAATGGAAAGACGAAGCCGCAGGCGATTCGTAGGTCGTTCGTCGCGGCTCGACCCGCGCTCTGCGGTGCTGCTATCGTCGCGCCCATGAGCGACTCGCCCCACCTCAAGCTCGTCGCGGACCTCGAAGCCCGCGGCGTCACCCGCGCGAAGATCGGCGGCTTCGACGTCGACGGCGTCCTTCGCGGCAAGTACGTGTCGATGGACAAGCTGAAAGGCGCGCTCGCGAGCGGCTTCGGCTTCTGCGACGTCATCTTCGGATGGGACATCGCCGACGTGCTTTACGACAACGCCAAGGTCACCGGCTGGCACACGGGCTACCCCGACGCCAAGGCCGTGCTCGCCGAGGAGACGCTCCGGCTGATCCCGTGGGAGCCCGGAACCGCGGCGATCATCGCTGATTTTCGCGACGACAAGGGCGGCCCGCACCCGGCCTGCCCGCGCTCGCTCCTGCGCACGGTGATCGATCGCGCGAGCGCCATGGGCTACTCCGCGAAGTTCTCGTGCGAGTTCGAGTTCTTCATGTTCCACGAGACGCCGCAGAGCCTCCACGAGAAAAACTTCACGAAGCTGAGCTCGCTCACGCCCGGGATGTTCGGCTACTCGTGGGTGCGCGAAGGCCAGCAGCGCAAGCTGATGAGCGACATCCTCGAAGGGATGAAGGCCTTCGACGTCGAGATCGAGGCGCTCCACACCGAGACCGGCCCCGGCGTGTTCGAGGTCGCCATCCGCTACGACGACGTGCTCCGCGCGGCCGACAAGGCGGCGCTGTTCAAGGTCGGCATGAAGCAGATCGCCCACGAGCACGGCCTCGCGGTCACCTTCATGGCCAAGTGGAACGCCAACCTCCCGGGGTCGAGCGGCCACCTCCACCAGAGCCTGTGGCGCGGCGACAAGAGCGCCTTCCAGGACGACAGCGCGCCCGACGGCCTTTCGAAGACGATGCGCCACTACATCGGCGGCCAGTGCGCGCTCATGCCCGAGCTCACCGCGCTCTACTCGCCGACGATCAACGCCTACAAGCGCTACGTGCCCGGCGTGTGGGCCCCGCTCACGGCGACCTGGGGCGTCGAGAACCGCACCACGGCCATCCGGGTGATCGGCGCCGGCACCGACGCCACCCGCGTCGAGTACCGGCAGACCGCGGCCGACATCAACCCGTACATCGCGATGGCCACCTGCCTGGCGGCCGGCCTCTACGGCATCGAGCACGAGATCGAGCCTCCGCCCGAGGTGCGCGGCGACGCCGGGGAGGGCGGAGCCGACGGGCGCGCGCAGATCCCCCGCACCCTCAAGGACGCCGCGCGCATGCTCTCGGAGAGCAAGGCCGCGCGAGAAATCCTGGGCGAAGGCTTCGTCGAGCACTATGTACGCACCCGCGAATGGGAGGTGCGCCAGTACGAGCGCGCCGTGACGGACTGGGAGCTGAAGCGCTACTTCGAGGCGGTGTAATCACATGAGCGGAATCAAGATCTGGAGCTTTCCGACGCGGATCCTGTACGGCGTGTCGGCCATCGACAAGATCGGCGACGAGGCCACGCGCCTCGGCGCCAAGCGCGCGCTGATCGTCACCGACAAGGGCGTCGTCAAGCACGGCCTCGTCGCGCCGATCGAAGAGTCGCTTCACGCCGCGGGCATCGCCACGGCGATCTTCGACGACGTCCTCGGCAACCCGATCGAGAAGAACGTGCACGACGGCGTCGCGGCCTTCCGCGCCCACAACGCGGACCTGATCATCGCGGTCGGCGGCGGCTCGCCGCTCGACGTCGGCAAGCTGGTTCGCCTCGGCGTCCACCACACGCGCCCGCTCGTCGACTACGACGACAACACCGGCGGCGACGCCTTCATCACGGCCAACGTGCCGCCGATGATCGCCGTGCCCACCACCGCGGGCACCGGCAGCGAGGTCGGCCGCTCGGGCGTCGTCACGCTCGACGTCAACCATCGCAAGACGGTGATCTTCTCCCCGTATCTGCTTGCAAACACGGCGATTCTGGATCCCGAGCTCACCGTCACCATGCCCGCGCACGTGACGGCGGCCACGGGCTTCGACGCGCTCACGCACTGCCTCGAGGCCTACGTCGCGAAGGGCGAGCACCCGATGGCCGACGGCATCGCGCTCGAAGGGCTGCGCCTCGTCGCCAAGCACCTCGAGCGCGCCGTCTCGCACGGCGACGATCTCGCGGCGCGCGGCGGGATGCTCCAGGCCTCGATGATGGGCGCGGTCGCCTTCCAGAAGGGCCTCGGCGCGTGCCACTCCCTCGCGCACCCGCTCTCGAGCGAGTGCGGCCTCCACCACGGCCTCGCCAACGCGTACTGCCTGCCTGCGGTCGTCGAGTTCAACGGCGAGCTCGCGGGCGAGCGCCTCGCGCACGTCTCGACCATCTTCGGCGGCGAGCCCAGCGCCAAGGGCTGCGCCGACGCGCTCCGGGGCCTGCGCGCGCGCATCGGCCTGCCCGAGGGGCTGAGCAAGGCGGGCGTCACGCTCGACAAGCTCGACAAGCTCGCCGACCTCGCCATCCAGGACGCCTGCCACACGCTGAACCCGCGCGCGTGCTCGCGCGACGAGCTCCGCAAGCTCTACGAAGCCTCGCTCTGACAGGCGCCCTCGGCGCCTTCGGTCGTGACCGGAGCGTGGATCGGTAAACCCCCGATCCTCGCTCTGCGTAGGGATTTACGCTGCATTTCGATCAGGTCGAACCCTGGCCGCGCTCGGGCTGATGGGGTATCGGTGATGCAGCTATGTCGGCTACAGCCCCTTCTCCCTCCTCGGTGATCGCCGCGCACGCGGCGCCCTCCACCAGCCGCGCCGCCGCGCAGAAGCCCGTCACCTGCCAGATGTTCGAGACGCCGCTGATCGAGCGGTTCTCGCGGATCAACCCGGTGACGCCTTTCCTGTTCTGGCTCCCCGTGCTCGGCTACGCCGCGTACCGCGCCGCCGGGAACGGCGTCGGCGTGGGCCTCGGCGTGGGCCTCGGCCTCGCCGGCCTGCTCGCGTGGACGCTCGCCGAGTGGGTGCTCCACCGCTACCTCTTCCACTACGTCGGCCCGCGCCCGTGGCAGCGGCGCATGCACTTCGTC
>JBDTXR010000182.1:0-16814 GCA_040006075.1 Byssovorax sp. | reverse complement strand
AGCTCGAGTGCCTGGCCCAGACCTGGAGCGAGCACTGCAAGCACAAGATCTTCGCGGCGCCGATCGAGTACACCGATCCTGCGGGCAAGACCCGGCTCCTCGAGCGCGGCCTCTTCAAGACCTTCATCAGCGGTACCACCGAGGCCATCGCCAGGGCCCGCGCCAGCGCCGGCCTCGACGCCGCCGGCGAGGATTTCCTGGTCTCGGTCTTCAGCGACAACGCGGGCGTCGTCCGCTTCACCGAGCGCGATCACCTGGTTTACAAGGTCGAGACCCACAACTCCCCCTCTGCGCTCGATCCCTACGGCGGGGCGATGACCGGGATCGTCGGGGTCAACCGCGACAGCTTCGGGACGGGCCTCGGGGCCGATCTCCTCGCCAACGTGTGGGGGTATTGCTTCGGGCCGCCCTCGTACAGCGGGCACCTCCCGCCCAAGCTCATGCCGCCGCGGCGGATCCGCGACGGCGTGCACCGCGGGGTCATCGACGGTGGCAATCAGTCGGGGATCCCCTACGCGCGTGGATTCGAGATCTTCGACGATCGGTATCTCGGCAAGCCCCTGGTGTACTGCGGGACGGTCTCGGTCATGCCGGTCACCACGGCCGGCCGCCCCACCCACGAAAAGCCCATGAAGAAGGGCGATCGGGTGGTGATGATCGGGGGCCGCGTCGGCAAGGATGGCATTCACGGCGCCACGTTCTCCAGCGTCCGGCTCGACGAGACCTCGCCCGCGCAGGCGGTGCAAATCGGCGATCCGATCACCCAGAAGTGCATGTTCGACATGCTGACCGAGGCCCGAGATCTCGGCCTCTACAGCGGGATGACCGACAACGGCGCCGGCGGCCTCTCGAGCAGCGTCGGCGAGATGGCCACCTACACCGGCGGCGCCGAGCTCGATCTGGCGAAGGTGCCGCTCAAGTACCCCGGGCTCGCGCCCTGGGAGATCCTCGTGAGCGAGGCGCAAGAGCGGATGACGCTGGCGATCCCACCCGAGAATTTGAGCGCTTTCCTCGATCTGGCGCGCCGCCGTGAGGTGGAGGCGACCGACCTCGGATCGTTCACCGAGACCGGCCGACTCGTGGTCACCTACGGGGCAGAGTCGGTGTGCGATCTCTCGCTTTCGTTCCTCCACGACGGCGTCCCGCGGGTCACGCGCAGCGCGCGCTGGGCCATCGCCGAGCAGACCATCGCCAGCGCCGGGCGCCGCAACGCCGCCAACGAGACGGTGATGGCCGAGCTCCTGACTGGCCTCCTCCGCCGCCCCAACCTCGCCAGCCACGAGGAGCGCGCGCGCCACTACGATCACGAGGTCAAGGGGCTCAGCGTGGTCAAGCCCTTCATCGGCGTCCACCGCGACGTCCCCGCGACCGCCACGGTGATGCGCGTGCGCCACGGCCGCGACGAAGGACTGGTGCTCTCCGAAGGCATCCACCCGCACTTCGGCGACATCGACACGCTGGCCATGGCCGCCGCCTCCGTCGATGAGGCCGTGCGCCGCGCCCTCGCCGCCGGGGCGCGCTACGACCGGCTCGCCGCGCTCGACAACTTCTGCTGGCCCGATCCCATCGTCGGGCCGAGCAACCCCGACGGCGAGCACAAGCTGGCGCAGCTCGTCCGCTGCTGCGAGGGCCTGCAAAACGCCTGCGAAGCCTACGGAGTGCCCCTGATCTCGGGCAAGGACTCCATGAAGAACGACGCCTTCCTCGGCGGCGTGAAGATCTCGATCCCCCCCACGCTGCTGGTGAGCGTGATTGGCCAGATGCCCGACGTGCGCCGCGCGCTGACGCTGACCCCGCGCGCCGCGGGAGATCGAGTGTTCGTCCTCGGCGAGACCCGCGACGAGTGCGGCGGGAGCGAGGCGGCGCTGGCGATTGGCCTCGAGCTGGAGACGGTGCCCTACACCGATCTCGAGAAGAACGCCGCGGCGTACCAGGCCTTCGTCGCCGCCCGCGATCAGGATCTAATCCGCAGCGCCGACGCGGTGACCAAGGGCGGGCTCGCCGTCGCGCTCACCCGCGCCGCGATGGCCTCCGAGCTCGGCGTCGACGTCGAGATTGACACTCTCGGCGCGGAGATCGGCCTCTTTGCCGCCCTCTTCAGCGAGTCGACCGGTCGCCTGCTCTTCACCTGCGCCGCCGCCGACACCGACGCGGTGAAGCGGCTGCTCGGCCCGCACCACCTGGTCCCGCTCGGCGCCATCGCCCCGCCGCGCGCCGGCCAGGGCTATCTCCGCGTCTCGCGCGCCGGCAAGGCGCTCCTCGATCTCGACACGAAAACCCTGCGAAAACCCTTCCACGAGGGCCTCCATGGCGTCTGAGGCAATCATGACCACGACGCTCGATCCGCGTCCTGCCCCGGCTGCTGCCACCGGCGTCCGGGTCCTGGTGCTCACCGGCCATGGGCTCAACTGCGAGGCCGAGACGGCCGCCGGGTTCACCTTCGCCGGCGCCACCGCCGACCTGGTGCACCTCGGCGATTTGCTCGAGCGGCCGACGCCGCGCAAACGCCTCTCCGACTACCACCTGGTCGCCTTCGTCGGCGGCTTCTCCTTCGGCGACCACGTGGCCAGCGGCCGGGTCTACGGAAACCGACTCCGCTTCCGCCTCGGCGACGATCTGGCCCGCTTCGTCGACGACGGCGGCCTGGCCCTGGGCATCTGCAACGGCTTTCAGACCCTGGTGAAGCTCGGCCTGCTACCGATGCTCGATCGCGCGAAGGGCTCGGGTTTGCCCGCGCAATCGGCCACCCTGGTCGACAACGATCGCCTCGGCTACCGCGACGCCTGGATCCGCCTCGCCGTCGACGCGCAGAGCCCGTGCGTGTTCACCCGCGGCCTCGGACCCATCCTCGAATGCCCCACTCGCCACGGCGAAGGCAAGCTGGTCTTCGCGAGCGAGGCAGTCCAGCGGCGCGTCGAAGAGGCGCATCTGATCCCGGTTCGCTACGCCGACGCCGCGGGCACCCCCACCGAGACCTGGCCCGACAACCCCAATGGATCTCCCGGCGGCGCTGCGGGCCTGTGCGACGTGACCGGCCGGATCTTCGGGCTGATGCCGCACCCCGACGCTTACCTGTACCCCGAGAATCACCCCGACTGGATAGCGCAGGGCGACCGCGGGGAGAGGCCTTTGCGCGGCGTCGGCGTGAAGCTGTTCGAGAACGGCGTGCGCGCGGCGATGGAGTCGTGATCCCCACGTAGATGACTCGACCGAAGAAAGCCCGCTCGGCGGATCCCTTCCGGCGGCGACGCGAGATGCTGCTGGCCGGGCTCGGGATCTCTCCGGACAGCGCCGCTCGCTTCATGCTGCCGTCGCGCGCGCTCCCGTACCTGCTGCCGCTGCCGATCGTGGTCTACTTCGCGCTGAACGGGCTCCGCCACGCCGCCGCGCGGGCGCCGCTCGCGCTGATGATCTTCTTCGCGGGACTGGCGCTCACGGCCGTCATCGCGATCATCCCGTCTCGGTTGACCGTGGGAGTCGACGGGATCCACCTCGCCTGGATCGGCCGCTCGCGCTTCATCCAGCACGAAGACATCGTGGAGATTGTCCCCTACGATTTCTGGTTCGAGCGCTATCCGGGCATCCGCGTTCTGCTCCGCTCCGGCGAGTCGATCTTCCTCTGCACCAGCCTGAGTATCCAGTTCTGGATCGATCGCTGGGGCGAGCGCGACGCGATCCTCGCCCTCGTCGAAAACGAGCGCAAGGCCCTCCGTCGCAGCGACGGTGAAGATCGCGGCCCGCTGCCCGAGCTGCTGACGCGGAGCGATCTCTCGCACGCCGCGTGGATCCGCGCGCTCCGCTCGATCGGCGCGGGCGCCAACGCCACGCTGCGGGTAGCGCCGATGCCCGCCGAGCGCCTCCTCGCCGTCGTGGAAGACCCGCGCGCGACCCCGGCCGCCCGCACCGCCGCGGCGATCGCCGTGAGCCGCGGTGACGACGCCGAGACGAGGAGGCGAGTCGCCGCCGCGTCGGAGGCCACCGGCGATCCCACCCTGAAGCGCGCGCTGCGCGTGGCCCTGAGCGACGACGAGGCCGCGCTCGTCGAGGCGCTCGCCGAGGCCGAGGCGCTCGGCGAGAGCGCGCGAAGGCTCGGCTGAGACCGCCTGTCGGAGAGCGCCTGTCCTGCGCCCGGCGGCTCAGAACATCGGCGTGTTGCAGCTCGCGAGGCCGAGCTTGGAGCAGATCTCGGTCGCGAACTGCTGCGCGGGGCCGGGCTTCTGGATGCTCCAGAGCATGAGGCCGGCGGCGCCGCTGCCGTTGACGGCGTTCGCGAGAGTGTCAATCTCGCCGACGGTCTCGATGTGACCGCCCCAGGCCTCGGGCGGGACCTCGATGCCCATGGCGATTCGACCGGTGAAGTAGTGCTGGTAGGCGTGGAGCGCCTGGACCGGATCGAAGGCGGGGCTGGCGTCGTAGGACATGACGTTGACGAGATCGAGCGACGACGAGGCCTGCTTGAGGACGGCGAGCGAGATCCCCGCGAACGCGCTCGACGGCGGGGCGTTGGCCCAGGCGCCCTCGCCATAAGCACCCACGCTCCAGGCGGCGATCGAGATCCAGTACGGTGACGGCAGGGCGGCGCGCATGCTCTTGACGACGCTGACGTACTCGGCGTCCGACGGGCAGCTCACCGTGCCTCCGCCGTTGGTGCAAGCGGGGTTGGCCGGCTCGTAGTCGATGTCGACGCCGTCGAGGCCAAAGTCCTTGACGAAGGCGGCGATGCCACCGGCGTTGAAGCTCGAGAAGCTGGGGAAGGTGGCGCCGCCGACCGAGAGCATCACCCTGGTTCCAGGGTTCTTCTGGTGGAGCGCGGCGATGGCGACCTTGAGCGTGGGGCCGTCGTAGGGGACGCCTACCCCGGTGCCGCCGAGGCTCAGGCTGCCTGCCGCGTAGTTCATGTTCGGCTGAGCAAACGAGATGTTGACGACGTTGACGTAGCTCGGGAGCTTGGCGAGGACGGTGTCGGCGCCGTTGGCCTTCCAGCCGTCGGACCAGGTCTGGTAGTACCCGACGAAGAGCTTGCCCAAGGGGTTGCCGCCGCCGTTGCCGCCCCCGCCGCTGGTGCTGCTGCCGGCGCTGCTGCTCGAGCTGCTCGCGCCGCCGGCTCCGCTGGTGCTGCTGCTGCTCGTGGAGCCGCCGCCGCACCCACCCGCGGGCGACCAGAAC
Source organism: Byssovorax sp. (assembly GCA_040006075.1). Taxonomy (GTDB): domain Bacteria; phylum Myxococcota_A; class Polyangia; order Polyangiales; family Polyangiaceae; genus JANYGI01. The sequence continues at coordinate 11,648 of JBDTXR010000182.1, read as the reverse complement.
CAGGTGCTGATCGTGGGATCGTAGCCGGGGTTGTCGTGGGTCGCGACGTAGGGAGAGCCCTTGAACAGGACCGTATCCCCGGTGTGATACGAGGCGCCCTGTTGCCACTGCGGGTAGTTGCAGCCCCCGCCGCTCCCGCTGCCGCCGCACGCGGCCGTGGGCGACCAGAACCAGGTGCTGATCGTGGGATCGTAGCCGGGGTTATCGTGCGTCGCGACGTACGAAGAGCCCTTGAAGACCACCACGTCGCCGGTGTGGTACATCGCGCCTTGCTGCCAGGCCGTCGAGGTGCAGCCGCCGCCACCACCGCTGGTGACTCCGCTCGTGGCTCCGACGGTGACTCCGCTCGTGGCCCCGCCGCCGGCGCAGGACTCTTCGTGCCAGAGGGCCGGCACGGCCGCCGGGGTCCACCCCACCTGGCTCGTGTGCGCCTGGAGGCACGAATAGACCTTGCCCTGATACCGGGCCAGCGATCCGGTGGAGTACGCGGTGTTGGTGGCCCAGCTCGGGGCGGAAGCGCACTGCGCGGCGCTGATCCCCGACTCGTCGGAGGCGGCCGACTCGTCGTCGGGAGACGGCTCTCCGAGGCAGCCGACGGCGGCCGCGACGACCGAGACCAGGAGCGCGAGGCCGGTGCGACGAGCGGTGAGGTAGCGCGACATGGTAGCTTCCCTTTGCAGGCGTGAGCGGGAGTCGACGTTGCGACAGAGAGAGGAGGTTGGCTCTCTGTCGCGGGTTGACCCGGGCAATTGCACCCACCATGCCAGCGCGTTGGACCCGCGAGATCCGGCCGCAGCGATGATTTTCGAGGGAATTTCGCGGAAGAACCCTTGGCGCGAGTGCGATCCAGCCGATCGCACGTGATCTCGCGGGGCGCTACTTCGAATAGTGCTCGTGAATCGCCTTGATCACCCGCTTTTGCTGCTCGCCGTCGGCGGGCTTGCCCAGGGCGTCGACGGCGGCGACCAGCGATTTCTTCTGCGCGGCGGTGAGCGGGTATTGCCCGTCGAGGCCGATGAGGCGGCCGAGATCGCCGGGCTCGACGGGCCATTTGCCGTCTGCGCCGACCGCGATCTTCTTGACCAGGGTCGGGAAGACCCGGCCGAGGTCCGCTTCACAGCCCCGGTGATCGCCGAGGACGCTCGCGGCCCAGAGCCAGTCGTCCTTGGAGGTCTCGACCAGGCCGGCGAAGAGCTTGCAGACCTCGGGGAGGTGGGCAGTCGAGGACTCGAGCAGGTTGCCGGCGGCGCCGTGGAGCGGGGCGCGATCCGGGGACTGGAAGAGCTCGACCGCGAGGGAGTAGGCCTCGGGCGAGAGGTCTTTGTCCTCGCTCGCCGGGCTGAGCGACGTGAGGAGGTGAATCACGATCCGGCGCTCGCTCGATTTCGGGGCGAGCGCGCGGATCATCTGGATGGCATGCGCGGCGGGCGCGCCGTCCTCGGCGTGGAGGCGGGCGACGCCGCGGGCGAGCTCGACGCGGACCGCGTCGAGGGAGGCCTTCTCCAGCGCGCCGAGGATCTCTTCGACCTGCTTTTTCTCGGCAAAATTGGCGACGCACGTGGCCGCCGCCTTCGCGACCTCGGCGTCGTGGAGGAGGCCAAAGCACCCTCGGATCGCCGCGGCGCGCGCCTCGCCGGCGGGGGCGAGCTTCTTCGTGAAGGCATCGACGGCAGCGCAGTATTTGACGCCCTCGTCGGTCCAGGTGCAGCCCGCGACCAGCGCCGCGAGATCGGCCTTGAGCGGCGAGACGGCGTCGGCGGGCGGCGCCGCGCTCGCCGAGGGCGCGGCGGAGGCCGTGGGCTGCGCCGTGGGCTGCGCCGTGGGAGCAGCGGAGTTGCCGCAGGCGGGGAGCAGCGCCGTCAGGGCGAGAGATGCGGCGGCGATTCGCGGGGTGAGCATTCGGGATCTTCCTCGGTGGACAGGGATTGACGGAGATCAGAAGGTGCCTTGAACGACGAGGCCACCCGCGCTCGGCGCGAGCGACCAGCGAATCGCCGGCTCCTTGACGACGAGTGACACGCTCGGGAGCGGCTTGCCCTGCTGGAGAGCGCGGGTATACGCGGCCCAGGCGGAGATCGCGCCGGTCGGCTGCGTTTGGTAGAAGAGCTGTCCGACGACCACGCCGGAGCCGAGCCCGAACCAGCCCGCGCCGGGCCGGTGGTAACCCGCCCACATCACCGTCGCACCTCCGAGGTTGAGGAACGCGCCGGCCACGAGCGGGATCCACGAGCGACGAAAGCGCGCCTCCGACGCGCTCGCCTCGAGGAGCCGCTCGGCGGCGGCGAGGCGCGCGCGGCGCTCTCGTGGGGTGCGGGCGCCGAGGGCTCGCAGCGTGGAAGAGGCCTTGATCGCCGTCGAGGGGACCGCCAGGATCGACGCCACCGCGAGCACCGTTTTGGTGCCGCCGATCAGGGCCGTGCCGCGAACCGCGGGATCGGTGGTGGCGCCGCCGAGCCCGAGCTGGAGCAGCGCCAGGGCCGAGAAGGTGCTGATCCAGCTCTCTCGCCACGTGCGCAGCTTGCCCTCTTCGCGGGCGAGCACCGCTTCGACGAAGGCCAGGCGCGCGTCGATCGCGGCGTCGTCGGGCGCGGCGTGGGCCGGGGCGGCGTGGGTCGCGGCGAGCGCGAGCACCAGCCCGGCGACGGGGATCCTCATGTGGGGCGGCTCATGGTGCCCCCGGCGTGTACCAGTCAAAGCGGTTCGGACGGCGAAAATTGGTGAACGAGAGCGAGATGCTGACAGAGAGCGAGAGGACCTCGTGCCACCAGCCGACCGGGAGAAACAAGGCCTCTCCGGCGGAGACGACAACCTCCTTGATCGCCGCGCCCTCGCGCGCGTCGGCGATCGAAGCGTAGTAGTCGCGGGCGCCGGGGAGGAGCGAGGTCTCCTGGGGAGGGATCAAGCGGAAGCGCTTTTCCCCGACGATCTGGCAGAAGAGCACGCTGGTGGTGTCGTGGTGGAGCGGCGTCAGCGTGCCTTTTGGACCGAACCAGAGCGAGACGCAGCCCTGGAGTCGGTCGGGATCGAGATAGTCTGTCGGGAGCACCACGTCGTCGAGCAGCAGCCTTAGCGAGGCGTCCTCGAGGTTGCGGTTGTTGGAGACCATGTAGACGTCGTTGCTCTCGCCGGCCGCGACGACGCGATCGGCGAAGCTTGCCATGGTGGTGGTCTCGAGGTGCTCGCGGTAGTTGCGATCGTAGTCGGGATCGGCGGCGCGACCGCTGGTGATCACGATCGAGGCGTCGCCGACGCGCTCCTTGAAATACGCGGGCGACCAGCGCGTGAGCGCGGGCCACGCGGTGAGCAGATCGGTGAGCACCACCGGCGTGCTCCCGCAGAGGTACCGCTCGAAGAGCTCTTCGGCGCTCGGCGCGGCGCGGCGCTCGACCTCGCGTGGAGCGGCCGAGAGGGCGCGCACGTGGCGATCGATCGCCGCGACGAGCTCGAGCTGCCGCGCGGTGCGCGCGACGGCGAGCCCGGCGGCGATCGCCGGCGACGCCGCGAGGGTTCGCACCTCGGTGGCGGCGCGGCTCGCAGGCACGCCGTCGTCGACGAGGCCGGCGATGAGCGACTCCTGGGCGACGCCGCGGAGGAGGTTCTCGGCGATCCAGAGCTGCCAGCGCGGCGAAAGGACGAGGCCCGCGTCACCACGAAAAGGCCGCCGCGCCCCGCGGCGCTGGAGGATCTTCGAGGCCATCCGAGCGGGCGATCAGCGCTGGTTCGGCGGCGACGACTGCGGAGTCTTCGAATTGGGCTGGTTGGGCGGCGGGGGCGCGACCTGGGGCGGAGGGGGCATCTGCGGCGGCACGACCTGCGGCGGCGTCGCGGTCAGGTCCGGCGGCGGCGCCTGCGGGGGGACGACCTGCGGGGGCACGGCGTCGCCCCCGCCACAGCCGGCGAGGCCGAGCGTGATCGCGGCCGCGACCGCGCCGCCGCGAATCAGCGCCGGCGTGCGCGGGCGCGGCGTGGGAGCAGGGCTATTCAAAGGATCACCGGCGGGCTTCGTCATGGCGTCGACAGTAAGCGCTTCGAGGGCGCGAAGGAAGCGGCGCGTGCGGGAACGCCGGCGCCTACGACTCCCCCCGGCCGGCGAGGTAGGCCGGCACGACCCTGGCAAAGACCACGTAGCAGCCGAGGATGCTGTTGATGATCATCCCGACGCAGCCCGCGAAGATCGTGATGATCTGCCACGAGGCCACCTGGCGCGTGAGGCCGTCGATCATGGTCTTGGACTCGAAGGTCAGGAAGACGACGAGCATCACGAGCTGAAAGAGCGTGAGGAAGGTGTAATAAGGCAGCTTGGCCCGGGTCACCTGGGTGAAGCCCACGTAAGCATGGTACGCGAAGAGGACGACGAACGGGATCTCGTAGAGGTGGAAGAAGAGGACACACCACCAGTCCGTCGTGTCGTGGACGAGGCACGACGACCAGTGCATGCCGAGGATCGGGAAGACGTGGAGCGAGCCGACCAGGATCGCCAGGAAGAGGACTTGCGCCCACGAATAGAGCTTGATCCAGCGGGTGAGGACGTCCCAGGCGGCGGGCGAGAGGCCAGCGTGAGCGGGGTCGACGGCGGCTTCCGGCGCCGAGGGTGCGGGGGACATGCGGGAGCCGTATCACGGCGGCCCCGACCGGGCCCAGATCACAGGGCCTCCAGGTACGCCTCGAGCGCGCGCCGCTCGCCGTCGTCGAGGTGCGCGGTGTGGCCCATGGTGCCATCGACCCCGCGGAGGAGATCGCCGAGCGTGGCATAGCGACCATCGTGAAAGTACGGCGCGCTCTGGCCGAGGAAGCGCAGCGAGGGGGTGTCGAATCCAGCGGTCCTGTCGCCCTTGATCTTGCTTTGCACGTCGTGGGCCTTGCCGTCGGCGGTGGTCACGTCGACATGGCACGTGGCGCAGGCCGCCTCGGCCGAGAGGAAGATCGCCTCGCCGCGCGCGGCCTCGGCGCTGGGCGCGGGGCGGGCAAAGGTCAGGTCCATGTGGCGGACGTAGGCGACCAGGGCGGCGAAGCTCCGCGGCGCGAGGCCGAAGCCGGAGAGCCGCTGGAAGGTGCGGTGAACGTGATCCTCGAGCCGCGCGCTCGCGCCGTTCCACCCGTAAGGAGCGGTGTCCGCGAGGCGAGCCGCGAGGATCGGTGTCTGGCGGGGGCCGTCGGGCGTGGACCACGTGAAGCCATCGTCACGACCGTCGGGGTGGCAGCTCGCGCAGGCGCGGCCGTCGCCGGAGAGCTGCGCGTCGCCGGCGGCATGAAAGACGCGGCGTCCGAGGGCCAGAGTGGCATCCATCGGCGGCGCGTGGGCCGGAAGGACCACCGCGATGATCCGCCCCTTCACCGGCGCGTCCGTGTACAAGGAAAGAGGGTGGGGCGTCGAGAACGTGGCCGGCGGCGTGAACGAGGTGGTCACCACGGCGGGCCCATCGAGCGCGAGGAAGCTCAGCGTGTGATCGAACTGCGACCACACGATCGCGCGGCGCTCGGCCAGATCCACGGCGATCCCGGTGGGCCCCGCGGCCACGCTCCAGCGCGCGAGCGGCCGGAGGTGGGGATTCCTCGCCTTCGCGTCGTAGGCCAGGATCGAGTTGACGCCCAGGCAGGCCACGAGGAGTCGACTTGTCCCCTCATCGACCGCCGCCGCGCGTGGCAACAGGCAGTCGGCGTGATCGCGAAAGTCGAGCACTGGAGTCGTCGCCAGGTGCTCGCCGGCCTCGTCGAGCGAAGCGATGTCGCCAATCTGCGACGGGGCTCCGGTGCCGGCGCCGTACCCCGAGGTGACCTCGCCCGGCGTGGGGTTGGGGTTGGCCAGGATCTCGGGAGCGAAGATCCGCCCGCTCGCGGTGCGCGCCAGGGTGTAGCCCTGGCCGGTGGACCAGGTGACGGGCTTGCCGCTGGAGAAGGCCTGCTGGCGCTCGACCTGGTGCAGATCCACCTGACGCGCCGCGCGCTCGTGGAGATCGACGACGCTGAGGCGGGCGCCCACGACATGGGAAACGAAGGCGCGCGCGCCGTCGGACGAGGTGACGACGGCCAGGGGATCGCGCGGCAAATCGACGGTGAAGGCCGCCTTCAGAGTGCCAGTCTCGTAGGCGGTGAGGGCGTGTCCCCAGCGGCTCGTGACCAGCAAGCGCTCGCCGTCGGGCGTGAGCGCGAGGCCGGTGGGCTCGGCCGGTGCGCTGACGGTGCAGCGCGCTTCGAGCGGCGTCGCGGGATCGTCGCCGGGCTCGAAGACCGCGACGGCGGAGGCGGTCCGCAGCGCGACGAGGAGGCGACCGTCCGTCGTGACGACGAGCTGCCCCGGCGCGGCGTCGAGCGGCGTGACGGCGATCTCGGCGCGCGAGGCGAGATCGACGGTGCGCACGGCCCGCTCGTCCTCGTCGGCGACATAGGCGAGCTTGCGGCCGGCCTGCGCGACGAGGACGACCGCGCCGCCGACGCCCGTCGGCGAGAGCGGCGTGACGCGGGCCGCCGGGGCGCGTCGAGCGCACGCCGACGCGGCCGGAGGCGGCTCGGGCACTGCGACGGAGGTGGGCGGCGCGAGGGCGGCGGGAGCCCGCGGCGCAGGCGAAATCGGCGGGTAAACCACGGGCGCGGCGCTGCATGCGGCACCCACGAGGACGAGTGGCAGGACGGACCATCGCATGGACACCGCATCGCGCTCGGAGCGGGAGGTGTGACAGTCTTTCGCCAGCGGGCGCAGATCGGAGTACCCTGGTCGAGCTTGATGAGCGACCTCGGCCAAGGGTCTACAGTCGCCGGGAAATACCGGCTGGAGCGCCTGATCGGTCGTGGCGGAATGGGCTCCGTGTGGGCGGCGCGGCACCTCCAGCTCGACACGCTCGTCGCCGTCAAGTTCATCGACTCGGTCTCCGACACCGGCGACGCGCGGATGCGCTTCGAGCGCGAGGCGCGCGCGGCGGCGCAGCTCCGGTCGCCGCACGTAGTGCAGATCCTCGACCACGGCATCGACGACGACGAGCGCCCCTACATCGCGATGGAGCTCCTCGAGGGCGAGGATCTCGGCGAGCGGCTGCGTCGCACCCCGCGGCTCTCGCTCCAGGCCACGGCCACCATCGTCACCCAGGCCTCGAAGGCCCTGCGGCGCGCCCACGACGGCGGCGTGATCCACCGCGATCTCAAGCCCGGGAACATCTTCCTCGCCCGCTTCGACGACGACGAGGTCGTCAAGCTCCTCGACTTCGGCGTGGCCAAGCTCCGCTACAACGAGCTCGAGCCCGGCGTGCAGATGACGCAGACCGGGGTGATCTTCGGCTCGCCGTCGTACATGAGCCCCGAGCAGGCGCGCGGGAACCGGGTCATCGATCACCGGACCGATCTCTGGTCGCTCGCGGTCATCGTCTACCGCTGCATCACCGGATCGAAGCCGTTCGAGGCGGGATCCATCGGCGATCTGGTGATCAAGCTCTGCATCGATCCGCTGCCGATGCCCACGAAGATCGCCCCGGATCTCCCGCCGGAGATGGATCGGTTCTTCGAGCGGGCGTTCGCGCGCGATCCCGATCAGCGGTTCCAGTCCGCCGCCGCGCTCGCGCTCGAGTTCGAGGCGATCGTGGCGCGCGCCGCCGCGCCGGCGAGCCCGGCGGTGATCGCGCCCGCGCCGTTGCCGCCTGCCCCGCCGCCGTCCGATCCGCTTTCGAATAGCGGATCGATGGTCGCGCCCGTCGCGCGGCCCTCGACGGGCCTCGGCGTGAGCGCACGGATCGAGCTCGCGATCCCGCGCCCCGCCGGGATCGAGGATCCCACCACGTCGCCGCTTCCTTCGGGCTCGTCGACCGGGATGCACCGCGTGCCGCCGCCCGCGCCCTCGGCGCCTCGCTTTGGCGACGTCCCGCCGCCTTCGCCCTCGGCGCCGTTCGGCGCGGCCACGGGCGGGTACGCCGCGCCGCAGTTCGAGCAGGCTCCGCCCACGCCGCAGCCCGCGTCGATGACGCCCGCGCCCGCGCTGCTCTCGGGGGCCGCGTTCGCGGCGTCGTTGCCCGCGCGCGGTCAACTCATCGCCGCGGCGCGCCTCGGCGGCGGCGCGCTCGTGCTCCTGGCGATCGTGATCGGCGTGGCCCGTCATCGCAGCGCGCCGACCGAGCCCGCGAGCGGTGTCGGGGCTCCAGAGCTCGCGTCGGCCTCGGCCTCGGCCTCGGCCTCGGCCTCGATCGCCGCGCCGATCGACGCGCCGCCCGTCGCGAGCGTGGTCGCCCCGACGGCCGCCAGCGTCGCCGAGCCCGAGCCCGCGGCGAGCGTGGGCGAGCCCGAGCCCGAGCCGGCGGCGAGCGTCGTCGATCCGGCTGCGAGCTCGGCCCCGGCCGGCAGCGCCTCGGGGCGAAAACCGGGATCCGGTAAACCGGGTCACGGACGCAAACCTAACTTCGGCTATTAGTAGCTCCCTCATGAGCGCCGTCCGCGCCGCCGGATTCACCCTCGCCGCCCTCGTTCTGTCGAGCCCAGCGCTCGCCGCAGGGCCGACGCCCGCCGATCGCGAGGCCGCGCGCGCCCTCGCCACGCGGGGCTACGAGCTCTTCGAGGGCAAGGACTACCCGCACGCGATCGAGAGCTTCGAGAAGGCCGAGTCGCGGATCCACGCGCCGCCGCACTGGCTCTACATCGCGCGCTCGCAGGCCAAGCTCGGCAAGCTGCTCGCGGCCAAGGCCACCTACGAGCGGATCGTCGCCGAGAAGCTCCCCGACGGCTCGCCGCTGCCGTTTCGCGACGCGCAGACCTCGGCCAGATCCGAGCTCGGGGAGGTCAACGTGCTCATCCCGTCGATCGAGCTCACGCTCGCCGGCGTCGGCGCCGCGAGCGCCACCGTACGCCTCGACGATCAGCCGTTTCCGGCGAGCGCCATGGGGCAAAGCTACCCCGCGGATCCCGGGCTCCACACCTTCGTGGTCACCTTCCCCGGCAGCGCGCCGATCGAGCGCACCGTGGCCGTGAAGGCCGACGGCGTGACCGAGCACGTGAACATCGCCCTCGATCCCGCGCCCGCGCGCAGCGTCGCGCCGATCGTCGTCGCGTTCACGCTCGGCGGCCTCGCCCTCGGGGCCGGCGGCGCCACGCTCGGCCTCTTCTACGGCTCCACTCCGCGCAGCAACGCCCTCCGCATCGCCTCGATCGCCGGCTTCGCCGCGGGCGGCCTCGGCGTCGGCGCGGGCATCGTGCTCCTGGCCGTTCGCCCCTCGTCGGGCGCCGCGACGAAGCCCGCCTCGCCGCAGATCAACGCGATGATCGGGCCGGGATCGCTCGGCCTCGCCGGCACGTTCTGACGTCGACGCGAGCCGCCTCTCGCCACCAGGCGCGCGCGCCTTCATCCGCGAGCAAACGCGGGTATGCTGCCGCCCCGATGGACGCCCCGGTCATCCGCCTCGACACGGTCACCCGCGCCATCGGCGACTGCATCGCCGTCAACGCCGCCACCGCCACGCTCTCGCCCGGCGAGATCCACGCGATCATCGGCGAGAACGGGGCCGGCAAATCCACGCTGCTCAAGCTCGCGGCCGGGGTCGTCGCGCCCACGTCGGGGCGGGTCTTCGTCGGCGACACCGAGCTCTCGCCGGCGACGCCGGCCGAGGCCATCCGTCGCGGCGTCGGCATGGTCCACCAGCATTTCATGCTCGTCCTGGCGTTCACCGCGCTCGAGAACCTGATGCTCGGCGCCGAGCCGGCGCGATCCGGAGGCCGCCTCGATCCCGCCGCGGCGCGCAAGAAAGCGCTGGAGATCGCCGATCGAACCGGGCTCCACGTGCCGCTCGACGTCGTCACCGAGACGCTCTCGGTGGGCGAGCGCCAGCGCCTCGAGATCCTCCGCGTGCTCTACCGCGGCGCGCGGGCGATCCTGCTCGACGAGCCCACGGCGGTGCTCTCGCCGCTCGAGGCCGACGAGCTCTACACGACGCTCCGCGCGCTCGCCGACGACGGCGCCACCATCGCCGTCGTCACCCATCGCCTCGACGAGGTCTCGCGCTTCGCCGATCGGGTCACGGTCCTCCGTCGCGGCAAGGTCGTCCTCGCGCGGCCCTACGCGCGCGCCGGCGCCGGCGAGGTCCGCGCGGACGACCTCACCCGGGCGATCATGGGCGGCGATCCGCCGCTCGCGTTCGCCCGCCCCAGGGTGGCCAGTGGCGCGCCGATCGTGCTTGAAATCAAGGGTCTTTCGCTCACCGACGCCGGCGGGCAGCGCCGCCTGGGCGGGATCGATCTCGCGGTGCGCGAGGGCGAGATCGTCGGCGTCGCGGGCATCGAGGGCAACGGGCAGCGCGAGCTGGTGCGCGCCCTCGCCGGGCTCGAGCCGGGGGCGACCGGGCGCGTCGCCGTCGCCGCGCGCGATCTCTCGCGCCTCTCGGTCCGCGACCGCCGCGCCTCGCTCGGCACAGTCCTCGAAGATCGCCTCGAAGAAGGCCTGTGCGAGGAGGCCACCGTCGGCGACAACCTCGTGCTCGGCGACGTCGGGGACAAGAGGGACGGGGATCCCGCCTTCGTCGAGAGCGCCGCGATCGCCCGGAGAATGCAGCGTTTCGACATCCATCCCGCCGATCCCGCGCACCTCGCGGCCGAGCTCTCGGGGGGCAACCAGCAGAAGATCGTCATCGCCCGCGCGCTCGATCGCTTGCCGCGCGGCGCCCGCTCCGCCGCGGTGCTCGCGCAGCCCACGCGCGGCGTCGACGTCGGCGCCGCCGCGGCGATCCACGCGGCGATCGGCGAGGCCGCCGCGAGCGGGATCGCCGTCCTGGTGATCAGCGCCGACCTCGCCGAGCTCCGCAAGCTCGCGCACCGGATCGTGGTCATGCGCCGCGGGGAGATCGTGCAGACCCTCTCGCCCGACGCCACCGAGACCGAGATCGGCCGCGCCATGCTCGGCAAGGAGGCCGCGTGAGCGCCGCGCCCGACCGCGTCGGCGAGCCAAGGGTCCTGCGCCCGATCCTCCCGGCGCTGCTCGCGCTCTTCGGGATCATCGTCCTGCTCAACCTGATCTCGTTCGCCTTCGGACAGGCCCCGCTCACCACGCTCCGCCTCGCGTTCGCCGGCACCTGGGGCACGCCCTACGGCGTCGGCCAGGTCCTGTTCAAATCCACGCCGCTGATCTTCACCGCGCTCGCGTTCGAGATCGCCTTGCGATCAGGCCTCTTCAACATCGGCGCCGAGGGCCAGGTCGCGCTCGGCAGCCTCGCGGGCGGCGTCGTCGGCGCGCACTTGCCGGCGGGCACGCCGTGGCCGATCGCCATCACGGTCTGCATCCTCGCGGCCGCGCTCACCGGCGCCGCGGTCGCGCTGATCCCCGCGGTGATGCGCGCGCGCTTCGGCGTCCACGAGATCATCAGCACGATCATGCTCAACCGGATCGTCGAGGTGCTCCTCCCGTTCCTGCTGGTCACGGTCCTCGGCGCGGCCACGCTGCGCACCGTCGACGTCGTCCCCGGCGCCGCCTTGCTCAAGCTCGACGCCGTCTTCCCGGCGCTCCGCGGCAGCGCGGCCAGCGTGGCCTTCCCGCTCGCCGTCGCGCTGGCGTTCGCGATCGACCGAGCGCTCCGTCGCACGCGCCGCGGCCGGGAAATGCGCTGGATCGGCATCAACGCCGCCGCGTGCCGCGCCGAGGGCATCAACGTCCCGCGCCGCCTCGTGCAGGCCATGCTGCTCTCGGGCGC
>JBDTXR010000181.1:0-17090 GCA_040006075.1 Byssovorax sp. | reverse complement strand
GGTCTTGCCGACGCCGGGCGGGCCGATGAAGAGCAGGATCGGGCCCTTCTTGTCGCTGCGGAGCTGACGGATCGCCGAGTACTCGACGATGCGCTTTTTCACCTTTTCCAGGCCGAGGTGATCTTCGTCGAGGCAGCGGCGCACGTCGGCGACGCTGAGCTTGTCGACGCTGGTCTTCGACCACGGCAGATCCGAGATCCACTCCAGGTAAGTCTTGGTGACGTTGAACTCGGCCGATTGCTGGGCCATCGAGCGCAGCCGCGAGAGCTGCTTCTTCACGACCTTCTCGACCTCGGCGGGGACCTTGGCGCGGAAGATCTTCTCGCGCAGCTCCTCGATCTCGTCGTCGTCGCCGCCCTCGCCGAGCTCTTCCTTGATCGACTTCATCTGCTGGCGGAGGATGTACTCGCGCTGCGATTTGCCCATCTCCTCCTGCACCATGGAGGAGATCTCTTTCTTCACGCGGAGGACCTCGAGCTGGCGGCCCACCATGGCGAGGACCAGGCGAACGCGGGTCTTCACGTCGAAGGCTTCGAGGATCTCTTGCTTGTCGGCGACGCTGGCCTGGGCCTGCGGGAAGTTCGACGCGATCAGATCGGCGAGGGCGCCCGGCTCGCGCACGTTGTCGAGGATCCCCGCGGTGTCGCGCGGCAAATTCGGCATGAGGCCGAGGACCTCGCGCGTGGCCTCGCGCAGCGTCGCGCCGAGGGCGTCGAGCTCCACGTCGCGCACCAGCGACTCGGGGATGCGCTCGATCCTGGCCTTCATGTAGGGCTCGAGCGAGGCGATGCCCTTCATGCGGAAGCGGCCGAGCCCGTTGAGCACCACCGAGTAGTTGCTGGGGCCGAGCCGGATCACCTTCACCACGCGGGCGACGGTGCCGATCGTGTAGAGCTCCTTGAACGTGGGCTCGTCGACGTCGGGCGACTGCTGGCTCAACACCCCGACGAGGGCGCGCTCTTTTCCGAGCAGATCCTCCACGAGACGAACGCTGCGCGGGCGACCCACGTTGATGGGGACGACCGACATCGGGAAGAGCACCGAGTTGCGGAGGGGGAGGATCGGGACGCTGTCCGTCTCGTGCGGAGCGGGCGGCTTCGAGGGAGCGTTGCCGGTGGGCATACGGCGCACCCTAATACACACAGAAGCCGGGGGCCACGGTCGCGCGCGACGGCGAGCGTCGCGCGCGTTGCCTCAAAAGTCCTTGATCTTCCAGACGCCGTGCTCGCGCACGAACGCGACGGTGCCGCCCGCGCCGTAGGACATCGCCGCGCTGTCGCCCGTCTCCTCGATCTGGGCCGTGGGCATCGCGGTCTTGATCGCCTGGACGATGCGCGCGATCTGCTCTTTTTGCGGGCCTTCCCACGCGGTCTTCAGCTTCTCGGGGGTGAGCTGCGGCGCCGCAGCGGCGGGCGATTTCTTCGCGGCGGTCGGGGCGTCCTTCGCGGCGGCGGCGTCCTTCGCGGGCGGGGCTGCCGGCGCCTCGTCGGTGAAGCTCCCGATGCCGAGGATCTCCGCGTCGGGCACGTAGCGGAGGACCACGTCGTAGCGCTTGCGATCGACGGCGCGGAGGAAGCCGAGCATGGCCTGGCGCGGCGTGGCCTGGCCGTAGAGATCGACGGCCGACGCGTCGATGCGCCAGCGCCCGCCCTCGTAGATCAGCACCAGCTCTTCGCCGTTGGGGACCGTGACGGTGGCGGTGACCACCGGATCGCTCGACGGCCGCGCGATGGCGCGCGCGATCTCCACGGCGTCTTCGGGGTTCTCCTGCACGGCGCGGCGGAAGGCCTCGGCCGACATCGACCGCTTGGCCTCGTCGGAGAGGAGCCGATAGGCGTCGTCGACGCGCCCTTGCTCGAGCGCCGCGGCGTACGATCGCAGCGTGTCGCTCGGGCCCTGCTGCACGAGCGCGACGCCGGGGCAGCCCGCGAGAAACACCATGGAGAGAAGGATCGGGAGAGCGAGCGCCGAGCGGGGAGCCTTCACGCCGCAAGGCGTAGCACAGTCGCTGGAGTGATGGACGCCTGCTGGAAACGAGCCTCCGGCGAGCCCTCGGGGTACGCTCGCCGCCCTGATGACCGACCGGCGATTCGCCCGCGTGGAGCGCAACACCAACGAGACCCGGATCACCGTGGAGATCGATCTCGACGGCACCGGCCGCTCGCAGATCGCGACCCCCCTGCCCTTCCTCTCGCACATGCTCGATCAGATCGCCCGCCACGGCCTCTTCGACCTCACGGTGCAGGCCGAGGGCGACGTGGAGATCGACGGACACCACACCACCGAAGACCTGGCGTTAACGCTGGGGACCGCCGTGCTCCAGGCCCTCGGCGACAAGAAGGGGATCGCCCGCTACGGCGAGGCCACCTTGCCCATGGACGAGGCGCTGGCGCTCTGCGCGCTCGATCTGTCGGGGCGAACGTTCTTCGTCAACCGCGTTCCCTTGCCCAAGGCCAAGCTCGGGACCTGGGATGTCGAGCTCGCCCCGGTGTTCTTCGAGGGCTTCGCCCGCGGCGCCCTCTGCAACCTGCACCTGCGGCTGCTGGAGGGAGACAATCTCCATCACATCGTGGAGATCAGCTTCAAGGCCTTTGCCAAGGCGTTGATGCGCGCGACCCGGATCGATCCGCGGATCGCCGGCGTGCTGCCCTCGACCAAGGGGGCGCTGTAAAGCATGCTCCGCGTCGCCATCGTCGATCTGGGCATGGGCAACCTGCGCTCGGTGCAAAGGGCCCTGGAGCGCGCTGCGGCCGACGGCGGGGCGGCGATCGAGGTGACGATCAGCGCCGATCCCGGGGCGATCCGCGCGACCGACAAGATCGTGTTCCCGGGACAGGGCGCCTTCCGCGACTGCGCCGCAGCGTTGCAAGGCGGCCTCGGCGAGTGCCTGCGCGAGCGGATCGCCGCGGGGACACCCTATCTCGGGATCTGCCTCGGCCTCCAGGCCCTCTTCCAGAGCAGCGAAGAGGCGCCCGGCGCGGAGGGGCTCGGGGTGTTTGGAGGCGCGGTGAGGCTGCTCGGGCCGGCCGAAGGCATCAAGATCCCGCACATGGGGTGGAATCGCTTATCCATGGTCCGCCCCGGCGCCGGCGCGCTCGCGACGTTCGACGCGGAGCCGCCCCATGTGTACTTCGTCCACAGCTATCATGCGGTGCCCGACGATCCGGGGCTGGTGGCCGCGGTGACGGAGCACGGGCCTCATCGGATCACGGCGGCGGTGCAGCGCGACAACGTGGTGGCGACGCAGTTTCACCCGGAGAAGAGCCAGGGCGTGGGGCTGCGGTTTCTGCGGGCCTTCGTCGAGGGTTGATCGGGGAGAGGCCCGAGGTCGACGTGATCGAGTAACGTCCGCGCATAGATGCGGTCGTCGTCGTCCCCCGTTCGAGGAGCCGCCGCCGCCGGCGTCGCCGCGATCGCGATCGTCACGACCCCGCCCGCGCGCGCCGATCCGCCCCCGATCCGCGTCGACTACCAGGCTCACGCCGCCTGTCCCGCCGCGTCGGTGCTGCTCGACGAGATCGCCCGCCGCACGCCGCTCGCCCGCGTCGCCGCGGCGCGCGAGCCTGCGCTCGACGTGCGCGCGCGGATCACCGCGCGGGGCAAGGAGAGCCGCGGCCACCTGGTGCTCGGCGCAGGCAAAGGCCGGGTGGTCCGCGAGATCGCGAGCGCGAGCTGCGACGAGGTCGTCTCGGCGTTCGCGCTGATCACCGCGCTCGCCATTGATCCCCACGCGTCCACGGCTCCACGGCCCCCGCCGGCCGCGCCTCTATCCTCGCCGGAGCCCCCCGCGACGACGGCCGTCGAGCCGACGATCGCGCCGCCGACGATCGCGCCGCCGACGCGCGCAGCCTCGCCGTTGGCCCGCCTCGCGCCGCAGCCTCCGCCTGCTCCGATCCCGTCGGCGCCGCCGGTCAGCGCCCCTTCGCGCGGCTTCTGGATCCTCGGCGGAGGCGCGTCGATCACCTTCGCGGTGGCGCCCCGCGCGCTGGCAGGCGGCGGCGTCTTCGTCGAGCGCGCCGTCGATCCCGCCGCGCGTGCGTCGTTGCGCTTCGCGGTCGAGATCGCGGCGACCGGGAGCTTCGATGTCGGCCCGGGGGGCGTGTCGTTCTTGCAGGCCATCGGCCGCCTCGATGGCTGCGCGTTCGGCGTGCGCCCCGTCGCGCGGCTCCTCCTCGCTCCGTGCGTGCGCGCGGAAGGCGGGGCGCTCCGCGGCGCGGGCCTCCTTCGCGGGGCGCTGATCCACGCCGAGGCCGTCACCGTCCCGTGGCTCGGGCTCGGGATCGCGCCGCTCGCCTCGGTCGATCTCGCGCGCTTCGTCGTCGAGCTCCAGGGCGGACCGACCTTCCCGCTGGTGCGGCGGAGCTTTCGCTTCGACACCCCGGACTACGTGATCCACGACGTGCCCCCGGTGGTCTGGTCGCTGAGCCTCGGAGCCGGCGTGCGCTTTCGGTGATCAAATCGCGGCCGGCCGGAGATCACCGGGCATGAGCGGAGGTGACCCGGCGGCCACGCCGGCCGAGGTGTCGGCCCGGGTCCGCGCCCTCGTGACCGCGCATTTCGCCTTCGTCTGGCGCTCTTTGGTGCGTCTCGGCGTGCCGCGGGCCGACGCCGAGGACGCCCTGCAGCAGGTCTTCCTCGTGGCCTCGCGCAAGCTCGACGCGATCGAGCCCGGGCGCGAGCAGGCCTTCCTCTTCGGGACGGCGCTGCGCATCGCCTCGCGCGCGCGGCGCACGCACGAGCGGCGACGCGAGGTGCTGGCCCCCGAGCCACACGAGCAGCTCGATCCCGCGGCCGGCGTCGACGAGCTCCTCGATCTCGGCCGCGCCCGCGCCGAGCTGGAGATCATCCTCGAGGCCATGCCGCTCGACGTCCGCGCGGTCTTCGTGCTGTTCGAGCTCGAGCAGATCACCATGGCCGAGATCGCGGCGGTCCTCGACGTGGCGCCCGGGACCGTCGCCTCGCGGCTACGCCGGGGGCGAGCGCATTTTCAGGCGGCCGTGAAGCGGCTCGCGAGCACGGAGCGGAGATCATGAGCGACCCGGAACGACTCCTCGATCGCGGCAGCAAGCTCGAGGCTCGGCTCCTGGCCTCGTCCGCCGACGAGGCTCCGCCCGCCGATTTGCTGGCCCGCACGCTCGATTTCGTGGCCACGGCGCCGGTGCCGCCCGCCGCTGCGCCGGGGAGCGGCGGGGTGGCCGCGGGCGGCGCCGCGAAGACCGGCGGGCTGCTCGGCGCGATCGCCGTCGGCGCCGCGCTCGGGCTCGTCGTGGTCGGGGGGTTCGAGCTCGCGCAGCGCGCCGCGACGCCTCCCGGGGCGCCACCGCCGCCGAGGGCCGCGCCGAGCGCGCCGACGCCGCCCGCGCCGCCCGCGCCTCCGCCGCCCACGGCGACCGCGAAGGCCGCGGCGCCGAGCTCCCCGCCCCCGTTGACGCTCGCCGCCGAGCTCGCGCTGCTCGACCAGGCCCGGACCGCGCTGCGCGAAGGGGATCGCGCCGGCGCCCGTGCCTCGCTCGATCGCTACGCGCGCCAGATCCCGCATGGCCAGCTCGCGCGCGAGGCGGCCTTGCTCCGCGCGGAGATCGAGGCGGACGCGGCAATCGACGCGGGCCCGACGGATCGCTGATCAAGCGCGGCCGGCCCGGAGATTGGGGGATCGGAAAGGTTTTACTCATGAAGCGACCCTCTCTCCTCGGCTTGATCCCGGTCTCGCTGTTCGCGCTCACGGCCTGTGGCACGTCGTTCCTCGGCGGCGGGAGCGCCGGCAGCTCGACCACCAGCAGCGACTCGAGCAGCAGCAGCGGTGACTCCACGAGCAGCGGTGACTCGAGCAGCAGCGGCAGCGGCGGCGCGTGCGTGCCAGTCGACGATGGCAATTCGTGCACGGACGACGCCTGCGTCGGCGACCTCCAGACGCACCTGCCGACCGCGGTCGGCACGCCCTGCGGCGCCGCCGGGTACTGCAATGGACTCGGCGCCTGCTTCACCCCCTCTTGCTCGGGGCTGCTCGAGCTCCCCGGCGCGCCGTCACCGTACGCGGGCGTGAATCCCCGAGCCATCGTGGCGATGGACCTGAACGGCGACGGCAAGCCGGATCTCGCGGTCGTGGATGAAAACGCCGCGAGCACCGTCGAGGTGCTGCTCAACGTGGGGAATGCCCTCTTCGCACCGGCGGTCGCCTACCCCGTCGGCAACACCGCCCAATCGATCACCGCGATGGATCTCGACGGCGACGGCAAGCCGGACCTCGCCGTTACGAACGACGGCACCAACGATGTCAGTGTCTTGCTCAATCTCGGCAATGGCATGTTCGCGCCGGCGATCAGCTACCCCGCCGGCCCGACGCCCGCCGGGGTGAAGGCGGCTGACATCGACGGCGACGGTAAACCCGATCTCCTCGTCGTGAGCAACGACGTCAGCGGCGGGTACGTCCGCGTGCTGTACAACCAGGGGAGCGGTACCTTCGCAGCGCCGGTCGCCCACGCCATGGGCATGCAGGTGGCGGACGTCGTCGCGCAGGACCTGAACGGCGACGGAAAGCTCGATCTGGCGGTCTCGAGCCCGAACGACGACACCGTCCGCGTTCTGATCAACCTCGGCGTGGGCAGCTTCGCGTCCCCGGTCAGCTACATGGTCGGCACGCAGCCTTCGTCGCTGGCGACCGCGGATTTGAACGGTGACGGACACGCCGACCTCGTCGTCATCAACTGGGCGAGCGGCACGGTGAGCGTGCTCCTCAACGAGGGAGCGGGCACCTTCGCCACCGCCGTCCATTACCCGGCCGGCAACAACGCTCAAGCGGTCACGGCGGCGGATCTCGACGGCGACGGCGACATCGACATCGCGGTCGCCAATCTCTATGTCGCCAACCTGAGCGTGCTCATGAATCTCGGAGACGGGACCTTCGCGCCGGCCGTCGACCACGTGGTGGGATCGAACTCGTACGGGGTCGTCGCCGTGGATCTGGACGGCAACGGCGCGATCGACCTCGCCGTGGTCAACAAAGGTGCATCGGACGTGAGCATCCTCCTCAACCCCGGCAACGGCGCGTTCGTCACTCCGACCCTCGCTTCCACGGGGACCACGCCTCTGGACGTCGCCATCGCAGACTTCGACGGCGACGGCAAGCTCGATGCCGTCACGGCGAACCGCAACGCAGACAGCGTGAGCGTGCTCCTCAATCAGGGGAGCGGCTCGTTCGGCGCCGCGGTCGACTACGCGGCCGGGGTCAACCCGGTCTCGGTCACGGCGGTGGACCTGAACGACGACGGCAAGCCCGATATCGCGGTCGCCAACGTCGTCGGCGCGACCCTCAACGTCCTGCTCAACCTCGGCAATGGCACCTTCGCGGCGGCCGTCAGCTACGCAGTGGGAGCCGAGCCCATCTCGATCCTGGCCACGGATCTCGACGGCGACGGCCACCCCGACCTCGCGTTCGCGAGCGCCTCCAGCGGCCAGATCAGCGTGCTCCACAACCTGGGCGATGGCACCTTCGCCGCTCCCGTCGATCACCCGGTGGGGCCGCTGGCCTCGTCGATCCAGGCCGCGGACTTCGATGGAGACGGCAAGACCGATCTCGTGGTCGTCGAGCCCGGTGCCGGCCACTTGGCGGTGCTGATGAACGCGGGCAACGGCGCGTTCGCTCCGGCGGTCTCGTTCTTCGTGACCTCGACGCCGGTCGCGGTCGTGGCACGCGATCTCGACGGCGACGGCAAGCCCGACCTCGCGGTCGCCGACAGCATCCACAACGTGGTCAGCGTGCTGCTCAACCTCGGCAACGGAACCTTTGCCGCCCCGGTGAGCTACCCCGGGCCCAAGTCCGCGCACGACATCATCGCGACCGACCTGAACCTCGACGGGCTGCAAGATCTCGTGGTGACCAGCGACCAGTGGGGCACCGCGAGCGTCCTGTTCAACCTGGGGAATGGCACCTTCGCTCCGATGCTCAACTACGATACGGGGTCGACCGCGGAATCGCTCGCGGCTGCGGACATCGACGGCGACGGCGCGCCCGACCTCGTCGTGGCGCACCCCTCGTACAACAAGGTGTCTGTGCTCCTGAATACCTGCCATCAATGATCCCGTGGAGCGAGGCGCCCGAGGGATTTCCCGGGCGCCCTCCGCCGGCCGCTACGGGAGGACCGCCGGAGGAAAGCTCCGCCGGGCCAGACCGTCCGCGCTCTCCGGCTCTTCATCCGCCCTCGCGGTCGATTCAACCACGCTGTCGCGGATCGCTCCGGAGAGCGCTTGTCTCGTTGAGCAGGCGAGTGGGGCGAGCCATCGTGATCGCCAATGATGGATACCCTTCCTTGCTTCGCCTGGAAAACGTGGACAGTCGTGGTGGGCGCGGCGGCGGTCGTCGGCTGCACCCCCTTCGGCAACGAGGTGGACAGCGTTCGCGGCGGGGGCGCCGGCGGGAGCACCAGCGCTGAAACCGGCCAGAGCGGGAGCAGCACCGGAACCAGCAGCAGCGGAGTCGGCGGCTCGGCCTGCGCTCCCGTCGACGACGGTAACCCCCTGCACGGAAGACGTCTGCGACCACGGGGTACCGATCAGCAAACCCGCGGCGCCCGGGCTCCCTGCACGATCGGCGGCACGGTGTGCGACGGCCTCGGCGCGTGCGGCGCGCCGGAGTGCGCTGGAACGCTGGGGTTCGCCGCGGCGGCTTCCTCGGGCGTGGGCGCCGGTCCGATCTCGGTCAAGGCCGTGGATCTCAACGGCGACGGCCGGCAAGATCTCGTCACGGCCAACGCCAGCAGCAACAACGTGAGCGTGCTCCTCGCCCCCTGCGCTCCCTGATTCACCCGGCGCGGGCCGAGCCGCGCGCCGTCGCCGCCGCGGCTGCGGGCGACTGCCGCGGCGCCCGGCCGCGGTAGTCGATGGACGCGACCGGCAGCTCGCGCAGGAACGGCGCGTCGTGATCGAGGGCCTCGACCGCGTGGGCCGCGAAGGTATGGGCCATCGTGAGGCTCATCCACAGCCCGGCGCGGCGCGGCGCGATGCCGAGGTCGAGCGCGATCGCCACCAGCGGCAAGACCACGTTGACCTGGAGGCCATGGGCCGCGCGCATGACCCGCGCCATCCGCAGGTGCATCTGCCACGGGCGGCGGCGGGTGATCGGGTGGTGCTCGAGCAGGCGAGTCAAAGCGACCTGGCGCTCGTCCTCGTCGCGAAAGGGCACCCCGAAGCCGCCGATGCGCCCGACCTGGGCGAGGTAGCTGTCGAGCTTGCGCGCGAACGCCTCGTCGTCGTCGTCGTCGCGGATCTGATCGAGCAGCCAGGCCAGCGCCTGGGCGGCGCCGGTGCCGCTGTTGGGGCCCATCTTCTGGGTCGCGCTGGCGAGCTGCGCGCCGTAGAACCCGGCGAACACGTTGCCGTAGGACGCGAGCACGCGGGTCAGCTTCAGCGGCCAGACCCGCGGGTCGGGCGACGTGAGCGCCAGCGCCGCGCAGCGCAGCAGCTCGCGGTCGTCCTCGTCGAGCGCGCGCGCGCCCAGCGCCCGGGCGAGCAGGTCTCCGGGCGTCACGACCTGCGCGGCGAGCTCGTCGAACACGTCGGCGCCGCAGAACCGGTTTCGCCCGTAGGCAATGTGCCCGGCTCGGGTGATCGGGCGCTCGCTCATGGCGATCCTCCCTGGTCGTCGACGTACTGGTAGTCGGGTAGCCGGGCCGGGTAATCCCGCACCGCGCCCGCGCGCAGACTGGCAGTCTCGGCGATCACGATCAGCAGGCGCGCCCACGTGACCACGCCTTCCACGAGCTGGGGATCGCGCAGACCGAGGCGGTGGAGCAGCGCGTGGCCGCCAGCGACCCGGCCGAGCACGGGGCTTTCCGGCAGCGCGGCGTCGGGGCCGAACCACACCGCCGTTCGCTCCACCAGCCAGGCATGCGCGTCGGCGGCATCGGCGTCGGGCGCCGCCTCGACCGCGCACGGCGGCGGCGCGCCGATCGGCGCGTCGAGCCACGAAAGCCACGGCGCCAGCGCGTCGCGCTCGGTCCGGCCCAGCTCGGCCAGGCCGGTGGCGATCGTCGAGATCACCGCCGATGGCAGCGCCCCGACCAGCTTGGCCAGGATGCCAGCGTGGCTGGCCGCCTCCCCGGCATGCACCGGCGCGAGCCAGATCACCGCGACCTCGAACGCCTCGCGCTCGGTCGCGGTGGGCAGCTCGCCGCGGGCGGCCAGCCACGCCAGGTCGGCGATGCCGTGGTGGCGCGCGAGATCGCGCCGGACCTCGTAGCCATGGATGCGGGGCTCGCCGCGGGGATCGACGACGGTCGCCGGCAGGCGCTCGGGCCACGGCTCGCGGTCGAACGGACCCTCGTACACAGCGGGGCTCGTGGTCACTGCGGCACCGCCGGGTGGTCCAGGCTCTGGACGCGCAGCGCGAGGATCGGCGAGGGGACGCTGCGATCGGTGCGCACGTCGATGACGAACGGGCCCGTGGCCGCCAGCGCCCTTTGGAGCGCGTCGGCCAGCTCGGTCTCGCAAGTGACCGCCACCCCGTCGGCGCCCTGGCTGCGGGCGAGCGCGACGAAGTCGGTGCGCGGTAGCTGGGTCTCGATCCCCTCCATCCCGAGCGCGCGCATGCCGTGCTCGTTGAGCCCGAGCTGCGCATCGTTGAGGACGATCCACACCGCCGACGCCTGGTAAGCGACCGCGGTCGACAGCTCGTTCTGCATGAGCATCGCGCCGTCCCCGACCACCGCGACCACCCGGCGCGCGCTGGCCAGCGCCGCCCCGACCGGGCCGCACGTGAAATGGCCCATCGAGCCCCAGGCCGCGCTGGTCCGGTACCGGCCCGGGCCCGGGAAGCGGAGCGCGTAGTTGCACCACGTGAACGAGTTACCGGCCTCGCTCATGATCACGGCGTCGCTGCGGTCGATCACGTGGTCCTGGAGCGCCTGCATGAGAAAGGCGGGGCGCACGTCGCCGACCGGGCGCGGCGCGAGAGGGGGCGGACGCTCGACGTGGGACGTCGGGGTAAATCGCTGGCCCAGCGGCCGTCGCCCCGGCACCGCCAGCCGTGCCAGCAGCGCGCGGGCGAACTGGCCGGCGTCGCTGACCACCGCGATCCCCGGCACCCCGGGGAACGCGGCGCCGCATGCCGAGGGATCGATGTCGACGTGGATCCAGCGCCGGCCCGGCGTCGCGGCCGCCGACAGGAAGGTGGTGACCTCGCCGAGGCGGGAGCCCACGACCAGGAGCGTATCGGGCCGGGTACCGGCGAAGAAGCGGGCCACCGCCGGATGGCCACCGGCCCCGCTGGTGCCGACGTAGAGCGGGTGGTCTTCGGGAAAGACGCCCTTGGCGCGCGGCGAGCACAGCACCGGCAGCGAGGTGGCCTCGGCGAACGCGCGCAGCTCGGCCGCCGCGCCGCGGGCGCCATGCCCGAGCCACAGCGCGGCGGCGCCGCTGGCCAGCGCGTCGAGGCACGCGTCGAGCAGCTCGGCGGTCGGCGCCGAGCGCGCGACAGTCCAGGTCGCGACGGTGGGCAGCGCCGCCGCGTCGAGGATCTGCGTCTGCAGCGTCCACGGCAGCGCGAGATGCGCGACGTGGCCGCCCGGCTGCGCCCACGCGACCGCCAGACGCTGCAGGAAGCCGACGACCTCGGCCAGCGACTCGGGGCGCGCCGCGCTGTGAAAGATCAGCCCCGCCTCGGTGAGCCCGGCCGGCATGGTGTGGGGCCCGGTCTCCTGGACCGCGCCGCGCCCGAGCTGGTGACGGGCGGTGGCCCCCGACACCAGCAGCACCTTGGCGCCGTCGGCGCGCGCCGCCATCGCGCCGTTGAGCGCGTTGAACAGCCCGGGGCCGGTGGTCACCACCGCCGCGGTCGGCCGGTCGCTGGCGAAGTGGGCCTCGATCGCGGCGAACACCGCGCCGCTCTCGTGGCGCGTGTGCACCAGGCGGATCGGCGCGCGGATCAGGCCGTCGGCGAACGGCGCGATGCCGCCGCCGAGCACACCGAACGCGTCGCGGATCCCGAGCCGATGAAGCTCGCGCCCGATGAATCGCGACACGGTCCAGGTGTCGGGCTGCGCCCACGGCGCCCGCCGACCCCAGCCGACGACGTCGTGGCCGGCAATGGCATGCTCGCTCGCCGCGAGAGGGCTGCTGGACACCTCTTCTTCCAGCCCATCGGCATGAACGCGGAGCGCCCTCAGCATCGCGGGCTCGTGCCCGGGTTCGACCAGAGGTGTCGCCGTGCGTTCGTGAGCACGAGTCGTGGTCGCGTCGCTGTTCATGATAGGTCTCTTCGGTGGAATGGAGTACGCGAGGCAACGAGCACCAAGCACCGTTGTCCCCCTCCCCGTGTCGGGGTCTGCCCAGGACACAGCAACGGTCGAGCCAGGCCTGGAGTCGCCCTCGGCGACACCGCGGGCGCGCGGATCCCCGGGCGAACGCAGCGCGCAGGGGAGACGGCAAGAGCAGCTCACCGGGACGGGCGAGCGGCCAGCGTGCCTGTCCCATGGGACGGCCCGCGGGCGGCTCCACGAGGGCTCGACCCGCGCCTGCACGACGCCATCGTTCTCTGCGGCCGGTAGGAAGGACGGCCGCCGCGCCGCGCGGGCTCCCATCGCTTGACGCTGACGGGGCCACAAGCGATCGTGGCGCGATGGAAACAGCGTTCGTTCGCGGGTGGGGCGCGTGGCTCTCGGTCGGGCTCGTCGCCCTGAGCGGTTGTAGCAGCGATCCCGGCACGGCGACGGGCGGCGGCGGGAGCACCGCGAGCGCGACGAGCAGCAGCGGGACCGCGACCGCGACGAGCAGCAGCAGCGGCACCGGCGGCGCGGCCTGCGTACCGGTCGACGACGGCAACGAGTGCACCGTCGATTTCTGCGACAAGGGCGCTCCCGTGAGCAAGCCGGTCCCGGCCGGCGACGCCTGCACCAAGGGAGGTACGGTGTGCGACGGACAGGGCACCTGCGTCAAGGCCGCTTGCCCCGGCGATCTCGGCGATCCCGGGGGCTCGCCCCCCGACGTCGGACCGGCGCCGATGTCGGTGGCCTCCGGCGACTTCAACGGCGATGGAAAGCTCGACCTCGCCGTCGCCAACAACGGCAGTGACAGCGTCAGCGTGCTCCTCGGCAAGGGCGACGGCACCTTCGCCCCGGCGGTCGGCTACGCGGCGGGATCGAAGCCTCGATCGGTGGCCGCCGTCGATCTCGACGGCGACGGCAAGCCCGACCTCGCCCTCGCCAACGACGCCGGAGGCACGGTGAGCGTGCTCCTCAACCTGGGCAATGGCACCTTCGCCGCCAAGGTCGATTACCCCGCCGGAGCCAGCCCGTACTCGATCGCCGCCGCGGATCTCAACGGCGACGGCAAACCCGACCTCGCCGTCGCCAATTTCAACAGCAGCGCCAGCGTGCTGCTCAACCAGGGCAACGGCACCTTCGCGGCGCCGGTCGGCTACTCCGCGGGCTCGCTCCCGTTCTCGATCGCGGCGGCGGATCTCAACGGCGACGGCAAGCCCGATCTCGCCGTCGCCAGCTACGGGACCGGCGCCGCGAGCGTGCTCCTCAACAACGGTGACGGCACCTTCGCCCCCGCGGTGAGCGTCAAGGCCGGCGCGTCGCCTTACGCGGTGATCGCGGCGGATCTCGACGGCGACGGCAAGACCGATCTCGCCCTCGCCAACGAGGGGGGCGGCAACGTGAGCGTGCTCCTCGGCGCCGGCAATGGCACCTTCGCCGCGGCGGTCAACTATGCCTCGAACCCGTTCCCGTTCTCGGTGGCGGCCGCCGATCTCAACGCGGATGGCAAGCTCGACCTCGTCGTCTCCAACTACAACAGCGATACGGTGAGCGTGCTGTTCAACCTGGGGAAAGGCACGTTCGACGCGCCGGTGAGCACCGCGACCGGGAGCAACCCGTTCGGGGTGACGACAGGGGACTTGAACGGGGACAAGCAGCAGGATGTGGCGGTCGCCAATTTTACCGGCAACACGGTGAGCGTTTTCTTGAATACGTGCCTGCCGTAGGTGGAAGAGAGGCGGTGTGGGGCCATGGGTGTTAGCCTGGGTTCTCGCCGAGCACGTTCCGGATGATGTCCCTTTGCCGGGGTCGGGTGTCGCGCTCGTTGGCGCGTCGAAGCGCGGAAGACGACGAGGAGCTTGGGTCCGTCGGAGCGGACAGCGTCCATGGCCTCGCGCAGGAACCAGAAGGCGCGGTTGCGGATCGACATCACCTCTGCGCCTTCGGGATCGATGGCCCTGTCGGCGGAGCCCCGGATCAACGACTCTGCGAAGCCACGCTCCTTGTCGGCCGGATGCTCCGGGAGATCGGCGCGAGCGAGCTTGGTCTCGCTCTCGTCGACCAGAGTGGCGAGCTTCTTCAGATCATCGACGAGATCCGGGAGCCCGCTGCCGAGGACGATGCCATCGACGCGATCTTGAACCGTGGCTTCGGTCTCTACGGAAGTGCCGGAGCGCCGCGATGAAGTCTCGCTTCAAGTCCTCGGCGTCGGCGCGGACGGCCCGAAGGCTCCTGGAGAGGGCGGCCTCGCGGTGCGCGGCCCAGGCGGACTCGGCTGTTTCCAGGAGCTTGCCCCGCGCGTCGAGGCTCTGGCCAACGGCCCTGTCGAGGTTGCTCCTGGCGTAGATCTCTTTGCCCATCTTGCCGAGCACGGACTCCAGCTCGCGGGACTCTTGCAGCGTCTCGGCGATGTTGCGGTCAATCGGCGAGTCGAGGGCCGGATCGAGCGCGAGCAGCATGGCGCGCGCGGTGGCGATGACGGCCTTCTTGCCCCTGGACGGCTTCGGCTTCGCCGGCCTCGGCTCGGCGGACCTGGCCGCGGACGGCTTTGCTGCGTCCTTCTTCCTCGTCTTCGGAGTCTTCCTGGAGGCGACCCTGGCGAACAGCGCAAGAGAGAGCGGCGAGCGAGGGGAAGCTATGTTCGGAAGCCTCCACGGCCCGCCCGCGCTAGCATCGCGCGGTGAGATCTCCTCGACGCGCGCTGGCTCTCCCCGCGCTCCTGGCCGTCGCTTCGTGCAGCGGCGCTCCGGTCGCTCCGATCGCCGCGAAGGCGACTCCCGGCGCGAAGCCCGCCGCCGCGCCCTCCTCTGCGCCGAAGCTCGTCGAGATGGTCACCCCCTCGCGCCTCCTCCCCGACCTCGTGGGAGAGCGCGGCGTCGTCGCGCGCGACGGCGGGCAGCGGCGCATCCTCCTCGATCGCATGCGGATGATCGCCCGTGACGACGGCGCGATCGAGCGCGCCGCGGATCTCCTCCCGCGTGGCAACGTCAGCGCCGTCGCGCTCCCGTCGCGGCTCGGCGGCGGGTATCTCTTTCACGCCAACACCGGGAGCGGCGCGCAGATCTGGCGGGCCACCGACTGGCTCGCGAAGCTCCAGCCGCTGGTCCAGCTCAGCGCCGTGGTCGACGCGATCGTGCCCGGGTTCGATCGGCTCTACGTGCGCTACCAGAGCAACGGGCGGCTCGCGGCGATCGATCCCGAGACCGGCGAGCCGCGCGGGCTCGGCACGCTGCCGCCGGCCGCGGCGTACGGGCGGCTCGCGTTCGCGGATGGATGGCGCGCCGTCGTCGACACCGATCTGCGCGGGCCGCTCGCGACGTTCGACGCCGGCGCGACCTGGCGATCGGTCGGGGTCGCCGAGCGGCCGCTGTCGATCGACGTGGTCAGCGGCGATCCCTCGGTCAGCGTCGCCGGCGGGCGCTACCTCGTCGACGCGCGCGGCGCCGTGACGTTCCGGCCCGATACGCCGCGCGAGATCGGGGCGCCGTCGGACGATCTCGATCCGCCGACGCCGCAGCCGGGGCTGCTCGGCAAGAAGCCGCTCCGCGCCGCGCTCGAGGATGGATTCCCCGACAGCCCGACGACGGCGATCGTCGCGCGCGGCGGCGCCCTCGTGCGGGTCTCGCTCCACGACGGATCGATCCTCGCGACGTCCGAGGACGCGTACCCGGATCGCCTCGCCGCGTGCCACGCGCTCCGCGTCGGCGCGGGCGCAGGCTTCCTCTGCGGCGAGCGCGACGGCGCGACGATCGTGTACGAATTTGCGCCGCCGTTCGCGCTGCGACCCGCGCTCCGCTTCGCGAGGCCGCGCTTCGTCTCGGCGAGCGGCAACGGCGCGCTCGTGGTCCGCGGCGCGTGTGAAGATCCGGCGAACGGCGCCGCCGCCGACGTCGAGGACGGCGCGCGGCCCTACTGCATTCGCAGCGCCGCGGGCGAGCTCCACGAGATCCGGATCAAGGGCGAGATCGGCGTCGAGCGGGTGATCGCGCTCGCCAGCGGTCGGGTCGTCGTCCTCGTCCCACCGCGCGGCGGGAGCCCCGGGCAGATCACGATCCTCGGCGGCGTCGCGGCGACCACGATCCCCCTCACGCTGCCGTCCGAGCCGCCGTTCGTCGATCGCTTGCTCCGCCGCGGGATGTGGCTCGACGGCTTCGAGGAGCGAGAGAAGGGCGTGCTCACGGGCTGGGTCGAGGCCGGCGGGCCGGTGATCGGCGTGCGCCTCAAGCTCGATGGAAAGGTCATCGCGGGCGACGTGCGCGACGACGCCGGCGGGGCGATCCTCGCGGGGCGCTTCGGCCTCTCGCTCGGCGAGGGCGGGCGCGCCGCGGAGACCACCGACGGCGGCCTGCACTGGGAGGTCCTCGACCTGCCCGAGCGCGACGACGAGGCCGAGCGATCGGGCCCGACGCGCGCGTGCGGACCCGCGGGCTGCGTGCTCGGCGGGTGGCTCCGCGTCGGCTGGGGCAAGGCCGAGAGCGAGGACGACATGCGCCCGGCCGCGGCGCCGCCGCCCTCGTACACGCCCACGCGATCGTCGCCGCAGATCGGCTTCACCTGCGACCTCGGCGCCGTCGCCACGCCGCCGCTCGCGGTCGTGAAGGCCGCCCCGCCGCGCGTCGCCGGCAAGGCCGCGATCGTGCCGCGAACCTTCGGCCCGGCCGGCGTGGTCGCGACGCTGTCGAGCCGCTACGCGATCGGACCGGGCGCTACCGCGCCGGTGACGCCGAACGGCTGGTCGACGTTCCGCAACACGCCCGCGCCCGCGCTCGCCGACGGCGAGATCGGGATCGACAACGGCCCCTACGCCGACACGGTGATGGTCCACGCCTACGCCTGGGG
>JBDTXR010000180.1:0-17096 GCA_040006075.1 Byssovorax sp. | reverse complement strand
TGCTCCGCATGACGCTCGAAGGCGTGCGCGGCGTTCCCGATGGGAGCTATGCGTTCTCCGCGCCGACGACGGGAGCGCCGCTCGACGTCGTGCTCGTGACGGGTGAGCAGGACGCGGGCAAGACGTCGCTGCTCCGAACGCTCGCAGCCGCGAAGGAGGCGATTGGCAGCTACGGCGCCGCGCCGGATCCCGAGCGGATTCGTAGGCAGAAGACTGGCCGCTGCCGTGTGGTGACGACGTGGCTTCTTTCGGACGCCGACTGCGTACGAAGCGAGGTTGCCGAGGCGCAACAAGTCATCGTCTGGGAGATCGGCGACGGATCTTCGAGCCTCGATGCGAGCCCGCGCGTACGCCGCCTTTTCGGTGCGTACTCCAGTGATCCAGCGCAGGGTAAGTTCGAGCTCTTTCCCGCGAACCGCTCCTTGGTGTTCGGCGAGCCTCCAGGTGCGCGCCGACCGACGCCGGATCCGGCGGAGGGCAGGCTGCGAATGACCTCGGCGCCGGAAAAGTATGCCGGACTCCGTGTCTATCTCCGCGATCTCGTTCTCGCTGACGCTGGGCGTCTGTCGCAAGCTCTCGCCACGCAGGGTATTGCGATCCGAACGCGACAGCCCGACGCGCTCGGGCCGATGCGCGAGGCCATCGCGCTCGTGCTTCAGAACGTTCGGCTCGCCAACGTCGAGCCAGACGATCGCTCGGCCCGCGTGTTCTTCCACAAGCGCGATGGCACCCTGGTCGAGCTGGAGGATCTTTCGAGCAGTGAGCAACAGGCGGTCCTGTTCGCCACGACGTTCCAGAGATTTGGCCTCAACCGCTCGGTCGTGCTCGTCGACAGTCCCGAGCTGTACGTCCATCCACGTCGGCAGGCCGACTTCTTCGCCGCCGTCGTCGGCCTCGGTCATGACAACCAGATCATCGCGGCGACCATGTCCGCCGGGATCCTGTCCGCCGCGCGTCCAGAGCAGATTATCGACCTCTCCCGCCCGCGGGCGGACACCGTCAAGCGCTGACCCATGCCGTTGACACTCGCGCCGGATCCGGCGAGACTCGCCGGACATCATGATCGAGAAGCTGACCACGCCAGGCTCCATCCTGCTGGGGAAATACCGCGTCGAGCGCGTCATCGGAAAAGGTGCCATGGGGTTCGTCATCGCGGCGACCCATCTCGGCTTCGATCAACAGGTCGCGATGAAGTTCATGCTTCCGGGCAACAAGCCCAGCGCGGAGGGCCACGCGCGGTTCCTGCGCGAAGCGCGCATCGCGGCCCGGCTCACCACGCACCACATCGCCAAGGTCCTTGACGTTGGAATAATGGACGACGGGATAACTCCCTATCTGGTGATGGAAATGCTCGCTGGAACAGACCTCGCGGCCGTGCTCGACACGCGCGGCCCGCTGCCCGTCTCCGAAGCGGTCGGCTACGTCCTTCAGGTCTGCGAAGCGGCGGCCGAGGCGCACAAGGCCGGTATCGTTCACCGCGATCTGAAGCCCGCGAACCTGTTCTTGGCGACGCTCGCGGACGGCTCCCCCTGCGTCAAGGTGCTGGATTTCGGCGTATCCAAGCTCGCGGGTGGAGTCGACCTCACGAGCGAGTCGGCCATCATGGGCACGCCGCTCTATATGCCACCCGAGCAACTCCAAGCCTCCAAAGAGGTCGACGGGCGCGCCGATATCTGGGCGCTGGGCGTCATCCTTTACGAGCTCCTCGCGGGGATCACACCGTTCCACGCCGATCAGATCCAGGTAGTGTGTGGCCGTATCTTTCAAGGCGAGCCAACTCCGCTTTCCAAGTTTTTGCCGGCTGCGCCGCCCAGTCTCGAAGGCATCTTGATGAAGTGCTTCGAGAAGGATCGAGAGCAACGGTGGCAGAACGTCGCCGAGTTTGCGGCGGCGCTTGCTCCGCTTGGCGCCGCGCGTGACGTCGTGCATGCCGAGCGCGCGGCGGCGATTCTGGGCGTGAGCATCACGACAGCGCGCCTGACGGACCTCTTGCCGCCGGAGGTGCTGGCCATGGCGCCGCCGCAGCGCGCGCCCGCGGTGTCGGAAGGGATCTCGGGCACGCTGAGCACGGTCGCCGCGCCATCCGCAACCGTTCCTCGATCCGGGTCGCGGCGTGGATCGGCGGTCGCGGCCGCATTCGGGCTCGTCGCCCTGGCAGTCGGCGCGATGGCAAGCGTGATCCTCGTGGGTCGACACGGCCCGTCTCCAGATAAATCGGATCCGACGTCAGGTTCCATGTCAACGCCCGAACCTTCCGTGGTAGCGCCGACCGCCGCGCCATCGAGCACGGCGCCGCCCATCGCCTCGACTGTGCTTGCGCCCGAGACGAGCGCGACGCCCTCTGCTACTGTCGGCGCGCCACCGCCTCACGGGCCCACTCCTCACCGTGTCCCGCCGCCGCCGCCGACCGTGACCGCGAAACCGGTCACGCCGGGCCCGAAGAAGAATGTCCTTGAACGTGGCTGATAGAGAACCCAACCCACTATGAAAACCTCCGCCTCCGCCCTGGGTTGCCTGGTCCTCGCTGGAGCGCTACTCCGAACAGCGCCGGCCTCGGCCGACGCCTCGCCGAGCGATGTCGCTGCCGCAGAGGTTGTGTTCGTCGAAGCGAAGAAGCTCGTCGCACAAGGCCGCTTCAACGAAGCTTGCCCGAAGTTCGAGGAGAGCCAGCGACTGGATCCGACGCCTGGCACGCTCTTGAATATTGGGGACTGCTTCCTGAGTCTCGCCCCGCCGCGGACCGCGAGTGCCTGGGGCGCCTACCAACAGGCGGGGTCCATGGCCCGGAATCGCGGCGATTTGGAGCGGCAGGAGGCGGCGCTGCAACGGGCGCGCGCGATCGAGCCCACGCTGTCCAAGGTGTCGATCTCACCCTCACCCGATGCGCGCGTCCCGGGTCTGGATGTGAAGTGGGATGGTAAGATCATCGGCCCGGCGTTGTGGGAGACGGCGATTCCAGTGGATCCTGGGGCGCACACGATCGAGGCTGGCGCACCGGGCAAAGGGATCTGGGCGGCCAAGGTCGTCGTGCTACCGAATGGGGGAACCATGAAGGTGGAGGTCCCCGGCCTCCCGGAGCCCCCGCCGGGACCCGGGGGAGTACGCGCGGAGTCGGCTTCTACTTGGAGCGGGCGGCGGACTGCCGGCCTGGTGGTCGGGGCGGCCGGCTTGGTCGGGATCGTAGTTGGTGCAGTGTTCGGCGCCAAGGCGATGAGCAAGGATGCCGAGTCGCATCCGCATTGCTTGCCCACCGATTTTCTTCACTGTGATCCGCAAGGGATCGTGCTCGGACACGAGGCGATCGTCGCTGGAAACACCTCGACGGTAGGATTTGTCGTTGGTGGTGTCGCGGTGCTCGGCGGAGCGATCCTGTTTCTTACCGCGCCTTCCAGTCCGTCAAGTGGAGCTGGTGCGCGGCTGCGCTACTCGGCGCGGCCGATTGTCGGATCGAGTGGGGGTGGACTGCTTTTGAGTGGGGAGTGGTGACGACGATGAATCGCAAGCATGGTGCCCTGGTCGTCGCTTCCCTCGTCGCATTGGTCGGGGGTTGCAATGCGATCCTCGGGCTCAACGAGCGGTTGCCTGTTGATGTCGATGGCGGAGTCGGGAGTAGCACGACAGGCACGGTTACAGCGACAGCCACGAGCGCGAGCGGCACCGGAGGCACAAGCGCAAGTACGAGCGCAAGCACGACCGGCGGCGGCGGGATGCCTCCGTGTACTCTGAGCCCGCTCGTCCACGTGACGACGCTTGCCGGCACGGGCTTGCCCGGATTCGTGGAGGGTGCCGGCGCATCGGCGCAGTTCGACACGCCGGAGGGGATCACGGTCGATCCGCAAGGCAACCTCTACGTGGCCGACGGTGGGAATGCGCGCGTTCGTAAAGTCCTGGCCGACGGCACGACGTCAACTTTTTCCGGCCCGACTGGTTTCCTCAGCCCACGGCGCATCGCGCGTCATACCGACGGCAACTACTACATGGTTGATCCAACGGGCGACGCGCTGGAACACATCACACCGGCCGGCGTCGCAACCATGGTGGTCGGACTCGGGGGGATCGTCTCCGTAGGTATCAGCCCTACCGGCAGCATCTATGTCGGAGAGACGCAGAGCTGCACCCTTGGGCTCGTGACCGGCAACACTTCAAACTTCTTCAGTGGTAGCGCTTGCGGCTTCAACGACGGGACCGCGACCAGCGCGAAGTATGGGCTAATTTCGGATATCGCGTTCGATACGACGGGCGATATGTACGTCGCCGACACGACCAACTACCGTGTGCGCAAGGTGGCGAGCGACGGTAGTGCAGCTACGTTCGCGGGATCGGTCCAGGGTCACGTGGACGGGATCGGCGGTATGGCGCAGTTCGAAGGGCCGACCGGGCTGACCTTGGATCCTCAGCAGCACATCCTGTATGTGGCGGATAGCACGAGGATCCGGGCCGTGGACGCGAGCGGTAACGTAACGACGGTGGTCGGCTCGACGTCGGGGCTCGTCGATGGAAATGGCTGCGAGGCGAAGTTCGGGGCGCTACAAGGCATCACGTACTTTGCCGGAGCGCTCTATGCCGTCGATATCAACCGCATTCGCAAGGTGACGTTGCCTTGACGTAACCTCGGCGCGACTGACAGCGCGGGCAACGCGATCGTTTGCGGTCTCTCCAAAGGCAGCGTGAACTTTGGCAAGGGCGCCCTCGTGAGCGCCGGAGGTTCGGATATGATTGATCCGGCCGGGGCCCAGGTTTGGAGCAAGAGTATATGCTTGTCCCGTGCCCACCGTCGACCGGCATCGGCTACGCTGCCCGCGTCCAATGCCTCCGCCCGCCGCCGACTACTACGCGCTGCTCGGTGTTCCAGCGACCGCCGACGCCGAGGAGCTGCGCAGAGCGTGGCGTCGTCTCGCGCTGCGGTTGCACCCCGACCGCGCGGGCGACGGCGCGACGGCCACGTTCCAGCAGCTCGCGGCGGCCTACGCGGTGCTCTCGGATCCGATCGCGCGGGCCGCGTACGACCGGCGGCGCCGCGCGGCCGAGCCCACGGGCGCGGTCGCTCCGCGTGCCCCGGCGGCGACGAGCCCGCCGCCTCGGGCCGCGCGGCCGCCGGCGCCGGCGATCATGCTGTCGCGGCTCAGCGGACCGCTCTCCTCGCTGATCGCGTGCGGCGCCGCGCGGCTCGACGAGCCCGGCTTCATCACGCTGGCGCTCCGCGACGCCGAGGCCGCGCAGGGCGGGATGGCGACCATCTCGCTGCGGGTCGAGCTGTGGTGTCCCGACTGCGCGGTGCAACAGCGATCCACGGCGTGCGCGCGCTGCGGCGGGACACGCACGGTGGACGAGCTCTTCAGCGCGTGGCTCGCCGTGCCTCCGGGCGTGACCTCGGGCGAGGTGCTCGCCCCCTCGGTCGAGCTCCCGGGCATGGTCGAGCCGGTGCGGTTCCGCGTTCGGCTCCCCGGGAGCTGATCCCCTGGTGCCTGCTCTCCGGGCTCCGCGGCGCGTGGCTCACCGGCCAGCCTCTGCGGCAATCTCCGCTTCAATCCCCGGCAACGCCTCGTCGATCCACCCCTGCACCTGCCGGGGGAAGGGCCACATCCATCCATAGTCCGGCCCGGTGAACCGCTGCACGATCTGCCGGTGCAACGCCGGATCCCGCGCCGCATCCATCCCTTCGAGCTCGGCTGTCGCGCGCAGCGTCTCGCGGTAGGCCTCCCACTCCAGCCGCGCTCGCCCGTAGGCGAGGCCCGCCGGGAGCGGGAAGAACCCGTAGATCAGGATCATTCCCAACCATCCATGGCGCTCGAACTGGGCCACGTGGACGAGCTCGTGGCGGAGCACCTCCCAGGCGTGCGCCGGGTCCCAGTCGTCCCAGTCGTCAGGCACGTAGATGGTGTGGCCGAGCGTCGTGACGTAGTGCGACAGATACCGATTCTGCCCGCCGAAGGTGAGGATACGCAGGGCGTGGTGCGAGGCGCGTTGATGCCAGTAAGCGCGCTTGATCACCACGCGTACGGGGCGCCGACGGCCGGCCATCTCCTCGCGCAGCGCGTCGAGGCGACGCTGACTGCCCTGCGGATCGACGCCTCGAAGATGCTTCTTCACGCGCGGCCAAGGTAGTCCACGGCGCCGCGTATTTCCACGCGCGTCACGGGTAGAGCAGGGTGCGCGCGCGCACCGGGGCGAAGGCAGCGAGCTCCGGCGCCCACGACGCGACGATCGTCTCCACCGGATCGCCGCGGGTGAGCGCGTCGTACGTCGCCTGGTTGCCGAGGAGCAAGAGCAGGCCTTTCGGCTGAAAATCCGCGGGATACAGCGTCATCAGCGCCCGCGCGAGGGTGAGCCCGATCCGGATCGGATCGAGTGCCGCGCGATCGTCGACGCCGATCGCCACGCCCTCGCAGGCCTTGCCGCTGAACGTGCTGCTCGACGGCGTGAACGACGTCGCGGTGAAATGGACACCTCGGAGCCCGGCCGCGGTGAGCGCAGCGGCGAGCTTCGGGCCCTCGATCCACGGCGCGCCGACGTGCTCGAACGGCGTCGTCGTCCCGCGACCGACGCTGACGTTGGTGCCCTCGAGCAGCGCCACGCCCGGATAAAGAAGGGCTTCGGTGACGCTCCGCAAATTGGGAGAAGGGTTCGTCCAGACCAGGCCGGTGCGATCGAAGGTGTCGGCGCGCTTCCAGCCTTCGATTGGCACGATCTGCAAATCGGCGCCGAGCTTTCGCTCGCCGTTGAAGAGGCGCGCGAGCTCGCCCAGCGTCATCCCGTGGCGGATCGGGATCGGGTGGTAGCCCGTGAACGAGGTGCGCGACGCGTCGAGCATCGGCCCCTCGACCCGCGCGCCGCCGAGGGGGTTCGGGCGATCGAGCACCACGACCCGAAGGTGAGCTTTCGCCGCGGTTTCCAGCAGGTATCCGAGCGTCGTCGCGTAGGTGTAGAAGCGCGCGCCGGCGTCCTGGAGATCGACGACCAGGGTGTCGATCCCCGCGAGCTCGGCGTCGGTCGGGCGGGTGCGCTCGCCGTAGAGGCTGTAGATCGGCAAGCCGCTGCGCTCGTCCTTGCCGTCGCGCACCGGGTGATCTTCCTCGCTGCGCAGGCCGTGCTCGGGGCTGAAGAGCGCGACGAGGGTGACGCCGGGCGCGGCGCGGAGCGCGTCGATGGTGCTCGCGCCGCGGCGATCGCGGCCCGCCGCGTGGGTCACGAGGCCGACGCGTCGACCCTGGAGCGGCTTGAACGCGTCGCGCTCGAGGACGTCGATCCCGGTGAGCACCGAGCCGGTCGCGATCGCGGCGGGGATCGCTGCCGCAGGCGATTTTGTGGCCCCCGCGAGCACCACGCCGCCGGCGCCGACGCTGCGCGCGACGACGGTCGCCACCTCGCGTCGCAGGCGGCGGACGTCGCCCTTGCCGTCGGGGTAGGGCGCGCTCGACAGCACGACGACGGCTGTTTTTCGCGACGGATCGATCCACACCGAGGTCCCGGTGAACCCGGTGTGTCCATAGCCGTGGAGCTCGCCGCGCACGCCCGAGAAGCGCGTGTCGATGTCCCAGCCGAGGGCGCGCTTGCCGGCGTCGTCGGGCAGCTCGTGGGGCAGGGTGAGCGCCGCGACGGTGCTCGCCGCGAGGACGCGGGTCCCGCCGATCTCGCCTCGGTTGAGCAACATCGTCGCGAAGCGGGCCACATCGTCCACGGTGGAGAACAGACCGGCGTGGCCCGCGACGCCGCCGAGGGCGCGGGCGCGAGGATCGTGCGCCACGCCCTGCAAATACGCGTCGCCGTCCTTCGCGGTCGGCGCGGCGCGGGCGGCGAGCGCGGGCGGCGGCGAGAACGTGGTGTCGCGCATCCCGAGCGGCGCGTAGAAGCTCGCGCGCGCGAAGGCGTCGAGCGGCGCTCCGGCGATCTTCTCGACCAGCGCGCCGAGCGCGATGTACCCGAGATCGCTGTACTCGAAGCGCGCGCCCGGATCGCTCTCGAGCGGCAGCGCGCCGATGCGACGCAGCGCCTCGTCGCGCCCGTGCGTGAAATCGCCGACCCCGATGTCGGCGCGGAGCCCCGAGGTGTGAAGCAGGAGCTGCTCGACCGTGATCGCGTCTTTCCCCCTGGATCCAAGCACCGGGAGGTACTTCGCCACCGGCGTCGCCAGGCTGAGCTTCTTCTGCTCGACCAGCAGCAAGATCGAAGGCGCCGTCGCCAGCGCCTTGGTCAGCGACGCGAGATCGAACACGGTGTCGACCTTCATCGGCTCGTCGGGATCCTTGGTGCGCAGCCCGTACGCGTGGTGAAAGACGATCTCCTGCCCGCGCACGACCGCGATCACCGCGCCGGTCACGTCGCCGCGATCGACCGCCGCCTGCGCCACCTCGTCGATGCTCCCGAGCGGCCCGATCACCGTCGGCGGAGCGACCGCGACCTTCGGCGCCGCCGCATCCTCGACTAGCCTCCTCGGCGCCTCCGCGTCGGCGATCGCCGCATCGATCGCCGCGTCCGCGTCCCCCTCGCCCGCGTCGACGATCGCCGTCGTGATCGCCTCGGGCGGCGTCGGCGCGCTCCGATGCGAGCAGCCCAGGAGCAGCGCGAGTGAGCAGAGTCCGAGTCGGCGTGGAGACATGGTCAGACGAGAACGCGCCGGGCGCTGTTTTCAAGGCAAAGGATCGCTCGCACACCTGAACCCGAGGTCGTCGTTCTTCGCGCCCTCGGGGTTGCGCCCGGTCGAGGCCTCGCGCCAGCGCCAGCTCGGGCCGCGGGTCTCGCGGTAGCCGTGCGGCGCGGCGTCCGAGGCCCACTCGAAGAGCGGACAGACGCGCTCGCCGGCCTGGCAGAGCGAGACCTGCGCGCTGCCGGCGCTCCACTCTTTCATCGTCGGGAGCCGCTTCTTCTTGCCGGCGCAGAACTGCATAGCATCGCTCCAGGTCACGCAGGTGATCGGGCTCGCGACCATGTCGGCGCGGTTCGCGGTGCAGTTCTGCCCGTGCTCGGTGATCTCGGCGGGCTTGGCGCCGGGCCAGAAGGCGCTCTTCGCGGTGTCGCACGGGCCGCCCTTGCAGTAGTCGGCGACGGTGACCTCGCTCTTGTCGAGGCAAAATCCAGGCGATCCGGCGATCGCCACCATCTCGGCGGGGCAGCGCGGCGTGACCCCGCCCGCCGCGGGCGCGACCGCGGCAACGGCGGGTCGAGCCACCGACGGGCGCAGCGTGGGGCGCGCGGGCTCGGGGTTCGGCGGCTCTTCCATCGGCGCGTCCGGCATCGACGCCGAATCGGCCGGCATCGCGCTGCGGAGCGGCAGGCCCGAGGCGTCGGGGCGCTTGAAGTACGCATAGAAGAACGTCACCGCGAAGATCGCGCCCGCGACCAGGCCGAAGGCCACGTAGGCGCGGCGCGGGAGCGGCGCGAGCGGGGCCACGGACGCCGCCGCGTTCTGCCGCGCCACCTCGGCGACGACCGCGTCGCGCTCGCTCATCATCGTCGTCGTCCCGGTCTGCGGCGGGCGCGGGCGCGCGGGATCGGGCCGCGCTTTCTCGAGCAGCGCGCGGATCTCGCCGCCGTGGGTGGCGCGCTTGCTCGGCCGCAGCGCGAGGACCTTGTGGTAGACGGCCGCGAGATCGTCGCCCTCGGCGGGCGGCCACCCCTTGTCGTCGGCGCGCTCGCGGTAGGCCACGATGAAGTCGCCCATCGTCGCCTCGTCGGTGACTCCGGCGGGGTGCTTCCCCTGGTGCAAGAGCTCCCACGCGACGACGCCGAAGGCGAAGACGTCGCGCTCGGCGCCGTCGCCGCCCTCTTTCCAGAAATTCGGATCGAGCAGCTCGGGCGAGAGGAACTCGATCGTCCCGACCAGGCTGCCCATCTGCGTGAGCGGCGAGGGGTTGTTGGCCGCGGCGGCGATCCCGAAATCCACCAGCTTCACGCCGTCCGCGTCCTCGGGGTGGGCCAGGAACGAGCGGGCGATCATCACGTTCTGAGGCTTCAAATCGCGGTGAACCAGGCCCGACTCGTGGATGTAGCGGAGCGCGTCGGCGAGGTGGAGCAAGATCCAGAAGCGGTGCTCGGGCGTGAGATCCGGCGAGCTCATCATCTCGGCGAGCGAGCTGCCGGGGATGAAGTCGAGCGCGAAGCCGAGCACGTCTTTCTGCAGGTCCTCGAAGAACGCGTGGCAGCGCGGGAGCGAGGGGTGCGAGAGCCGGGCGAGCGCGCGGGCCTCGCGGCGGAGCCGATCGATCGCCGCGCCGGGCACGAGCAGCGGCGAGATCAGCTTCAAGGCCACGGTGGCGCCGCGGTGGAGCGGATCTTCAGCGCGCCAGACGCTCCCCTGTCCCCCCTCGCCGATGGGCGCGATGAGCTGATAGCGGTCCACGGTGTCGCCGGCGCGAAGCGATTGCATCGCGCGCAGCCTACCATCACGAACGCGGCGTCACGCGGCCGTCGTCGTCAGCTCGAGGCCGAGGTGTAGCGGCCGATCGCCCGCGTCCACACCGTCCGCGAGAGCACCACGAACCCGAACGATCCGGCCACGGCGAGGAGCCCGGTTTGCAGCGTGAGCGTCCCGAGCAGGGCCTCGGCGGGGTAGGTGGTCATGATCCCGATCGGGATCACGAAGGTGAAGACGATCCGGAGCGCGCCGCGGAACACGCTCACCGGCCAGCGCGCGAAGTCGAAGACCGAGTTGAAGAGATAAGCGAGGTTGTCGAGGCGCACGACCCAGAAGGCCGCCGCGACCACCAGGATCCAGATTGAATAGAGCACCAGCGTCGCGCAGCCGAGGAGCCCGAGCGAGGCCAGCACGTCGAGCCCGCCCGGGGCGCGGCCGAGGAGGTGAAACGCCCAGGCGAAGATGCCGATCGCCGCCAGCCCGTCGACGACCTTCCACGGCTCGAATTTCGCCGTGGAAACGAGGAACTGCGCGTCTGCGGGCTTGAGCAGAACGAAGTCGAGCGTGCCTTGCCGGATCTGATCGACCACCGAGAGCAAGGAGGGGTTGATGGCCCCGTCGAGGATGCCTTTGAGGAGGCTGAACCACCCGACCACCACGAGGGCCGTGGCGTACGTCCACCCATGGAGCGAGGGGCGCGCGTGAAAGGCGATGTAGAGCGGGATCAGGCCGAGGATGGTGTAGAGGATGGATACCAGTCCATCGACGAGGAAATTCCAGCGGTACTGCGCCCCGAGCGAGATCGAGATCCGGAGTCCGAGGCCGAGGAGGCGAAGGTAGCGGAGCATGGTTTGCGCTCAGCCTCCGAACGCCGAGTAGCGCTTGACGCCGGCGCGAAAGGCCAGGATCGCCGCGGCGCCGACGCCGAGCACGTAAGTCCACTGGATCAGCAGACCACGGAGCATGGCCTGGCCTCGGACCAGGCCAGTGGCGATCTCGACGGGGAAGGCGATGGTGTACCGGAACGGCAGCGCGTGGGCGACGCTGCGGATCGCCTGCGGGAAGAGGTCGAGCGGGACCAGGTAGCCCGAGAGGACCATGAACGCGACCATCCAGAGATCGAAGATCGCCGTCGAGCTCTCGAGGTAAAACGCCATCGAGCCGATCAGCGCCATGGTGAAGAAGTTGATCAGCCAGGCGCCGATGAGCGAGAGCACCATGGCGAGGAGATCGAGTGGCGCACGCGGGAACGCGCCGGGCTCGAGGACCACGAGCCAGACGATCGCCGCGGGCAGCGTCAGCGCGAAGCGGAGCGGGATCGCCGCCAGGTTCTCGGCGCTGTAGGTGATGAGCGGGTGGATCGGCCGCAGGAGCCGGCGCGAGAGCGTGCCGCTGCGGATCTCGGTGTTCAGCTCCCAGACCAGCCACGATCCGGTGAGCTGGCGGATCAGCAGCGTCGCGAGGAAATAGGCGGCGAATCCGCGCTCGGTGAAGCGGCCGACCGGCGCGGTCTCGGCGACCGCGGACCAGAGCGCGAGGCTGACCAGCGGCATGGTCGTCGTCAGCATCCAGACCAGCATCTCGGCGCGGTAAGCGACGGCCTCGGCGAAGCCGACGCGGAGCAGCGTGGGGTACGCGCGCGCCGCGCGGCCGAGATCCGCGAGCAGGCTCATGCGCTCTCGACCGCGTCGGCGGTCGCGGCTTCCTCGCTCTTCGGGGCGCTGAAGAGCTCGCGCATCACCTCTTCGAGCGGGGGATCTTCGATGGTCAGATCGCTGACCCAGGCCAGGCCGAGGAGGTGCCCGACGGCCTCGCGCAGATCGGCGCGCGCGATCTGGATCACCGCGCGCGCGGCGTCGAATTCGACGATCTTGCCGGCGCGCGCGAGGGCGTCGCGATCGGCGACACCCGAGAAACGAAGGGCCACGCGCTTGTCGGGCTGGATCGACTGCACCAGCGTGGGCAGGTCGCCGTCGTAGCGGAGGCGGCCCTGATCGATGACGACGACGCGCGGGCAGAGCGAGGCGACGTCGTCCATGTAGTGCGACGTCAGGAGCACCGTCGCGCCGCGGCGCTCGTTGTACTGACGGATGAACTCGCGCACGGTGAGCTGCATGGCGACGTCGAGGCCGATGGTGGGCTCGTCCAGGAAGAGCACCTGCGGTCGATGGAGCAGCGCGGCGGCGAGCTCGCATTTCATCCGCTCGCCGAGCGAGAGCTGGCGGGTGGGCTTCTTCATGATCTCGCCGAGGTCGAGCAGCTCGGTCAGGTCGCCCATGGTCTCGGCGTAGTCGGCGTCCGAGACCTCGTAGATCGCGCGGTTCATCGTGAAGGTGTCGGCGGGTGGGAGATCCCACAAAAGCTGCTGCTTTTGCCCCATCACCAGGGTGATGCTCTTCAGGAACGCGGCCTCGCGGCGGCGGGGTACGTGGCCGGCGACGCGGGCCTCGCCCGAGGTCGGGTGGAGCAGCCCCGCGAGCATCTTCAGCGTCGTGGTCTTGCCCGCGCCGTTCGGTCCCAGGAAGCCGACGCGCTCGCCCGGCTCGACCGTGAACGAGAGATCGGCGACGGCGTGCACGGTCCGGTATTTGCGGCGAAAGACCGAGCGGAGAGCCGCCGCGAGGCCGGGCGGGCGCTCGTGGACCTGGTAGGTCTTCGAGAGCGCGCGCACCTCGACGGCGAGGGGAGAAGCCATGGGGCGGCGAGAGTAGCACCGGGGTGGGAGCGAGCGCCCGACCGCCCGCGCGCCGACGCGGGGTCGATCGTGAAACGTTGTTAAGTCAGCGCTGGCCCCGGGGTGCGCCCGGCTTCACATGGGCTACGCTCGGCCGCGATGGTCGACCCTGCTGCGCGCGTTGCTCTTGCGGAGACCGAGCCCTCGGCGCAGGAGGGCGAGACGCTGATCGCGCCGCTCGGTACCACGCCGATGGAGACGGGAACCGGCGCGATCTCGGCCGTCAGCGGGATGACCGGCCCGCTCCTCGCCAACCGCTACGAGATCCTCGGCCTCATCGGCGTCGGCGGGATGGGCAGCGTCTACCGCGCCCGCGATCGCGAGCTGGAAGAGCTGGTGGCGCTCAAGGTGCTCCGCAAGGATCTGGTGAGCACGCCGGGGATCCTCGATCGCTTTCGCCGCGAGGTGAAGCTCGCGCGCCGGGTCACCCACCGCAACGTGGCGCGCGTGTTCGACATCGGCGAGCACCAGGGCGACAAGTTCCTGACCATGGAGCTGGTCGACGGCGAGTCGCTCGGCGCCCTCGTCGCGCGCGACGGCGCGCTGCCCCTCGCGCGCGTGGTCGAGCTGGCCTCGGGGATCTGCGCGGGCCTCACCAGCGCGCACGCGGCGGGCGTGGTTCACCGCGATCTCAAGCCCGACAACGTGCTCCTCGCCGAGGGGGGCCGCGTGGTCCTCACCGACTTCGGCATCGCGCGGGCCTTCGCCGACGCCGGCGCCAGCAGCACCATGGGGCTGCTCGTGGGCACGCCCGCGTACATGGCGCCCGAGCAGGTCGAGGGGCACCAGGACATCGACGCGCGCGCCGACATCTACGCGCTCGGCGTGGTGCTCTACGAGCTGCTCACGGGCCGCCGCGCCTGGCCCGGCGAGTCGCCGCTCGCGGTCGCCGCGGCGCGCCTCATGGCCGATCCGCCCGACCCGCGCCGCGTGTGCAGCAGCCTCCCCGACGCGATGGGCGCGCTGGTGCTGAAGTGCATGGCGCGCCGCCGCGACGACCGCTTCGCGACCATCGGCGAGGTCGTCGCCGCGCTGAGCGCGATCACCTGGAGCGCTCTGCCGGCCGTGCCAGCGCCCCCTCCGCGCGCCGCCGCGACGGCGATGTCGGTGCTGCCGTCCTCGGCCCGCACCGACAAGACGGTGGCTGTTCTACCGTTCCGGAACGCGGGTCCGGCCGAGGACGAGTACCTCGCGGCCGAGCTCACCGACGACCTCATCGACAGCCTCTCCATGACCCGCGGCCTCAAGGTGCGGTCGCGCGGCGTGGTCCTCGTCCACGCGGGCAGCACGCAAGATCCCCGAGAAATCGGCCGCGAGCTCGGCGTGCAGGTCGTCGTCGAGGGCTCGGTGCGGCGGGCCCGCGGGAGCGTGCGGATCAGCGCCCGGCTGATCAGCGTGGCCGATGGATTCCAGCTCTGGGCCAAGCGCTTCGATCGCCCCGAGCAAGACGTGCTCTCGATCAACGACGACGCCGCGCACGCCATCGCCGAGGCGCTGACGCTCGATCGCGAGGCTCCGGCGCGCGAGGCGCCGAGCAGCCCCGAGGCCGTCGATCTCTACCTGCGCGCGCGCCACGAGTACCGGAAGTTCTGGCAAGAAGATCAGGAGCGCGCGCTCGCGCTCTTCGCGCAGGCCGAGGCCCTCGCGCCGGGCGACG
The DNA here is from genome assembly GCA_040006075.1 of Byssovorax sp. Taxonomy (GTDB): domain Bacteria; phylum Myxococcota_A; class Polyangia; order Polyangiales; family Polyangiaceae; genus JANYGI01. The sequence continues at coordinate 2,354 of JBDTXR010000180.1, read as the reverse complement.
CGATGATCCTCGCGGGAAAGGCCCTCGCTCTCTCGCGCCAGGCCTTCTTCACCGGGCGCGGCGTGGCCGAGGCGCGCGCCTCGGCCGAGCAAGCCGTCGCCGCGTCGTCCACGCTCGCCGAGGCCCGCCTCGCGCTCGGCTCGGTTCTGCTCCAGCAAGGCGAATGGGCGCCCGCCGTGCGCGAGCTCCGCCAGGCCCTGAGCCGCGGCCCCGGCCTCGCCGAGGCCCACGCCGCGGTCGGCCGCGTGCTCATGGAAGTCGGCGACGTGGCCGAGGCCGTGCGCCGCCTCGAGGCCGCGATCAACCTCGATCCGCGCGCCCCGCTCGCGGTGGAAGCCCTGGTCCGCTGCCACGCGCTCGCCGGCGACTGGGCCCGCGTCGAGCAGATCATGACGTCGATGATCACCGCCCGTGAAGACGCGGCCTTCTGGACGACCCGCGCGCGGATGTTCATCTGGCGCCGCGATCAGGAGGGCGCCGCGGCCTTGCTCGACGAGCTGATGGCCTTCAACCCCAACCTGCTCGTGGCCAAGCTGATGCTCGGGATCGTCGCCAACAAGCGCATGCCGAGCGAGATGCGCGAGCAGCAGATCATCGCGGTGGAGTCCGTGGGTGGCCTGCGGCGCCGCACGTTCTTCATGCAGATGGAAGGCGAGACCAACGCTTACCTCGGCCGCACCGAGGCGGCGTTCTCGTCGGTGAAGCGCGCCATCGACGCCGGCCTCATCGATCTCGGCTGGCTCGACGGCTGCCCGCTGCTCGAGGAGATCCGCCGGGATCCCCACTTCCCCCCGCTCCGCGCCGTGGTGAAGCAGCGCGCCGACGAGATCCTCCAAGCGTATCGCGTCGGCTGAGACTGGCAATCACGTCGGCGGGGGAGGCAGCGAGTGCGCGCCCCCGCCGCAGGATCAGTGGGCGCCCGCGTCGTTGAGGATTTGCCGGATTTTGTCGTCGAAATCGCTCACTCCGTAGGTGGTGATCACCATGCCGTCGGTCTTGAGGACGACGACGGCTCGCTCGCTCAGGAACAGATAGGCCTGCCCCTGCCGCTGCTCCAGCACCACCAGCGGATCGCGCACCGCGTGGAACCGGTCGGACGTCGTCCCGTCGCGCTGGACGGCTCGATTCAACGCGTGCGTGGTGTCGTAGCCGTGAATGGTGAGCACCGGCGGGTGGTCGACGACCGTGCCCAGTCGACCGTAGCTGCGCCCCGCGAGATGAGTTGCGTACCGGCTCATGTTTCCTCCCGAGCTGAGTCCGTTGGGGCGCCGATGGTAGCTCGATTTCGCCGGCGCTCGCCAGCGCGATCGTGCTCGCGACGACTTCGACGCGGCTCGATCGTCGATCCGTCGACTCGATCCCGGCCTCCAGCCCACGCGCGAGGAGCCGGGCGCCGCTCAGCCCGCGTCACGCCCAGGCCTCGGCTTCACCGCGAGGTACTGATCCGGCCACGCCTGATCGGCATACCCGTACTCCCCCGCCGCATGGAGCGTGAGATACGGATCCGCCAGATGCGGCCGCGCCAGCGCGCACAGATCGGCCCGCTCCGCCGCGATCACCGTGTTGGCATGATCTGCCCCCTGGATGGCCCCGACCGCCATGGTCGGTATCCCCGCTTCGTACCGGATCTGCTCCGCGAAAGGCACCTGGTACATGCGCCCCGGCACGATCTTCGACGCCGGCGAGTTCCCGCCGCTGCTCACATCGACGAGGTCACACCCATGCTCCTTCAGCATCCGGGCGAAGATCACCGACTCTTCAATGGTCGTCCCGCCGCTCGGGACCCAGTCGCTCGCCGAGATCCGCACGCTCATCGGCTTGTGCTCCGGCCACACGGCGCGGACGGCGTCGAAGACCTGGAGCGGGAAGCGGGCGCGGTTCGCGAGCGAGCCGCCGTACGCGTCGGTGCGATGGTTGGAGAGCGGCGAGAGGAAGCTGGAGAGCAGGTATCCGTGCGCGAAGTGCAGCTCGACCAGATCGAAGCCGGCGCGCTCGCTCCGGATCGCGGCGTCGGCAAAGGCCTTGACGATCCGATCCATGTCGGCGCGATCCATGGCTCTCGGCGTCGGCCATTTCGTGTCATACGGTACTGCCGCGGGGGCGATGGCCTCCCAGGCGCCCTCGTCCTCGCGCAGCGGGCGGTCGCCCTCCCACGGCTTCGTGCACGACGCCTTGCGCCCGGCGTGCGCGAGCTGAATGCCAATCTTGGCCTTCGAGCTGCCGTGGGCGAACTCGACGATCCGCTTCCAGGCGGCCTCGTGCGCGTCGCTCCACATTCCGGCGCAGCCCGTGGTGATCCGGCCCTCGGGGGAGACGTCGGTCATCTCGGTGATCACCAGCCCAGCGCCGCCGAC
>JBDTXR010000179.1:0-17106 GCA_040006075.1 Byssovorax sp. | reverse complement strand
CCTCGTGCACCAACACCTCGAACCCCGCGGTGCTCCTCGGCGCGGCGCTGCTCGCGAAGAACGCGGTCGAGCGCGGCTTGCAAGTGCGCCCGTGGGTGAAGACCTCGCTCGCGCCTGGATCGAAGGTCGTGACCGAGTACCTGCGCGCCTCGGGCCTGATGCCGTACCTGGAGGCGCTCGGCTTCCACGTGGTCGGCTACGGCTGCACGACGTGCATCGGCAACTCGGGGCCGCTCCCGGATGTCGTCGCCGACGCGGTGAAAGAGAAGGATCTCGTCGTCGCCAGCGTGCTCAGCGGCAACCGCAATTTCGAGGGTCGGATCAACCAGCAGGTGCGGATGAACTTCCTCGCCTCGCCGCCGCTCGTGGTCGCGTTCGCGCTCCGCGGCGACATCAACGCCGACCTCACCAGGGATCCGGTCGGCTTCGATCGCAACGGCGATCCGGTGTTTTTGAAGGACATCTGGCCGACGACCGAGGCCGTGCGCGACGCGGTGCGCACCGCGGTGAAGCCCGAGCAGTTCCAGGAGCAGTACGCCAACGCGCTCGAGGGCGACGCGGAGTGGCAGAAGCTCGCGGTGCCCGCGGGCCAGACCTTCGTGTGGGACGAGAAGTCGACCTACGTCAAGAAGCCCACGTTCTTCGAGAACATGTCGCGCACGCCGGCGCCGCTCACCGACATCGTGGGCGCGCGCGTGCTCGCCGTTCTCGGCGACTCGGTCACGACCGATCACATCTCGCCCGCCGGCAACATCGCCAGGACCAGCCCCGCGGCGAAGTACCTGATCGAGAAGGGCGTGCAGCCCGCCGACTTCAACTCCTACGGCGCGCGCCGCGGCAACCACGAGGTCATGGTCCGCGGCACGTTCGCCAACATCCGGATCAAGAACCAGATGCTCGGCGGCAAGGAGGGCGGGTTGACCCTTCATTTGCCGGCCGGAACGGAGATGAGCATCTACGACGCGGCGATGGCCTACGAGGCGGACAGGGTCGGCCTCATCGTCCTCGCGGGCGCCGAGTACGGCACCGGCTCGTCGCGCGACTGGGCCGCGAAGGGCACCAAGCTCCTCGGCGTGCGCGCGGTCATCGCCAAGAGCTTCGAGCGCATCCACCGCTCGAACCTCGTCGGCATGGGCGTCTTGCCGCTGGAGTTCGACGCCGGCGAAGACGCCGCGACGCACGGCCTCACCGGTCACGAGACGTTCGACATCGGCGGCGTGGCCACGGGCCTCGTGCCGGGCAAGCGGCTCACCGTCAACGTGACGCCGACCGATGGAACGAAGAAGTCGTTCATCGTCACGTGCCGGATCGATACGCCGAACGAGGTCGATTACTACATGCACGGCGGCATCCTGCAGTTCGTGCTGCGGCAGCTCCTGCTCACCAAGTGAGCTGCCCCGGGCGAGGCGGGATCTTCTCTCGCCTCGCCGTCGCATCCCCTTCCTGCAGGCGCTCCGCGCGGGCGCCGAGCCCCGCGCGGGTGAGCGGCTCACCGTTCAGCGGAAGTGTTCGCCGCCAGGAGCACGCCGTTCGGGTCGTACAGTTGCCGGCGTGCCTGCAACCGCGTCAGCGCTGCGCCACCGCGTTGCGCGACGATCTGCGCTGTCGAGAGCTCGAGCGAGCCGCCCCCGAACGCCGTGCCGCCGGACGCGCGCACCAGCTCGAAGAGGGATTCATGCGTGCTCCGGATGCGCTCGAGCTCACTGGCCGCTCCCTGCGGGAACATCTGAAACGTGATGGCCAGGCTCACATCCGAGTCCGGTAGCGGAAACTCCTTCGAGCGCACCCGCTCGCGGACCAGCGGAGACATCGTGATGGGAAGATTGCAGAGATCGTCCGGGCTGATCAGTGGCAATGCACGTTCCAGAAACGCCTTGGCCGCGTCAATGGGCACGATCACGTTCAGCACGGGGTGCTCACTCTCCCAGAGATCGCTCCGGATCAGGTGCTCCTGCACGCCCAGAAACCTGGTCAGCCAGGCGGTGTGGTCCTTGTCCTGAACGTAGGTCTTCAGCTCTCGTCCGCGTCCTGACGACGACCGACCCCGATCGGAATCCAGGTCCGCCAGCTCGTCGGCGAAGACGGAGCCCTCCAGCGTGTAGATCCAGCGATCGGCAAGGCCTGGAGTGATCGAGCCGGAGAGCTCGTGGAAGCTCCCTTCTCGCGCGTTTGCGAGCATGCTCGCGAGAAAGGCACTCGCGTCGTCGAAGACGGACTCATGGGTGCGGACCTGGCCGCGGAACTCCGTCATCCGCAGCGTCGCCTTCACGATCACGGCGTGCAATGCCGTGCCGGCCAGCACTGCGGCGAACAGGTCGTGGTTCTCGTGCTCAGAGCAGACGACCCGCTCTCCACCGCCGGTGATCACCTCGAGCCTGGTCACGTTGTCCGCCACGAGCCCCGCGTGATGGCTCGCCGCAGAGACGCCGCCCAGAGCCAGGACGCCGCCGACCGTGTGATACAGATCGAGGGGCAGGACCGGCGGTATCGCGCCGACGGCGAGCCCGCTCGCCACCACATCTATCCAGGTAGTGCCCGCCGCGACGACGCACGCGCCCTTGTCGATGTGCTCGACTCCGGTCAGGCGCGACATGTCGATTACAACTCCGGCGGTCTGGGTCTGCCCCAGCGCGGAGTGGCCGGCCCCTCTCACCGAGAGCGCCAGCCGATGCTCATTGGCGTAGACGACCATCTTCTGGATGTCGTCAATCGATCCAGGACTGAGCACGGCAATGGGCATCTGCTGAACGATATGGCCGTAGTCATCAGCAGCAGCGCGAAGCGCGGCGGCGTCCGAGGACAGCTCGCCGTCGAGCGGGGGCAGAGGAGACAGCGCGCCGCGGCGGCCCGCCGCGCGAAGGTCGCCATCCAGGTGCGGAACCGGCGCCGTCGCGAGCGGAGCCATCGAGTGATCCGTGACCGAAGAGGTGAGCCAGGCCCGACGGACGGGATCGAACGCCAGCGCCGCGCCGCCAAAGGCAAAGGTCGAGAGAAACTTACGTCGTAGCAGTTTATCCAGCATAGTCGCCCCGCCTAGGTGGAAATGATGTCTTTGAACACGGTGAGCGATCCGGTCAGCGTGTGCGTGCCTCCGCCCGAGCAAGTTCTCGGCCCGGACGAGCCATCTTGCACGAAGACCAGACCCAGGCACTTGCTGCAAGTGGCGGCCGCGACGGCCGCTGCTCCCGACGGGGGCGCTCCGGACAGGAGCACGTAGTTCGTGGCATTGCCTTTGTTATGGGTCGCGCCGGGTCCTCCAACGGGACAGGCGCCGGCGCTGGCAGCCCCGGAAAATAGAACCTGGCACTTGCTGCACCAGGACCAGTTGTTGACCCAGGAACGGTTCTGGTTTCCGGCTTCAGCGTTGTTGGGGGACACAGAATGGTTCAGCGTGAACCGCCACGTGCCCTGCAGCGGAACGGTCGTGCCGTCTCCCCATTGCAGGCCATTGTTGGTGTAGCCGATGCGCGCTTGATGGGTGCCCGAACCAACAGGGCAGACGCCGTTGTCACCCGTGATCGTGCCATTTCGCTGGCCCAAGAGGCTGCCTGCGCCGACGAAGATGCCGTCGCACCTGATGCACCTCCTCCAACCAGGCTGATTGTCCTCTTGGTTCACTTCCAGCGCGTAATCGGTGGCGCTGGAGCCGTGTGCCCCGTTGTCAGATGGGCACTTCGACGTCGCCCACCCGTTCGCAACCGCGGTGGAGCTCCAGAGGGTCTGACACTTCGAGCACCACTTCCAGCCGTGCTCGCCGGGCGCCGACCCGCCGGACTGAAGCCGATAGTTGCTGCTCAACGAGCCATCGTGGTTGTAGTTGCCAGCCGGTCCCTGCACCGGGCACCGCGTGGCGCCATTGATGGAGTAGAACATCTGGTTGCATTTCTGGCACCACTCCCAGTTCGGTTGCCCGGGGGCGGCCGCGTCGGGGCTGACGGAGTAGTTGCTCCAGTAGACGTAGGCGTGCGTTCCGCCAGCCGCGCAGGTCGTTCCACCGATGCCCGGGTATGAGAAATACAGGGACGCACACTTGTAGCAGCAGCGCCAGCCATCCTGTGTCAGCAGCAGCGGTTCGGCGCCCGGCGGGTCGCCCCCGGTAGGACGCCATGGCTCAGCGTGAGCAACGTAGACGTTGAGCGAGGTTTGAATCGGGCCTTCGAAGTGCGAAAGCAGGCTGCTGCCCTGGTAGTTGTCGAGGTTGAAAGGCACGTTCGGCGGGGTCACGCTGGAGGCGTACGGCAGGGGCTCCGCCCAGCCAACCCTCTCGAAGTGGGTGTGAACCGCGCCTCCCGTGTTCCCCGTGAACCCGACGACGCCGAGCAGGGCGCCCTGCAAGACGTATTGACCCACGGTGACACCGATGCTGCTCGTCTTCATGTGGCAGTAGAAGAAGACGGTGCCGTCGGCGTGGCGAACCGCGACCTGATTGCCGCCGCGCGCACTTCCACCGTAGCCACCCGCGGCCCAGGGGGTGGCCTGAGTGGCCGCTACGTAGGATGCAGGCTGCATCTTCCCGGGTGGACGATCCCAGTCGGGGACATCGTTGATGACCCGGACGACGATGCCGGCGCGTGCGGCATAAATCTTCCCTGCGGTCGTCGCGTTGTTCGACGTGCTGCCCGAGAATCCGTAGTCCCAGGCAAACGGCTGTACCCCGGCATGAGCACCGGTATTGGAATCGAAGTTGCCTGCGGCGTTCCAGCCGCTCGTGGGTGTCAGGTTACTGAAAGGTAGTCGGTTCTCGCCCATCCGGTCCTCCGCGATGACTGAAGTAATCAAAGCTGAACGCCGTCGCTCCGCGATTCGAAGCGTCTGCATCCGCTGGCCACGTGCAACATGCGAGCTTCGTGGCTCACCCATGACGGCTATCACTCCGTGAAGAAAAGTGTCAAGCGCGTTTTTGCTCCAGCTCCGGCGGCACGGTATCCCACTCCGCTTGGCGAGGCTCGAGGGCGATCCGATCTCGAAGAGGGTGAGACATAGAGCGTCACAGCGGAGCGCCCCGCCCGCGCTCCTCCTGCGGACAAGATGCCGCGTCACACCTCCACGGTGTCGACGCGCGGCCGCACCTCGGCTAAGCCCGATCCATGCTCGATCTACGCTACGTGGTGGACCACCTCGACGAGGTTTCGGCGGCGCTGACGCGGCGCTCGGCGGCGGCTGCGGAGACGCTCGCGCCGATCGCCGAGCTCGGGAAAAAGAGGCGCGAGCTCATCGTCGCCGTCGAGACCAAGGCGCAGCAGCGCAACGCCGCGAACGAGGCGATGGCCAAGGCCGACAAGAAGTCGCCGGCCTTCGCCGAGAAGCGCGAGGAGCTGAAGCGGCTGTCCGGCGAGATCAAGGAGGCCGAGAAGGGCCTGGCCGAGGTCGAGGGCGAGGTGCAAAAGCTCCTGGCCGTCGTGCCCAATCTGCCCGACGCGTCGGTGCCTGTCGGCAAGGGCGAAGACGACAACAAGGTGGTGCGGACCTGGGGCGAGAAGCCCTCGTTTGCGTTCACGCCGAAGGAGCATGTCGAGATCGGGACGGGCCTCGGGATCCTGGATTTCGAGCGGGCGGCGAAGATCTCCGGAGCGAGGTTCACCGTCCTGTTCGGCGCGGCGGCGCGCTTGGAGCGAGCGTTGATCTCGTTCATGCTCGATCTCCACACGCGCGAGCACGGCTATACCGAGGTGCTGCCGCCCTTCCTGGTGAGAGACACGGCGATGTACGGGACTGGCCAGCTCCCGAAGTTCGCCGACGATCTCTTCAAGACCCAGAAGAGCGAGGAGGGGAAGGCGTCGGATCTGTACCTGATCCCCACGGCAGAGGTGCCTGTCACCAATTTGCACGCCGAGGAGATCCTGGACGGGGCGGAGCTGCCGATCGCATATACCGCCTACACGCCGTGCTTCCGGAGCGAGGCCGGGAGCCACGGGCGCGACGTGCGCGGCCTGATCCGGCAGCACCAGTTCGACAAGGTGGAGCTGGTGCGGTTCACCTCGCCCGAGACGTCGGACGCGCAGCACGAGCTGCTGACCAGCCACGCGGAGGAGGTGTTGAAGCGGCTGAAGCTGCCTTACCGTGTAAGCCTGCTGTGCACGGGGGACATGGGCTTCGGGTCGCAGAAGACGTACGATCTCGAGGTGTATCTGCCCGGGCAAGGGCAGTACCGGGAGATCTCGAGCTGCTCGAACTACGGGGATTTCCAGGCCCGGCGGGCGCAGATCCGGTATCGGGCGGAGCCGAAGGGGAAGGCGCGGCTGGCGCATACCTTGAATGGATCGGCGCTGGCCGTGGGGCGGACGCTGATTGCCATTCTGGAGAACTACCAGCAGGCCGATGGGAGCGTGGTGGTTCCGGAGGTGCTGCGGCCGTTCATGGGGTGTGAGGTGATCCGCGGGCGGTGAGAGCTTCGACAGATACGAGACGTCATTGACGTCGAAACGCCGTGGTGACGGTCATGCGAGCAGCGCGGCGACTTCTTCCTCGATCTGTTGTCCGACGTCGTCGGCCGCAATTGCTTCGCGGACTACGGCGCGCAGGCCCTCGAAGCGTTTTCCCATAGGCAGCTTGACACCGTTGGCAACCTGTTCCGCACGTTCGGCCAGCGACGCCAATCTCGCATGACGTTTGTCCTCCGGATCGTACATGGGAATCGGAAGCTGCCATACATACTTGTCATAATCGCGCGGATTGTGCTGGCCACGTGCCTGCAGCGGTCGGACACGCTGTGTGATGACATTACTATTGAGCACGGCCTCTACATAGCGAGCTTCCCCGAGGCTGCTGGCCGTTCCCCAGTATAATTTGTGCTCGATCACGGCATCGCCTTCGACGATCGCAGCCGCCAGATACATCCCGCTGGCGTTATAGACGACGCGACGACTCGGGATAGGAAACTGATGGGACATGCCCCGCTGATAGTTCAATCGCTCGATCAACGTAAGACGATCGCTCGATTTATTGGCGTCCCAGACCAACTCCGCGTGGCGCCACCAGTCGTCCAGGCCGGGGTAAAGTGCCAGGTGCTCGTCGCGGCCGTGAAGCAAGCGCTGGCCATCCCAGGGAATAACGGCCTTGAGCGGCTTGAGCACTCGATACGGGAGAATGGTTTCCCCCAGGTGCATGGAGCGTATGAACTGGCGTTCGACATTGCCATCAAGAGAAGGGAGAAATTTCCAAGGCTTCTTCTCGTTCGCGCTCCTGTGACTTGAAATAGATACGCGGCCCGCCCCTGAACCAAGCGGCCCGGATGACTTCTGGTCAACCACGAGAAGAAACCGGGGAACGATGGTCGCGCCTTGAGCGAACCGTGCGGCATAGGGTGAGCCGGTGCCCGCCACCGAGTCTTTGGCTTCCTGAACCGAGCTCGCGGCGCGCACGATGTGCTCCTGGGCCACGTCCCAGCCGATATTTGTCTGCGGCAGCCGACCAGACCACTTCTCTACGGCGGAGGAGAGTGCAACATTCGTCTCCGTGAGTGTTCCGAAAACCACGCAACTCGGGACGGGAAAAAAAGTGGGCTTGACGGCGTGAAGGTCCCAGGGTTGATCGAACGAGACCGTCAAGTCCTTCGATTGGATCAAAGGGTAACGGCCGCTTCGAAAACCTGCGTGTTGCCGACCGCGCAGGACCGACCAAGGCATGACAAAGCCAAATCGGCCTCCAGCGTGAAGATAGCGTTCAATACTGCGCAGGATGAACAGCGTTGAAAGATCTTGATTTGTTGCGACCGCCGCGCCCTTCCACAGATCACGTTCTTCGCTGAGCTTGCGAAACTCTGCTTGCATCTCGGGTGTCATGAAACGGTAAGATAGCCACGGCGGATTTCCGATCAGGACATCGACGCGATTCTCGGGTCGTGCGAGCCACACCGGGCGTGCGAGGTTGCGGACATAGTAACCCCAGATGTGATTATGGCCGTCATCGTGGAGCCGACACAGCGTCTTGAATGTCTCGATAATCACGGGCTGATCATCGGAATGTACGGCGTATCGCCGGAAGACGGCCGAGAGCTTCGGGATCGGCGCGCCGCGTGCGCGTCGGATGCTCGCCATATCTGCCAGCTCGGCGATGAAGCGATCGAATTGACCTCCATCTGCCAATGTCCGGTTGGGAAAGCGCAGCTCGGCCCATAGAATGTGGCTCGTCGGGACGACCAGCGCGTTGCTGGTAAAGAGCGTCCGCTCTTGACCCCACTGGATGCTGTCGCCGAGATAAACTGGAATCGAAAGGGATGGTCTGTCTTCGGCTTGTAGACGCTCGGCGCCAATGGCCAGAAGGTATGTAACGCGAGCGAACGTCACGGCGACAGGATGAATATCCATTCCAAATACTTGTCGGGTTACGTTCGACAGCGCGATTGCATTGCCGAGGCCCTCCTTGTCGGCGGCGTCGAGGTAGCGACGGATCGCGTGAAAAAGAAACGTACCTGAGCCGCATGCGGGGTCCAGTACACGTTGTTTCAACGGCTCATTGACAGCAGAGTCAACGACGCGATCCGCGAGCCAGTCAGGCGTATAATATTCACCCAGGTTCTTGCGTTGCTCGGCTGATATGACGCTCTCATAAAGTACCTTGAGGACGTCGTGCTCAACGTCCCGCCAGGTGAATCGCGCGAGCCGACGGGCGAGCACTTTGATGAAGCGGTCACCGTCTGGTACCTCGACCACCCAATCAAAAAAGTCCGCTTCGACCACACCGTAGACCTGCGCCGCGGAAAAGAGCTGGCCAGTAACGAGCGCTTCAGCAGAGACATCTTGTGCGACTGGGTCGAGACCGATGACGGCATGCGCGATTACCTCGGCCGTTGCCACGAGCAGTGTATGTTCGACGAACATCTTATCGCTCTCGATGAAACCTGTTCCGAGAGCGGTAGTGAGCAAACGCGCCCAGAGCTCGCGCTTCAACTTCACCGTCGGCTCGTTTCGATGATGCGAGTAAAGCGCGTGCAATTCGGCCGCGTCTAGCTTGTGGCCTGTGCTGTCTGCGCCGAGGCGCCGAACGATTTCTTGGGGCGTTGGCGCGATCTTCGCGCCGGTAGCCAGTACACCTTCCAGCCACACCGAGAGACCTTCGACATCCGGCTTGATCGAATCGACAACGAACAACGAGACAGGATGTAGTTTTTCGTCTTTCAGGTGATAGAGATGCCACTCGGCACCGTCGGTGAGCACGCCAACGTAGCGTTGCCCCATCTCTTTTGTGCGCGAAGCGACGTAGCCAGCGAGCTGAATTTCGGCATCGTGCCGCACGTTGCCTTTGCGTAGATCGCGCTTGACCTCGAAGACGCACAGACCCGCCTCGACATCGATCCGCTTGCGCGCGCCAGCTTGCTGCTCCAACACGACATCGAAGTCGCGCAAGTTTTCCTCTTCGAGCTCCAACGGCGCCGAGAGGAGTAGCGCGTGTAGACCACTCTGCACGTTGGCTTCGGACCGGGGGGCGTCCCGGTTTGCCATATCGTGCACAAGCTGGTCGAGGTCGATCGTGCCCGTGGTCATGGGTGAGAAGCTAGTCGAATCGGTGTTGGCGACTCAAGCGGATAGCGCGACCAGCCCGAAAATTGCCTCGAAACGCTCGTTGTGCATCAGCGCGCCGCGTCACCCTCCACTTCGTACTCTGGGCCGGCCTGCCATCTGAACGAGCCCCGCTTGACATCGCCGACCCCGAGGGCGGGGAGCGTCAGCGGTTGTACGGGTACTCGCTGATCCAGTGGAACCCCCGGGTCGAGATCGGGATCGTCGACGTGTCGACCTTCTGGAGCTGCACCGACAGCCGATCTTCGCCCAGGGTACCCACGAGGAGCAGGTGGCCCGGTTCGGTCGCTTTGAGCGAGAGATCTTGCTTGTTGCCGTGGCCGTCGTCGAGCGTCAGCTTCCCGGTGGTGGCCTCGTACGTCATCATGAACGCGCGGCGCTCGTCGTTCATCAAGATCCCGGAGAAGCCCCAGGCGTTGATCGAGACGCGGCGCCAGCGCGTGGGGTCGGTGAGGAGCGGTGGCACCACCGTACCGTTCTTCTCGAACGACGCCACGTCGTACAGGCCAATCACCGGCGCGAGCGCGGGATCGACGGCGTTCTGCGAGGTGTCCAGCTCTTCGTGGATCAGGTAGCCCGGGATCAGCAGGATCATCATCGCCTTGCCGGCGAGGTGCGCGCGCCGAGAGCGGGTGAGGGGCGGGAGCGGGCGCAGATCGGCGGCGGGCACCGGGCGATTGAGCACGAAGACGTTCGCGAGGCGGCGTAGATCCGGGACGAGGAGCAGAATCGCCAGGAGCAAGAGCTGGAACGAGAACAGCTTGACGGGGACGTCGTACGCCATGTTGAGCACGAAGACGTTGAGCATCACCGCGGCCACGATCAGCGCGCCCAGCGTGGTGGTCCGGCGGAAGAACAGCAAGGCTCCACCGAGGGCCTCGGCGAGGCCGCCGAAGACCGAATAGGCGGTGGAGAAGCCCATGAAGCGCCAGAGGAGGCCCATCGGCGACATGGCCGAGAAGGGGGTGAACAGGCGATCTGCCGCGGGAAATGGAAACTGGTGCTTGAAGATCTTGGCGAACCCGTAGCTGAGGAGCATGGCCGCCAAGAAGTAGCGGACGTAGACGCGCAACCCGGCCGCGAGAGCGGGTGAGTCCGGGCCTTTGCGGCGCCGGATCGCGGTCCAGAGCGCCGTTCCCACCAGGGCGAGCACCACGGTACACCCGAGCTGGAGGTACGCCGCCGTCGTGTCGCCGCTGCCGGTCTCCTCCACCGAGACCGCGTGGCTCAGGTGGACGACGTGCGCTCCAATCCACGGAACGACAGCCTTCCACAGACCGTCGTAGAGCTTGCCGAGTCCGTCGGTGCCTGGCAAACACCCGAGCGGAAACGGGAGCAGCGTGAGCACGAGATAGAGGAAGAGGAACCGGAACCCCACCGCGCGAGGCGATGTGACGGGGGCGCGCGCCGGCTTCGAGTCCGTGGTCATGTTTCCTTCCCACGCCGCGAGCGCGGCGAGCTCTCGAGCCCTGTCTCCATGGAAATCATGAAAGGGGCGCGAGAGCTCATGCCCCCACCTGCGCACAAAAATTCTGGTTCCGAGTCTGGATTCTGGAGAAGGCTTCGAGCGAGCTCGGCTCTCCCGATCCGGGAGAGCGCGCTCTGCTCTGGGTGGGACACCGCTCAGGGGCAATCGTTGGGGCAACTGAACGGGTTTTCGCCGCAGTTTGCCTCGCAGAGCATGTTGCCGCAGATGCAGAGGCCGAAGCAGTCCGGCTGGCAGGAGAACGGGGTCTCTCCGCAGGTAGGCTGGCAGTTGCCGTTGCCGCACTGGCAGCTCGGGGCGCAGTCGGCAGGGCAGCTCATGCCGCTCTCGCCGCAGCCCGGGGCGCAGATGCCGTCGCCGCAGAGGCAGTTGGCGCCGCAGTCGGCGGGGCAGCTCGCGCTGGTCTCGCCGCAGTTCTGCTCGCAGAACAGGTTGCCGCAGGCGCAGGGCTTGGCGCAGTCGCCGGGGCAGGAGAGCGGGCTCTCGCCGCAGTTGGGGTTGCAGACACCGTCGCCGCAGAGGCAGGCCATGCCGCAGTCGCCGGGGCAGGAGATCTGGTCCTCGCCACACTGCGGCTCGCAGGCGAAGTTGCCGCAGACGCAGGCCTGCGAGCAGTCGTTGGGGCAGGAGAAGATGGTCTCGCCGCAGCTCGGATCGCAGAAGAAGTCGCCGCAGGTGCACTGCTGGAGGCAGTCTTGCGGGCAATTTTGCGCGGTCTCGCCGCAGTTGACGTCGCAGAAGAAGTCGCCGCAGGAGCAGGCGAATCCGCAGTCTTGCGGGCAGGTCGAGGTGTCCTCGCCGCACTGGGGCTCGCAGTTGAAGTTGCCGCACTGGCACGTGGTGGAGCAGTCCTGCGCGCAGTTCAGGACCGTCTCGCCGCAGGACGGGGCGCAGATTCCGTCGCCGCACGCGCAGGAAGCGGGGCAGTCGAGGGCGCAGGTGTTGTGGTTCTCGCCGCAGGCGAGGTTGCATTTCCCGTCGCCGCACTGGCAGGTGGGGCAGTCGCCCGGGCAGGTGACCGGGGTCTCGCCGCAGGCCGATTCGCAGAGCTGATTGCCGCAGGCGCAGGCCACGGCGCAGTCGGTCGGGCAGCTCAGCACCGACTCGCCGCACTGGGGCTGGCAGGTGCCGTTGCCGCAGGCGCAGGCCTGGGAGCAGTCCTGAGGACAGGTGTTGGGGCTCTCGCCGCAGGCAGGCTGGCAGGTGCCGTTGCCGCAGGAGCAGGCCGGGCCGCAGTCGGCCGCGCAGGTGGCGCTGCTCTCGCCGCAGGCGGGCTGGCAGACACCGTTGCCGCAGATGCAGGGCTGGTTGCAGTCCTGCGGGCACGAGGCGGTGGTCTCCATGCAGCCGGCCTGACAGAGGCCGTTGCCGCAGATGCAGGGCTGGCCGCAGTCCTGGGGGCAGGTGTTCGAGGTCTCGCCGCAGGCCGCGTTGCACAGGCCATCTCCACACTGGCAGCTCGGGCCGCAGTCCTGCGGGCACGAGGCGCTGCCTTCGCCGCACTGGGGCTGGCAGGTGCCGTTGCCGCAGAGGCACGGCTGGCCGCAGTCGCTCGGGCACGACTGCTGGTTCTCACCGCACGCGGCCATGCATTTCCCGTCGCCGCAGGCGCAGCCCATGCCGCAGTCGCTGGGGCAGGTGGCCTGGGTCTCGCCGCAGAGCGGCTGGCACTTGTTGTCGCCGCACAGGCAAGCCATGCCGCAGTCCTGCGGGCAGCTCAGGCCGGTCTCGCCGCACTGGAGCTGGCAAACGCCGTTGCCGCACAGGCACGCTCCACCGCAGTCGATGGCGCAGTTGTTCGGGTTCTCCCCGCACTGGGGCTGGCAGGAGCCGTTGCCGCACTGGCACGGCAGGGCGCAGTCCTGGGGGCAGGTGTTCTGCGTCTCGCCGCAGGCCGGATCGCACTTGAAGTCGCCGCAGAGGCACTGGGGGCCGCAGTCGGCCGGGCACTTGACCGAGCTCTCCCCGCACTGGGGCTGGCATTTCCCGTCGCCGCAGACGCACGGGAAGCCGCAGTCCTGCGGGCAGGAGTTCTGGCTCTCGCCGCACTGGGGCTGGCAGCTGAGATCGCCGCAAATGCACACGCCGCCGCAGTCGACGGCGCAGTTGTTCTGCGTCTCGCCGCACTGGGGCTGGCAGACGCCGTTGCCGCACAGGCACGGTCCGCCGCAGTCTTGCTGGCAGGTGTTCTGCGTCTCGCCGCACTGGGGCTCGCAGAGGCCGTTACCGCACTGGCACCCTCCGCCGCAGTCGATGGCGCAGTTGTTCGGTGTCTCGCCGCAGGCGAACGAGCAGACGCCGTCGCCGCAGAGGCACGGTCCACCGCAGTCCTTGGGGCAGGTGATGGGCTCCTCGCCGCACGACGGATCGCACTTGAAGTCGCCGCAGAGGCACTGGGGGCCGCAGTCGCTGGGGCACGAGGCCGAGCTCTCGCCGCACTGCGGCTGGCAGATGCCATTACCGCAGAAGCAGCCGCCGCCGCAGTCGTTGGGGCAGCTCATGCTGTTTTCGCCGCACTGGGGCTCGCAGATGCCGTTGCCGCAGAAGACGTTGGGCGGGCAAGCGCCACAGTCCTGCGGACACGAGTCGGTGGTCTCTTTACACTGAGGCTCGCACACGCCGTTGCCGCAGGCGCAGACCTGGCCGCAGTCCTTGCAGGTGTTGGGGCTCTCGCCGCACTGGGGCTCGCAGATGCCGTTGCCGCAGACGCAGCCCTGGCCGCAGTCGGCGGGGCAGCTCTGCTGGCTCTCGCCGCAGGTCGGGTTGCAGATGCCGTCACCGCAGGCGCACGCCGATCCGCAGTCGGCCGGGCACGTCACCGGGCTCTCGCCGCACGCGACCTGGCAGACGCCGTCGCCGCACGCGCACGTCGCGCTGCTGGTGGTCGTGGTGGTCGAGGGGTTGCCCCCGGACCCGCCCGCGCCCGCCGGATCGGGATCGATCGTCGATCGGCTGCACCCGGAGCCGAGCGCCACGAGGCAGAGCAGGGCCATGAGCCGCGTAAAGCATCGAAACCAATAAGCTGAAGAAGTCCGCAACATCATGGTGCACCCCGGACGATGAGGGTATCCCGGGCGCGCCCGGATCGGAAACCAGACGTCCGAAGCGACCGCTTTCTTGGCCCGAAGTCGCCAAGCCCGATAGCGCAGGCCGGAGACCGGCGACGCAAAGGCGCGTCGCCAGGGGCCTTCGGGATGTCGCATGAGCAACGGGCAAGCGTGCTTCGAAATCGAGGATCCAGCGCCGACGGGAGACGTCGACCCGAGCCCGCCCGCGTCCGGCGTGCGGCAGACGCTGCACACGATCCCCCTGCCCGATGGGCGATCCGCCGCGGCGACGGTGCCCGGCGCGGGCGTCGATCGCTTCGCCGCGACGCTGGCCGCGCTCGACGAGCGCCTCGACGAGCACCTCGCGCCGCCGCCGTTCGAGTGGTGCGTGGACCTCGGCGTGATGTTGATCACCAAGACCACGTTCGATCTGTGGGCCGCGATCGAGCAGGGCGAAATCGGAGGCAGCATGCTGGTGTGGCGCGAAGGGATGGAGTGCTGGACCCCGGTCGATCGCGTGGGTGAGCTCGCGTGCGCGCTCGAGGCGGCGCCGCCCGCCGTCGAGCAGAGCCCCGAGCCGGCCGAGGCGACCACCAACCCCGAGGTGCGGATCGCGCCGATCGAGCCCGATCCGCCGCGGATTTCGTCGCGCCGTCAGGTGCCGCTGCGCGCCGCGAACGCCGGCGGGGGCAAGTGGGTGGCGCTTGGATCGGCCGTGGCCGCGAGCGCGATCGCCGCGGCGATGCTGACGACGTTCCTGGCGACGACGCCGGCCGCGGAGTCGACGCGGACGCGCGAGGTGGTCGCGGCCTCGGTGGCGCAAGGGGCGGCGCGAGCGGCGGAGCTGCCGGACAGGGCGGCGATCGATCCGGCGACTGTCGCGGCTCCCACGCCGCCGAAGGCGCGTCACGCCGAGTCGGGGCAGCGTCGTCGCCGGTGAGCGGCGAGGTTGGTGTCGTGTGGACACCAACCACCGAAAGCCGCCGATTCAGCGGCCGAAGAGCCACCAGGCGGCGGCGAGGCTGAGCACCATCACCGCGAGCGCGAGCGCGCCGACGGCGCCGTCGACCGCGCCCCACGAGCCCTCGCGCCGGGCCCTGGCGGCGGCGCCGCCGCGGCGGATGGGGACGCTGAGCTCGTCGTCCGTGGAGCCCGGCGCGGGCGTCTCGTCGGCGCTGGAGGAGGGCGGTGTGGGCGTGGGCTCGACCGGCGCATCGCCTTCGCACGACGGCGCGGCGGGCGCGTCGCCGGGGCGCATCTGCTCGTCGGGGCTGCGCTCGAGCTCGGCCAGCGCGACGGCGGCCGGGTTCTCGAAGCCGAGGACGTTCTGCCCGACCGTGAGCTCTTGCCCCGCGCGCCACGCGACCTCGCGCGCGCCGAGCGGCTGACCGTCGAGCAGCGCGCCGGTGGTCGAGCCGAGATCTTTGACCACGAGGCCGTCGCCCTTGCGCCCGATCTCCACGTGGCGTCGCGCCGTCGCGGCGTCTTCCATCGGCAGATCGGCCTCCTTGCTGCGGCCAATGACGTAGCGGCGGGCGGCGTCGCGGAGCGTGACGGAGCGGCCTTGGTCGGGGCCTTCGAGCACGGTGACGCGCGGCCACGGCTCCTCGCCCTGCGCCGCGAGGCCGCGCGTGACCAGCTCGAGCGCGAGCTCTTTCGCCGCGCTGCCGCCGCCCTTCACGATGGCGGCCTCGATCCGGATCTCCAGCCAGATGCGGCCGATGCGCACCAGCTCGCCCGATCGGACCGCGCGCGGCGTCTGCGGCGGGAGGCGCACCGGCCCGAGGTACGTGCCGTTGGTGCTGCCCTCGTCGACGAGCAGGTACTCGCCCCCGCGCTGCCGCAGCGACGCGTGCCGGTGGCTCACGCTCGGATCGGGGAGGCGCACCTCGCACCCCTCGCCGCGGCCGATGACCAGCCGCGGAGCGTCGAGCGTGAGGGAGAGCTCGGCGCCCTCACCCCCCGCGCGCACCACGATAGTCACCGCCATGAGGCGACCTTCAAAGCAGAAATGAAGAGGATTTCAACCGCGGGAGGATCGATGTGCCTCAGGCGACCGCCCGACGCAGCCGCTCCGACGCCGTCATGAGGTGACGCACGGCCTGCTCCTGATTGCGCCCCGACTCCTCGATCCGCCGCGCGGTATCGATGAGCTGCTCGCCGCCGCGCATCTGCGTGCGCTGCGCGCCGTTGAGGCTGTTGACCATGTTCGAGATCTGCTCGATGGCCCCGGTGATCTGCCGCCCGCCGCGCGCCTGCTCCTGGCTGGAGCGCTCGACGTGCTGGGTGATCGTCCGCATTTTCTCGGCGCTCTTCATGATCAGCTCGGAGCCGCGAGCCTGCTCCGCGGTGGCCGCGGCGATCTGCTGCACCGTCTCGGCGATGCGCCCGATCGCGTCGGTGACCTGCTTCGATCCCTTGGCCTGCTCGACCGTGGCGCGGGCGATCGCCCGCACCATGTTGGTCGACTTCTGCGAGCTCTCGAGGATCTTCTTCAGCGCGCGCTCGGCCTCGTTGGAGACCTCGACGCCGCGATCGACGTTGTGCGCGCCGCGCTCGACCGCGGCGATGGCGTTCTTCGACTCGCTCTGGATCGTCTTGATCAGCTCGGCGATCTCCTTGGTGCTGCCGCCGGCGCGCTCGGCCAGATCCTTGATCTCGTCGGCCACGACCGCGAAGCCCTTGCCGTGCTCCCCGGCCTGCGCGGCGATGATCGCGGCGTTGAGCGCGAGCAGGTTGGTCTGCTCGGCCACGTCGTCGATGACCTGCAAGATCTGCCCGATGGCCTCGATGCGAAAACCGAGGTTCGAGATGACGGCCACGGCCTCCTGGCTCGACTCCTTGATCCGGTAAATCTCGCCGATCGTCTTGAGAATGGCCTCGGCGCCCTTCTCGGCGTCCGTCGCCACCTCTTCGGAGAGGCGCGCCGTCTCGTTGGCGTTCGACTGCACCTGATCGATGGAGACATCCATCTCGTTCATCGACGAGCTGGTCTCTTCTGCGGTGAGCGAGAGCGCGTCGACGTTCTTGGCGACCTCGCGGATCGAGTACGCCA
>JBDTXR010000178.1:0-17275 GCA_040006075.1 Byssovorax sp. | reverse complement strand
CAGGAGACCGTCGTCACGGCGTCGCGCAACGCGCAGAGCC
The DNA here is from genome assembly GCA_040006075.1 of Byssovorax sp. Lineage (GTDB taxonomy): Bacteria > Myxococcota_A > Polyangia > Polyangiales > Polyangiaceae > JANYGI01. The sequence goes on along the minus strand of JBDTXR010000178.1, from coordinate 17,235 downwards.
CGCTCGACTCGCCCAACTCCACCTCGATCGTCACGCGGCAAGACATCCACCTCTCGGGGATCACGCGCATCCCCGAGCTGCTCCGCCGCGTCGCCGGCATGGACGTCATGCAAATCACGGGCGGCGACACCAACGTGTCGATGCGCGGCTTCAACAGCCGCCTCGCCAACAAGCTGCTCATCCTCGTCAACGGGCGATCGATCTACAACGACATCCTCGGCTCCACCTTCTGGGAGGCGCTCTCCATCGACGTCGATCAGATCGAGCGCATCGAGGTCGTCCGCGGCGCCGGCTCCGCGCTCTACGGCGCCAACGCCTTCACCGGCGTCATCAACATCATCACGATCGCTCCCGGCGAGGGGAAGCCGGGCGTGCGCGTCGGCTACGGCGATCATGCCCAGGCCTACGGCTCGGCCTGGGCCTCGGGCCGCGACGGCGACTTCTCGTACCGCGCCTCGGCCGGCTACACGCGCTACCCGCGGTGGACGACCGAGGTCGCGCCGGGGCGGCTCGACACCCACATCGCCGACTTCGATCAGACCCTCGGCGCCCAGAACATCCGCCTCGATCTCCGCACCTCGCAGCGCATCAACAAGGACACCGAGATCTCGATCGGCGGCGGCTACTCGCGCTTCAACCTCGACGTCTACGGCATTGGCCCGTTCAACGACTATCAGCTCCAGGGCGACAACTCCGACATCACCGCGGACTTCAAGAGCAAGCACGTCAACGCGCGCGCGTACTTCACGCGCCTCGCGGGGCGCTCCGGCGTCGATTCCAACTACCTTGGCCACTCCGACTACCTCTCGCGACCGACGCAGAACTCGTTCGACGCCGAGGTCGAGTACGTCAACGACTTCAAGCTCCCCCAGGCGCTGAAGCACGACGTTCACGTCGGGCTCGGCTACCGGCTGAAGACGGTCGCGTGGGAGTACCTCGAGAGCGTGCCCGGCGAGAACCACGGCTCGGTCTACCTGCAAGACGCCATGTCGGTGGGCAAGAGCTTCACCTTCGTGGCCTCGGGGCGCCTCGACTACGTGCCTTATCTCGGGCGGGTCATCCCCTCGCCGCGCGCTTCGGTGATCATCAAGCCCACCGATCGTCAGGCCATCCGCGTCTCCGGCTCCAGCGCCTTCCGGACACCGACGTTCCTGGAGGCGTACCTCAACTTGCCCGTGCAGCTCACGCTCCCGGGCGTCGAGTTCCTCTCGGCGGCGAAGCGCGCGGACGACCCCAGCTTCAAGGTGCAGCCCGAGCAGATCACCACGGTCGAGGCCAGCTATCTCAACCAGCAGAGCGACTCGTTCGAGTTCGAGGTCACGGCCTATTACAACCGCGTGACCGACCTCGTCGCGCTCGCGGTCGCGCGCCAGGTCTCGCTCTCGGACAAGGGCGCGGGCCTCGGCGGGCTCGATCCGACGACCGGTCAATACCTGGTCGCTCACGGCGGCTGGGTCAACCAGTGCGACGTTCACCACGTCGGCGGCGGCGAGGTCGGCGGGCGCCTCTACCCGGTGGAAGGCCTGGATATCTTCGCCAACTACGCGCTCAGCCTCTCGGGGCAGCAGCTCCCCGCCGGATGCCTCGCGAAGGAAAATCCCGAGGACAAACGCACCAGCTCGCACAAGATCAACGTCGGTGTCCAGGTCCGCACCAAGGCCGGGCTCAACGGCGAGGTCACCTTCAACTACCAGTCTGCGCAGGTGTGGAACGAGCAGGTCGCGACGGCGACGGGCATTGTCTACCAGCAGTTCCCGCTGCCGGCGTACACACTCGTCAACGCCCGGCTCGGCTACAGCTTCTTCCACGATCGCGCGGAGATCTCCGGCACGGTGTTCAACGCGCTCGCGGGCGTGGGCACCGCCGACGGCGAGGCGCCGCAGCAGCACCCGTTCGGCAACCGCGTTGGTCGCCGCTTCATGGCCTTCTTCTCGTACTCGCTGTGAACGTCATGGACTACCGCATGAACGCCACCTCCGCTCAGACGACCTCCCGGCTCCGCGGCCTCCGGCTCGCGGCCCTCGCGCTCGCGGCGCTCGCCGCCGGCTCGGCCTCGTGCACCGACCCCGACATCTTCCTCCCGCCGCTCCAGGCCGGCGGTCCCAAGGGCATCCTCAGCGGGGCGATCACCTACGCTGGTCCGCTGCCGTGCACCGAGGCCCAGCACATCGTCGGCGCGGCCATCTTGCTGGTGTTCGACAACCGCCTGCTCCCGCCGCCCGAAGGCCTCGGGACCACGGCGACCAGCCTCGGCGTCGTCTCCGGCGACAAGCTCTTTGCGGGCGTGCGCACCCGCCTGAAGTTCGAGCTCACGGGCAAGCGCTGGTGCCCTCCCGCGAGCGCGCCGCCGGTCACCGTGAGCGCCGACTGGGCCGTCGGTCCGCTCGACGCGGCCTTCTACCAGGTCCGTGGCTTCTACGATCTCGACGGCAACTTCGATCCCGGGTTCAAGATTGCCAATCTCCCGACCAAGGGCGATGTCGGCGGCGGCGCCATCGACAACGCGGCCGACGTGCTCGCGGGCGCGGCGCCGATCTACCGGAACATCGGCCTCGGCGTGGTGCAGAAAGACGGCACGATCAAGATCCCCGACACCGGCTCGCACGTCGGCGGCATCGCCGTCACGCTCGGCCTGACTCTGCCGCTCGAGCGCCCGATCTTCTACGCCAAGGGCGTGCTCGACGAGACGCCGGTGAAGAACAAAGACCCGCTCAACGTGAAGATGCCGTCCGACTTCCAGCTCGCGACCTTCAGCACCTTCAGCCCCGCCGCGACCGAGGCGTCGCTGATCCGGATCACGCTCGGCGCGGGCGTCCCGCCGGAAGAGATCGACGCCGCCGCGGCCTCGCCCTTCGGTCTGCCGGTGAAGGGCGCGACCCCGGCGACGATCTTCTACTCGCGGCAAGACGTGAACGGCGACGGGGTGATCAACGCGGTCGATCACGTCCCCGACTCCGAGCAGATCCCCTCGCTCTTCCCGCTCTCGATCTTCGCCAAGCTCACCGACGGCGACGATCTCAACAACCAGCCGAACCCCGCCGTCGTCATCCAGGCGCTGACGATTTACCACTCGCTCACCGAGACGGCGTTCGCGCCGGCCAACCTCGGCAAGGCCGAGCCCGAGGCGATCACCGCGATCCGGCCCGCGGCGCTCTGCATCGATCCGGCGGATACGAAGAAGGACGGCGTCTTCGTGATCTCGCACCAGACCGACCAGGCGATGAACACCATCATCCCGGACGAGGCGGCCTTGACCACCGCGCTCGAGGCCCAGTTTCACCGCAAGATCTCCATCGTCTATGGCTGCCTCCCGGAGGGGCGGTATGGCGTGAACCTGATTTACGGGACGGGCCAGGCGTGGTCGGTGCCCAACGAGGCGGGGATCTGCGCGGGGAACGAGATCGCGTCGGCCGACAAGAAGAGCTGCTCGGATGGAACCGCGGCGGGCGCGCCGCACCGCGCGCGGCTCAACTCGCAGACTGGCGTGCTGACGATCACCCCGCCCGGCGACGCGGCCTATTGCAAGATGCACCCGGTGCCGGCAGCCTGCCTGGTGGCGAAGTAGCTGAGCTGTCCCCTCACCGCCCTGCAGGCTCGAACCCCGCGCCTCCCACCTTTCACGCCCCACCAACCACGTTGATGAAGCGGAGGCTCGGATCGCCTCGCTGACGATAACTCCAGACGTCGGCCCCGGGAAGGACTAGGCTCGTGACGATTTACACCGTGAAGCCCGGCGATTTTCTCCTCAAGATCGCGCGGCAACATGGGTTCCGCGACTTCCGCACCATCTACGACGACGCCGCCAATGCGGCGTTCCGCCAGAAGCGCCCGAACCCCGACGTGATCTTCGCGGGCGACGAGCTCGTCATCCCCGACAACAAGCCGCGCGTGGAGGAAGGAGCGACGGGGCAGCGACACACCTTCTTCGTGAAGAGGCCGCAGAACACGCGGATCCGTGTGGTGCTCAAGGACCATTCCGGCGTCCCGCTCGCCGGCAAGCGGTACGAGCTGCGCATGGGCGGCGTCGTGCTCGTGGCCGCGGGCGCAAAGCGCACGGGCCCCGATGGGCTCGTCGAGCACGATCTCGATCCCTTGGTGAGCGCCGTCGAACTGACGCTCTTCCTAGACGAGACGTCCAGCGATGGGATTTCCTGGCAGCTCGATATCGGCGCGCTCGATCCCGTGAGCGAGATCGCCGGCGTCCAGCACCGCCTCAACAACCTCGACTTCGACGTTGGCCAGCCGAACGGCCAGCTCGATCATGCGACGTTGCGCGAGATCCATGCCTTTCGCCGCCGGATGAAGATCCGCGTATCGCGCGGGCAAGAGAACACCCTGGATGACGTGACCCGCGCCAGCATCGAGAGCGAGCACGGGAGCTGAAGAGTCGAAGAACGGAGGCGCAGATGGCAGATATTCCGACGGGCGTGGCGCCGACCTCTCCAGGACAGGGCCACCACAATACCCTGATCGTGCGGAGCCTTCAGCTCTGCTTCACCCGCTGTCCCGGGGCGCGCGACGCGGGGATTGGCGACGTCCCCTACAAGGTCTTGACTGACTTCCTCAGCCTGGGAGGAAAGCAGATCTTCGCCTCACCGCCCAACTCGACGGCGGAGGGGACCGTGACCATCCCGTGGCGCCCCGACGGGCGCGGGCGGACCGGCGCCCAGTACATGGTGCTCGAAATATTCGACACCGAATACCGGATCTTCCAGCGCGACGAGATCGAGAAAATCACGTTCCTTGAGCTCACCGACGACGAGAAGGTGGGCAAGACCGATGCGGAGATCCAGACCATGATCCTCAACAACCTCGGGCTCACCCCGGGCGACATGGCCATCTCGACCGACCAGCCGAGGACGCTCGACGCCCCCGCGACCCCCGCGACCCCGAGCAAGCGCGTGCGCGCCGTGCAAGAGCGCCTCGAGATCCTCGGCTACCTGACCGGGTTCCTCGACAACGATCGGAGCGGCAACGGGATCATCGTGGTTAACGACGCCGGGACGACCGACGCGAGCTTCGAACAGGCCATCTTGAATTTCCAGCAAGACGATCCGACCCTCGAGGCGCACGGCCTCGCCGACGGACCGACCGTGCTCGCGCTGCTCTTGCGATCCGAGGCCGACGGGTACCGTCATGGCGCATGATCTGAAGGTCCCTGATCCGGTGCGCTTCGACAACGCCCGGCCGAAGATCGTGAGCCCGGTGCGCTTCACACGGTATCGCGGCGGCGGGTTCGGGAACGTGCGCGACCGCGCGCTGGTGCGCGGGGAGCCTCCGCTCGAAGATCACGGCTTCGCTGCCACCTCGGACCTGCCCGCTCGGGGTCCGGTCGTCGGCTTCGGCACTGCGGCTGGACGCGACAATCGGTTCACCGTGCAGGTGGTGCGCGACTTCATCAGCCCCAAGGCCAAGCTCTTCCCCGTGATCGACGATCCCTCGGTGGCAACGGTGGTGTTCCCGGCGGGCGGGGGCTCGATCCCGTCGGCGAACCCAGCTGATGCCCCCTACGACGTCGAGCAAGATCGCGTCGTGCTCGCCGCCGTTGGCCTCGCTGCCAACACGCAACGCGCGACCGTGCTCCGCCTCCACCATGATCGGCCGGATGGGCCCGTCGTGGCTGAAATGAACGTGGTCGTCTACGGCGTGACTCCGATCGTCGTCCGGCTCCACGCCGTCGCGATCAACCTGCTATTCCAGGGCGCCCTCACGCCGGGAGTGGCGCCGAATTCGAACCCCAGGGAGGTGCGCCAGCTGTTCGACGCGGTGAACGTGATCTACGAGCAGGTTGGCATCGAGCTCCAGTTCGCCGACCTCGACGCGGTCGGCAATCCCCGGATTCATCAGGTCGACAACACCGGCTTCGCCGATCACTACGGGCGTGCCAACTGCGTTAGCCAGTTCAGCGAGCAGCTCCACGTCCTCACGCTCGGTGGCAGCGTCGGTGTCCTCAACGCGTTCCTGGTCCAGAGGTTCTGCGGCGTGTTCGCCGGGCGGTTGGGATTCGGCCTGTCCCACGACAACGCCGCGAAAATGCGCGCGCTCCAGGCTGCTGGCAGGCTGCCCGTCGAGCTGCCGCCGGCCCAGCCGGGGCTGATCATGGTCACTCCCGGCGACGATCACCACGCGGGGATCGAGGTGGTCGAGGCAGCTCGGCGCATGCTCGTCCACACCGTCGCTCACGAGCTGGGCCACTGCCTGGGACTCGCGCATTACCACGGCGGCGACACCTCGAATCCCGAAGACGCTCAGTCACCCAACAGCGGCCCGCCCCCGCCGAACGCGCTGAGCCACGTTCGCCACGATCTCTGGGCGCACACCAACCTGATGCACAACGAAGCCAACCTCCAGAATGGAGGCCGTGTGCCACAGAACAACGATCTGCGCTTCTACAACTCGCTGGTCCGCGCTCGGATCGGGTACGGCCAGAGCAGCGTCCCGCATGGTCTGGATCGGACGCTCCTCATCCATGCTGGCCAGGCGCTTGCTATCCGCGACCGGCCGAGCCCTGCGGATCCGGGGAGGCCAGACGAGGCCGGGCAGGGGAACCAGGTCGCGATTGTCCGCAAGGCGGCGGGCGACAAGACCTACCTGCGGTTCTGATCGTTGAGTGGGCAGGAGGACGGTTTGCCGAAGCTCGACGCCCGAGTAGCCACAGCGCTCACGCTTGCAGGGACCCTCGGGTGCGCCTCACCTCCGCCTGCTCCGCGCGTGCTTCCGATCGTGGTCAGTTCGCCGCATGCTCTGCCCGCGCCAACAGCGGCGCCCGGCGCGCCCGCAAAGCCTCCACGACTCCAGCACGCCTACGAGCACCCCGAGCGGCTCGAGCTCCTCCCGGTGACGCCGGAGATGGCCCGGGAGACCTGCCAGGGCGTGCCCATGGTCCGGGTCTTCGAATGGATCGACAAGCGCACGCGGAGCGACGCCACCCAGCCCGCGCTGAAGCTCGAGTATGTATGCCCTCCTTCGCTGGTGCCGCTGCTGGAGCACCGGTGGAGCGAGATGAGCTGCGATGGGCGCTTTTTCGCGGTCAAGATGCTGGTGGCCACGAAACCGCTGCTCGCGTGGCACGCGCTCACGGTGCTGCTCGACAGCGCTGAGCTCCCAGGCCACCGCTGTGCCGACGGCGGGCTGGAGGCGCGGCGCGAGGCGATGTCGGGCCTCGTTGCGCTCTCGGCGGTGCAGACTGTGCCGCTCGAGCAAACATTGATGAGCATGGCGCTGGGCTCCGGGAGCGACGGCAACCATGCCGACGATTACCGGATCATCGGCAACAGCAAGGAGCCGGACGCTCTCGAGCATCTTCACTGGCTGGTGGCGCGCATCGAGGGCGAGCGGCACGGCGCGGTGAGGGGCGATGAGTCGTGGGCGCTCGCGGCGATGATCAAGCTGGGCAGTGTGCCGGAGCGGCGGCGGTTCATCGCGATGGTGAGCTCTCTGGCGGCGGCGCCCGGGGACACGACCGACGCGGCGCATGTCGTCGGGCGACAGCTCACGTATGTCGGAGATCAGCGGCTCGCCCGCGCCATGCTTCCCTGGCTCGATCGGCGCGATCGGTACACGAGCCATGGCGTCGTGCTCAATAACCTGGCCGAGTGCGCGGTGGATCAGGCGAAGTTGATGGGCATCGATACCGGGGGCCGGCATCGGAAGACGGTCGAAGAGCCAGAGCCGCCCGAGGCGATCGAGGCGACGCGGAGAGCGCTCGAAGCGCTGCCTGGGGAGTAGTGTTGCGGCCTTGCAGCGCTCGCGCGAGCAGCTCAAACGATCGGCGCCCCCATCCGGAGCAGCACCTTCCCGAACGACTGATCCGCGGCCACGTACGCGTGCGCCGCCCCCGCCTCCTCCAGCGCAAACACCTTGTCGACCACGGACCGCACGGTCCGCTTCGCCACCCACGGCGACAGGTTCCGCTCGAGCACCCGCGCCGCCTCGATCTTCTCCTCCAGCGGCCGCGCCCGCAGCGTCGTCCCGGTGATCTGCACGCGCTTGCGCAGCAGCATCCCCAGATCCAGATCGCACTGGATCCCCGCGGTGAGCCCCACGACGACGATCCGCCCCCGCATCGCCATCGCCTTCAGATCCTCGGCCACGTACGCGCCGCCGACCAGCTCCAGCACCACGTCGACGCCGACGTTCTTCGTCGCATCCATCACCGCCGCGGCGAACGTCGCGCCCTTCGTCAACAGCCCCTCATCGAGCCCCAGCTCCTTCGCGCGCGTCAGCTTGTCGGCCGTGCGTGACGTGCCCACCACGAAGCATCCGAGCGCCCGCGCGATCTGCACGCCCGCGGTTCCCACGCCGCTGCCGGCCGCGTGGATCAACACCCGCTCGCCGGGCTGAAGGCGCGCTTGCACCACCATCGCGTCGTACGCCGTCAGGAACGCCTCGGGGATCGCCGCGGCCTCCTCCGACGACAGCCCCGCGGGGATCGGCGCGACCTCGCGCTCGTGCACCACCACGTACTCGGCATACGCGCCGCCGGCGACCAGGCCGTACACGCGGTCACCCGCCGCGTAGCGGCTCGCGCCCGGGCCCGCCGCGTCGATCACGCCCGCATATTCCAGGCCCGGAATATCGGCCGGCACGCCCGGCGGCGCGGGATAGAAGCCCGCCCGCTGCAGCAGATCGGCCCGGTTCACGCCCGCGTACTCGACGCGGATCCGCACCTGCCCGTGGCCCGGCTCGGGTATCGGGACCTCGCGGAGAGTGAGGACCTCAGGACCGCCCGGCTCACGAATGACGATGGCTCGCATACCGATTCTCATACTCCAATCGCCTCGCGGCTGGTCGATCTCGCGAGGCCTTGCCTGGAGCCGGGTGTCGTTCGACACCGGCCCCGGGGAGAGCGCTTTCGGGTAGGGTTCGACCTCGTGATCTCCACCCCGCTCCCTGTCGATCAGGCCCTCTCCGCGCGCCTCGAGCTCGCCGACGCGCGGCTCCACGCGCTCGGCAACGCGGCGGTCGCGGAGCAGCTCCCCGCGCGCCCACGCGCCCTGCTCACGCTCGCGGGCGGCGTCGCGTCGTACGTGGGCCCGCGCATCTCCCTCTCGCGCGCCGTCGGCCTCGGGATGAGCGGCCCCGTCACCGCCGCCGATCTCGACGCGCTCGTCGATCTCTACGCCCAGCGCCGCGAAGACGCGCGCGTGCTGGTGTCGCCCTACGCCGACGCCACGCTCTTTTCCGGCCTCGGCGAGCGCGGATTCCGCCTCGACGAGCTCGGCACCATGCTGGCGCGGCGCCTCGATCCGGGCGACCCGATCGATCCGATCGCCCTCGGGATCACCGTCCGCCGCATCGAGCCGCACGAGCGCGCAGCGTGGGTCGCGACCTCGCTCGCGGGCTTCTCGGGCACCGACGAAAACGTCCCCGGCGAGATGAGCGCGACCTTCGAGGCCGTGACCCACGTGCCCACCACGACCTATTATTTCGCGGCGATAGGCGGCGTCTTCGCGGGCACTGCCGCGCTCGACGTGCAGTCCGGCGCCGCGCATTTCCTCGCCGCGAGCACCCTCCCGGGCGAGCGCCGCCGCGGCGTGCAGACCGCCCTCTTCCGCGCCCGCCTCGTCGCCGCCCAGCAAGCCGGCTGCGATCTCGCCTTCACCCAGACCGTCGCCGGCGGCCCCTCGCAGCGCAACGCCGAGCGCCATGGATTCACCACCGTCTACTCGCGCGCGCGGATGGTGAAGCCCTTCGCGTGAGCGATCTCTCAACTGCCACTCTCACGAGAGGAGATAGCATGAGCCAGTCCCACGGTGCCCAGTCGATGATCGGAACGCTCCTCCGCGTGCTCGTGAAGAGCCCCGAGCCCGCCTTCGCGGTCAGCGATCCTGCCCTCTGGCATTACACGGGCACGCCCGATCTGGCGGTGGCGCGGCGCGAGCACGACGCGCTCGCGGCTATCCTCCGCAGCGACGGGGCCGAGGTGCTCTATCACGACGAGCCGCAGCCCGACCGGGCCGACGCGGTCTTCGTCTTCGATCCGGCGTTGATCACCGACAAGGGCGCGATCATCCTCCGGATGGGCAAGCTCCTCCGCCGCGGCGAGGAGCCCGCCATGGCCCGACGGCTGGAGGACCTCGGGATACCGGTCCTCGACGCGCTCTACGGCGACGCGCTGGCCGAGGGCGGAGATCTGCTCTGGGTCGATCACGACACCCTCGCGGTCGGCCAGGGATTCCGCACCAACGCCGAGGGGCTGCGCCAGCTCGGCGCGGCGCTCCGGCCTCTCGGCGTCTCGGTTCTCCCCGTGGAGCTGCCCTATGGCGACGGCCCCGATGCCTGCCTTCACCTGCTCTCGCTGATCAGCATCGTCGATCAGAAGGTGGCCGTCATCTACCCTTCCCCGCTCGCGGTCTCGTTCCAGACCGAGCTGAAACGCCGCGGTTTTCGGCTGATCGAGGTGCCCGAGGCCGAGTTCGCGACCATGGGTCCCAACGTGCTCGCGCTGCGCCCCGGCCGCTGCGTGATGCTGGAAGGAAACCCGATCACGAAGAGGCGGCTCGAGGACGCAGGGTGCGAGGTGCTCACCTACCGAGGCAACGAGATCTCGCTCCGCGCGGAGGGTGGGCCAACGTGCCTGACGCGGCCTCTGCTGCGCGGGAGAGAGTGAGCGGACGACCGCACCGACGCGTTGACGCGCGGCGGCGTGGCCTCTAACGTACCGCGATGCCCCTCGATCCCACTGCCCGGGTGTTACTCGATCAGCTCGCCGCGAGCGGCGTCCCTTCGCTGGAGGTCTTGCCGGTCGCGCAGGCTCGCGCCGTGTTCGAGGCCCTGTCGCGCAACCACGGGGCGAAGCTCGCGCTCGCCCGGGTGGAAGACCGGCAGATCCCCGGCCCCGCGGGCGAGATCGCGGTGCGGATCTACACGCCCGAGGCCCAGGGCCCCTTGCCGGTGCTGGCGTACCTCCACGGCGGAGGCTGGGTGATTGGCAGCCTCGAGACCCACGACGCGCTCTGTCGCGAGCTGGCGCGCGCCGTCCAGGCGATCGTCGTCGCCGTCGACTATCGCCTCGCCCCCGAGCACCCGTTCCCCGCCGGCCTGGAAGACGGCTACGCCGCCCTGGCGTGGATCGCGGCAAACGCGGATTCGTTCGGCGGCGATCCCGCGAAGCTGGCCATTGGCGGCGACAGCGCCGGGGGCAACCTCAGCGCGGTGATCGCCCTGCTCGCGCGCGATCGCGGCGGCCCGAAGATCGCCCATCAGCTCCTGATTTACCCGGTGACCGACCTCAACGCAGATACGGTATCCCTGCGCGAGAACGCCGAGGGCTACTTCCTCACGCGCGCGATCATGGCCTGGTTCTCGACTCATTACATCACCGCCGAGCAGAGGACCCTGCCCCACGCCTCCCCTCGCCTGGCGACGGATCACCGCAATTTGCCGCCTGCCACGGTGATCACCGCCGAGTTCGATCCGCTCCGCGACGACGGCGAGGCCTACGCGGTGCGCCTGCGCGAGCACGGGATACCGGTCGAGTCGGTGCGCTACGACGGGATGATCCACGGGTTCATCACCATGCCCATGTTCCGCCAGGCCGGAGAGGCCATCGCCCTCGCCGCGGCCGGCCTGCGGCGATCGTTCGATCTCTGAACGATCGCCGGCTCACCCACCCTCTCAGCCCAGGACCGAGAGCGTCACGGACGAGGGGTGATCAGGATCGTGATAGACCGATTGATCCGCCGCCACGAGGCGGATCGCGCGGGCGAGCGGCTCCCCCGTGCCCGGGTTGCGGGCAAAGCGGGGATGCGCGCCGCTCGACACCTGGAGCCTCAGGCAGTGACCGCGGCGAAAGCGGTGCGCCGCGGGCCAGAGCGCCAGGGTGATCTTCAAGCTGCCATCGGCCTCGGGCGCGGGAAATCCCGGGCTCACGCGCACCAGCGCGTCGCAGACGTTCAGCGACTTTCCCGAGGGCTCCACGTCGCAGAGGCGCGCGAAGAAGTCGGTGTGCGGCAACGTCGAGCGCACGTGGAGCTCGACGGTGACGGGGCCGATCACCTCGAGATCCCGGCTCAGCGCCTCGCTCGTGAAGGTGAGCACGTCCTTGCGCGACTCCAGCGCTCGGTTGTCCTTCACGCCGCTCTGCCCGTTCAGCGACGGGCCGGCGACCGAGGGGGTGGGATCGGCGGGGTCGTAGCGATAGCGATCCGGCGGCGACGCCGACGGAGGAGCCTTGGCGAGGCGGCCGCCCGCGGCGAGGTGCCAGCGCTCGTCCTTCGCGCCGGGAGGAGGCCAGTCCGAGAAATCTCGCCAGGCCTCGGCTCCGGTCACGTAGACGCGGACCGGCGCCTCGCGCAGGGCGCGGCGATCGCCGAGCATGTGCGCTTGAAGCCAGATCAACGACTCCCTCGCGGAGGCGCGGATCAGGCCCGGGCTCATGTGGACCCAGGGCCCGAGGGTGAGGTAGGGCGCGCGGCCGGCGCGGCGGAGCGCGGTATAGTCGTCGAGCTGCCAGGGGAGGAAGATATCGTAGAGGCCGCCAATGAGGTGGACCGGCGCGGTCACCCTGGCGACGGTGTCGCGGAAGCCGCGAGAGGGCCAGTAGGCATCGCCCGGCGCGTTGTGAGCGAGCCACTGCTGGTAAAAGCGGCTCGTCGCGCCGGTGGCCCGCGCGTCGGCCTCGCTCAGCGGGAGCTGCTTGAAGGCCCGATCCAGCGCCCGGCCGGTCTTCAAGCGCGAGGCGAGGAGCTGGAGAGGGGCCTTCTCCTGATTGGCCATCATGTAGGTCCATGCCAGGGCGGTATCGAGCGTGAACGACTCCCCTGCATAGGTCTCGCCGCGGAAGTCCGAGGCGGTGACCTGAGGCACCATCGCCTTCAGATCACTGCCAATCTCGCTGGCGATCGCCCACTGCACGAAGCCGAGGTAGCTCGGCCCGATCATGGCGAGCTCGCCCGAATACCACGGCTGCTCCTTCAACCACGCCACGGTGGCCAGGCCGTCGGCCCGCTCGTGCGCGAACGGATCCATCTCTCCGCCGGAGCCGAAAGTGCCGCGGCAGCTCTGGATGAGGACCTGAAATCCGCGCTCGGCGAAGGGCGCACCGAAGAGCATGCCCATGGGCCCGGTGCGCCCGTAGGGCGAGCGCACCAGGATCGTGGGCAGCTTGGAGCCGCCGCGCGGGGCGTAACGGTCGGTGAGCAGCACGACGCGATCGGGCGTGTGGACCTTCAAATCTCGCTCGATCACGAGATCGTGGGTGTCGGCCGGAGGCAGATCGAGCAACCGCGCGACGAGGCGACTGGCGAGGGACATTCCCCAGAGCTACTCGCCACCGAAGTCGAGCGTCAAGCCCGGCGATCCGCGCCGCCGCCGAGCCCGGAGCGCTCGGTCACCATCGCCACGTGCTTCGGTCTATATTCGAACGGGAGGGCTCGATGATGAAGACCAGTAGCTCGTGCGCGGCGAATGCGCCGACGAGGCCGGCACCCTCGCGCTCTGCCAGGCCGCCGCGTTCAGCGACGCCTCCTGCGGCTGCATTTTTTTCACCCCACCCGAGAGGCCCCGCACGGCGATTCAGAACGTCCCGACCAGGCCAATTCCCTGCCCGGCGCCGACGCGCATCGGGACGGGCAAAATATGAATCTGCGCCTGGTCCTTGATCAGCCTGGGGCGCGTGGTCACACACCCGATGATCAGCATCGCGGCGCCCCCCGCCTGGAGGATGCTGTCGGCGATCAGGAACCCGGCCGCGAGCGGGTCCACGTCACCGGAGGGGGCGGTAGCGATGGTGATCAGCGGCCCGACGACCGGCGCGATCAAGGGTCGATACCCGGTGTCCTTGACGGTGCCTCCGGCTATCGCGTTGCCGAACCAGAGCAGGCCGAACACGAGGCTACCACCGACGATGAGCCCTGTCCGCGGGCGGTCCTCGGGGTGATAGCCGACCGGGATGGGAGCACCCGGCTCCCATCCCTTGATCAGGCGCTTCAACGCCTTCGGGTCGGTGGGCGTCGGCGGCGCCGGATAGGCGATCACGTACCCGGGAGGAGGCGGAGGCGGAGCCGGCGACTCGGCCCTTGCGACGGAGGGGAGGAGCAGAGTCCCCGCGAGGGCGAGGCGCTGGAGCAGAGTCGAGCAGCGAGCGTGTTGATTCATATGTACCTCCGGTGGCGCTTGAGCGGCGAGGATTCGACGCGCGTCGCTGTGGTTGCGGCGACACAGCAACAGGCATGCCGCTCTTCGTCGATGAGGATCCGGGGACTTGGCTCTTCGCCGGGGCGCGCCGCGCGTACGCGACGCCGCAGCAGAGAGCGTCCCTGCGATCTGCCGTGCGCACCGAGATGTATCCAATTATTCCTTTTCTACCGGCTCAGCGCGCTGCCGCGCGGTGACACGTTGCGAAGATTCGCTCCGGTCTGGTCGGCATTCCGCGACGGGAATCGATAGCCGCGCTCGGGCGTTGGCGCGCGATGCGGAAGCACGCGCAGGCGCTGATCGGTGGGATGGTGCTGCTCGGCTTGCTCCACGGATGCACGCGGCGGCAATCACAGCTTGAGCCCCCGCCGACGCCGACCGCATCGGATGCCGGTGCGGTGGCCCCGGTGCCCGACGCCACGGGCGTCGCGAGCAGCACGGTACGCGACGCGGCGGCAGACGCGCTGGAGGGTCGGTGCGACGTCATGCGCAGGACGGGTGACGCGACACGCGCGGACGGGCTCTGGCCGCAGCCCGCCGATCGGCCGATCGAGCAGGCGATCCGACGCTTCTACGCAAGCCGGGTGCTGGCCCGTAGAATCGATGATCGAAGCCTCGCGCGCCATCCCGTGGTGTTCCAGCGGGGGGTGACCGCGTCCGGCGTCACGGTAGCGCCCTGCGTCGACGAGTGGCGCGCCGCCGATCCCGACGGCATCGTGCCCAGCGGATCACCTCGCCTCGCGACCGATCACCAGTATGTCGAAGTGACGTTTGAGCTCAACGACGCGTCCGACGGCGAGAATGCCTACACTGCCTTCGTCGACGTCGCTACCCTCCAGGTCGTGGCGATGTTCCACTACAACAACTTTCAGCCATGAGGGCCCGCTGATCGACGAGGTGCTGGAACCATATCACCCTGTCACCCCCAGGCAGCGCGCGTCCGGGAAGCCCACGGCGCGTCGTCTCGTCTACTTCGTGCGCGCGGCGAGGTGTCCGTAGAGCTCGTTCGGATCATTCATCGAGAGGCCGCTCATCTGGCCATCGTTCAATTCAATCACGATCCAATCACCGGAGATCGTCTTCGCGACATCGAGGGCGTAGAACATGACCTTCTTGCCGATCTTGCTGGTGACCTTTTCCAGGAACGCCCTCGGGACGTCCTCCACCTTCGGCGGCTCGATCCCGCTCTCGAGGAGCGTGTCGATGTGGCTCGACCAGTAGTAGCCGCCGCAGAGGATCTCGCCGTCGTAGACGAAGAAGCGGAGCTCGTTCGTTACCGGCAGGCCGACGACGTCTGGAAAGTACGTTACGAGCGGCACGTACCTCCGGATGTAGATCTGCTGCTGGCTGATGAGCCCGTCCTCGCAGAGGCGTGCGTAGACCTCGCAAGCCACACGCCGGTTCTCGGCATACATGTGAGTCTTCCACTGAAACTTCTTCGAGTTGGTCGCACCCTTGAGGACGAATGGCCCCTCTTCCGGGATGTCCTCGAGACGGCTCCAGGTCGCAGGAGTCATGTCTCCGAGGTCCGCGACCCAGCTCTGCAGGTCCGCGACGTACAGATGCTGGGAGTACGTGTTGATCAGGCGCGCCCCGAGGGTGAGCACATCCTGCTCGAGCTCCCGGTAGAAGGGCAGGACGCTGTAGCGCCCGATGACGAGCTGCCCCGCCTGGATGGTCAACCTCGATTCGACGATGGGGAAGTGCCGCTTCGCTGCGGCGAGCTCTTCCTGCTCCATGGGTCCGCCGGCACGATAGTAGATGACGGTGTTCATTCGCTGCTCCTTCGTGCCTTGATCTCGGATGTCGCTGATGACGCTCTTCCACGCGGACCGGACCCGGACAACCGCAGGGCGCAATGGTCGCAAGTCCCGGAACGACACGGTTTCTCCGGTCCCCTTGCGACCCTGGTGCCTTGCGGTTTAATTCCCCTCCGCTCCGCAACCGCAGGATGGAGATCGAGATCCTGGAGCGAGCGCCGAGGCCGTGACGCGCGCCATCCTCTCTGGCGCTCAGGTGCCTGGAGCTGCGTAGTAAGCTGGGATCTGCATCCATCGCTCATCCGCTCATCGCTTTGCGAAGAGCCCGTTCATCTCCGGGTAGGTCACGTCGCTCGCGAAGAGCGCCTCGTAGGTGCCGTGTTCGAGCAGCTCGACACAGCCGCGCCGCGCCGCCGTCAACGCGCACTCCGCGAGCCCAGGGCCGACGCTCAGCCGCCGCACGCCGCGGCGACGAAGCTCGGCGATCGGCGCGAGCCCGGGCACGGCCATCACGTTGAGCGGCAGCGCGATCCCCCGAACAATCGCCTCGATTTCGTCGAGCGCCGCGATCTTGGGCACGAAGAGCCCATCGCACCCTGCCTCGGCGTAGAGGCGCGCGCGCGCCAGGGTCTCTTCGACCGCGCGAGCACTTGGCACGAGCCCGCGCAAGACCACGTCCGTGCGCGCGTTGATGAACAAGTCCGCGCCGTGCGCCGCGACGGCGCTTCGCACCGCCGCGATCTTCTTCGCCAGCAGCTCGGGCGGGCCGCTCCCGTCTTCGAGGTTCACGCCGACGGCGCCCGCGCCGATCACCCGCAGCACCGCCGCGGCCACGGCGGCGGGATCGTCGCTGTACCCGCGCTCGAAATCGACGGTCACCGGCGCCGACACGCAGCGCGTGATCGTCGCGATCACCGCGACGAGGGCGTCGAGCGGCAAGCGCTCGCCGTCGGCGTACCCCAGCGCCCACGCCATCGCCGCGCTGCTCGTGGCGATCGCTTCGGCGCCGCTCGCCTCGATCAGGCGGGCCGAGCCCGCGTCCCAGGCGTTGGGGAGGACGAGCATCCGGCCGACCCCGTGCGCCGCGCGAAGGCGCTCGACGAGCGCCGCGTGAACCCTGGGTTCCATGATCACGTTGCCTACAGCGCGCAGCCGCCGACGTCGAGGCTCGCAGACCAGACCTCGATCGGAGGTGGTCTGCGCGTCGACCAGGGCGAGCGTCGCGGTGAGGTCCGGCGTCGACGCGACGGCCCTCACCGGCCCGAAGATCGTCGTCTCCGTGTGATCGGTAGACTCGCCGCGGGGGCGCGGGCGCCGTAGCGCAGCCCGTCGATCA
>JBDTXR010000177.1:0-17276 GCA_040006075.1 Byssovorax sp. | reverse complement strand
AGCGGTGCTCGCGCGGCGCGCGAGGGCGGCCGGGCAGGCTGGGCTCGCGGCGGCGGCCGGGGGGCCGCGGTCCGCGCGGGAGGTGGCCGCAAGATGCTCGACACATCGTTCGGCTGTACGTCCTGCCGGTGCACGTCGTGCGGCTGTGGCTCCACGTGCTGCGGCAAGGCCAGCAGCGCGGAGGGCAGCGGAGGAGGCCCCGCGCCGCGCGCGGCCGGCGGCGAAGGCGCGGCCGTGGGCAGCGCCGACGTCACGCGCGTACGCCGCGAGGTGGGAGGAGGCGGCGAGGCGGGCGGATCCACGCTCTTCGGCGTCGCTCGGCGCGAGCGCGGATCGAGCTCGGCGTAGCTCGATCCGCACGCAGCGGCCGGAATATCGACCCGCGGGGGTCGCACGGTGATCACGCCGTGCGGGTCCGTGGGGAGCGGCGGCGGTTGCACCGTGGGCGAGAGGGGCTGGACCTCCAGCGCGCGAACCTCGCCGTCGGGCGCGGGCGGAAGGCGGTCGTTCGACGCCGCCTCGGCGGGCATCGGCGGGGGCGACCCGGGGGAAGGGTCGCCCGATCCTTCGTCGAAGAATGTCGACAGCGAGGCGAAGACGCCCTCCAGATCCTCATCCTCCGCGACGAGCCGGATCAGATCCTCATCTTCCGCGACGAATCGGACCGGCTCCTCATCCTCCGCGAAGATTCGGATTTCGCTCGAGAAGGACGGACGCGCGCCGGGCGCCTTGCTCGTGCTGATCACGACCGGGAGCGCGTGTTTCCTGGAGATCATCGGTGTTCCTCGCTGCCTCGCGGCCTGACCCGGACCCGTGCCGGCCTGGACTCAAAATGCCTGCGAATCGGTCGTCTCACCGGGGGCGCCGTCGCCCGCGAGGGCCACACCGTTGGTGCCGCCGAGCCCACCGAGGCCGGCTTGGCCCGCGTGCATCACCTCGGAAACGCCGGCGGGCGCGCTGCCCATGAACGCGATCCCGAGCGCGTGGCCGCCCTCGCCGCCGCCGCCGGGGCCCCCCGCGCCGCCGTCGCCGCCATGCCCGCCGAGGCCGCCGCCGGCGACGCCGCAGGCCGCGAGCCCGCCCACCCCGCCCGCGCCGCCGATCTGGCCGAACTGGCCATCCCCGCCGCGGCCGCCGTGACCGCCGTTGCTCATCGCGAGCTTCACCGTCGTGAGCGTGAGCGTCGCGCCCATGCTCAGGATCGCGATGCTCGAGCCGCCGGCCTTGCCGGCTTCGCCGGCCTTGCCGCCGCAGCCGCCCGCGCCGCCGCCGCCGCCGCCCGCGCCGTTGCACGTGAGGCCGGCCTTCGAGCCGCTGCCGCCGCCACCGCTCGATCCATGCGCGCCGTCGAGCCCGCTCGCGCCGTCGTGACCCTGGTAGCCCGCGCTGGAGAGCTGACCCATCGAGACACCCCCGACGCCTGCGTCGCCGACGGCGCCGGGCGCGCCCGCCGCTCCCGGCGCGGCGCCGTTGCCGCCGTCGCCGAGCTGACCGGGCAGGCCCGTGCCGTTGGCCGCCGGGCCGCCGTTGCCGCCGGAGCCGCCCAGCCGGGTCGTGTTGCCGCAGCTGATGCTGCCGCCCAGGCCGCCGAGCGGAGGAAAGTGCACCGGGGTCTGGTTGCCGCCCGCCGCAGCGCCGCTGAGGCCCGGCGAGGAGCTGGGGTCTTGGTCGCCGCCGTCGGCGCCGTCGCCCCCAGCGGCGCCGTCACCGGCGGTGAAGTCGCAGCGCTCCAGCGTCGCGGTGCTGCCCTCGGCGAGGATCGCGATCGAGGATCCACCCGGCGTCGCGGCGTTGCTCGCCACGACCGCCACGTCGCGGATCAGGGTCGGGGCCGGGCCGGCCGCGAGGTGCATCGGCACGAGGTCCGCCCCGGCAGTGATCGTCGTCTTTCCGCCGGGCGCCCAGCCGTTCTCGCAGTCGAGCCCACCGTACACGGTCAGGCCCGCGGGGATCTCGATCGCCCCGTCGAACGAGCCCGCGCAGGCGTACACCACGCGCGGGCCGCCCTGCCGGGCCGCCGCGTCGATCGCCGGCTGGAGCGCGGCGAAGGGGCTCGCCTTGGTCCCGACGCCCGCGGTGACGGCGCCGACGACGAAGACCCCGCACGTGTCCGCCACGGGGCCAACGTTGACGGCCGGATCGCAGGACGGAGCCGGGGCGCCACCGCCCGCGCCGCCCATCCCGCCCGAGCCGCTCGTGCCGGTGGATCCGCTGGTCGAGCTCGCGGCGATCACCGCGCCGCCCGCGCCGCTGGTGCTGCTGGAGCTGGAGCTCGAGCTCGAGTCCGACGTCGCGTCGCCACCGGCCGCGGCGCAGAGGTTGAGGTTGCAATCATCGGCGAGGTGAGAGCAGCCCTGCGTCGTCAGCAAGACCAGCGCCGCCACCCCGCAGAGGCCCATTGTTCGTTCGATTGTACGCATCGTGATTTCCATTCGGCAAAGAGGCTTCAGAACGAGCCCGAGAGCGAGACCCCGCCGCCGCCGGGACCGAGCCCGAGCGACGCACGCATGTCCATCGGCCTCGGCGGCGCGACCTTGAGGGCGGGCCAGAGGAGGTACGTCGCCGTACCCAGCGCGGCGGCGCCCGCGGCCGCGAAGGCGACCACGCCCGCGTTGGCGAAGGTGTCGGCCCGGGCGGTCGCCGCGTGGAGATCGGTGCACCGGGCCGAGGCGATGGCGCAGGTACCGCCGGTCGCGGCGATGGAGTCGTGGAGCGAGGTCGCGTTCCTGCGCTGCCCTCCGGCCAGCACCACCAGCGTCGCGCCCGTGCCGGCGGCGAGGACACCGAAGATCCCCCCCGCGATCGCCGGCACGACGCTCCGCTTCGACGGCGGCGGCGGCGGCGGCGCGTTCGGGGCCGGCGGCAGCTTCGGCGCGAGGTCGACGTCGTAGGCCGCGCCGCGCGTGACGCGCACCGGGACCGACGCGTTCGCGTGGCCGAAGAGCTTCGCCACGACGACGCGGGTACCCGGCTCCACGAAGATCTCGGCGGGCAGCGGCGTGTGCCCCACGGACTGCCCGTCGACGAAGACCTCGGCGCCCGGAGCGCTCACGCGCACGTGCAGCACGGCGACCCGGCTCTTCGCGTCGGCGAGCCGGAGGTTGAGCGCGGTCCGCTCTTCGGGGCGGGCGCGCACCGGGAACTCGCGGACCGCGTGCGACAGCAGCTCTGCCGCGCGCGCCGGCCGCCCCAGCTCGAGCTCGAGCGCGCCGAGGTTGCTCGCGATGTCGTAGCTCTGTTGCAGGCTCCAGGCCTCGACGTAGAGCGGCTCGGCCTGGGCGAGCTGCTTGTCCTTGTAGAGCTGCGTCGCGCGGCGATAGAGGTCGGCGGCGCGATCGCTCGGCGCCGACGGATCGGCGTGGGCGACGGCCGGTGACGCCGCGGACGCCGCGAGCGCCGCGCCCAGCGCGAAGGCGCGAGTGAGGGAGGAAAGGGTGCGATCCATGGTGGTCAATCTTCCTGAACGATGGGCCCGGTGAGTGAAATGCAGACCTCGGCGGGCCGGGGCGCGGGGAGTTGTCGCTGCACGAACTGCCGCGCAGCGACGGCGGTGAACCTGGGCGCGGCCGCGGCCCTCGCGGGCGCGGCGGCGGGGGGCGCCTCGGGCGGCGTCGGGGCCTCTGCGCGGCACGCAGACAGGCCGACGGCGGGCCCCGGCGGCGCGGCGGGCTCGGCGAGCTCGGCCGGCGTCGGCGTCATGCTCACGGCGCGGGGCGGCGTCGGCGCTCGCCCCGACACGCCGAGCGCGAACAGCGCGCCGACGCCGAGCGCGAGGGCCGCCAGCGCGACCCGGGCGCGTCGCGGCGCGGCGCGACGGGGCGGCGGCGCGGAGTGCAGCGGCGGGAGCGACGAGAGCTGCATCGGCGGCGAGGTCGGCGGGCCGTCGGCGTGCGAGCGCGGCTCGTCGCCGGGGCGCGTCTTGCGCAGCTCGAGATCGATCGCGAGGGCGATCCTCCGGAGCGCGTCGGAGCGCGGGTAAAGCTCCTGGCTCTCGCTCGCGAGCCGGTGCTGGAGCATGGCAGTCTGTGGAGCCGACCACCTCGCCGCGCTGTCGGGCATCGGGCTCTCCTCGCCGTCGCCCGCGGCGCTCGCCGCCGACGCCGGGAGAGCGCTCTCCGCTGCGCCGTCGAGCGGGGCGGCCGGCGCCTCGGCGTCGCTGTTCGTCGGCTCCGCCTCGATATCGTCATCGTCCCAGCGGGCTCGGGTCGCTGGATGTTGGAAGCTCATGGTGACCACCTCTCGTGGGGGCGCCTCGACGCCGCCCCTGGTTCTTCGGAGCCTGCGGGCGTTTCTTTAGAAGGGTTTTCCTGGGCGATCGGGGCCTCCCGCCCGTCCTCGCGTCGGGCCTCGGCCTCGATCGCGGGCGCGCCTCGTCAGCTCAGAGACCAGAGCCTGGAGATCAAGCCGGTCCGGTTCGCGGCTCCGCTCTTCTTCAACACGTTCGAAACGTGGACCTCCACGGTCCCCTCCTCGCAGGCCAGCTCACCGGCGATCTCCTTGTTGGTCGCCCCCCCGATCACCTCGGCGAGGACCTCGGTTTGCCGCGGCGTCAGCGCCCAGCGCGCGGCGGCGCGGCCGAGCTGGCGCTGCACCTCACCGCGGTGGCTCCGGGGCGGCGAAGGAGCCCGCTCCGGCGCGGGATCAGGCCCGGCGCCGGCGTCGCGCATCGCCAGCGCCAAGCAGGGCAAGAGCTGCTCGATCAGCGCCTCGCTCCCGTCCGACCGCGCCTCGACCTCGATCTTTCCCACCGTATGTCCGCCCATCTGGAGCACGAAGGAGAGCAGCGCATCGGGCCCCGGCTTCCCCTCCGTGCGCAGCAATCGAGGCTCGGTGTCCGGCGCGACGCGCGCCCAGATCAGCACCCGTCGACAGCCGAGCCGGCGGTGGAGCAGCTCCACGATGGCGTCCGCGAGCGCCTCGGCGCTGGAGCAGTGACCGAGCTCGTAGGCGATCTGGAGGAGATCGCTGAAGGAGAGCGCGGAGGAGCTCCGGGGGGCTCCCGACTCGACGACGAAGCGAGTGTGATACTCGCAGTGAGGAGCGCCGCTGGCCTGGCAGATCGGGTGGTCGATCTCCCCGGAATGAGCGACGACGAACGCTCGAAGATGGATGACCCGAACACCCTTGGTGAGGCTCGACTCCATTGCTCTCTCCCCTGCCGCAGCCTCGACGATACCCGCGCTTCGCGGGCCGTCAGGCGCCCGCGGGGCAACAGCAACCGTCGGGCCAGGAGCGGAACGAGGGGCGAATCGACCGATGGCGCCGGAGCGGGGGAGAAGCGCGCTTCGCCCCTGTGAAGTCAGGTCCGCGGGTCGGCGTCGCCCTCGCCCGGGCCCTCGGGCGACGGATCGCGGAGGCCGAGATCCTTCATCTTGAGCTGGAGTCCCTTGCGCGAGAGCTTGAGGCACCTCGCGGCTTCGGTGACGTTGCCGCGGGTATGCGCGAGGGTGCGGACGATGACGTCGCGCTCGAACTCCACCGCGATCGCGCGCGACCGCTCCTTCAACCCTTCCGAGAAATCGAGCTCGGCGCTGGCCGGACCGCGGGGCGGCAGGGCCCCTGCCGACGAGGGCGCCGCGGCGCTCGGCTCGGGCGGGGCCGCGGCCTCGTTGCCCCGCAGATCGGGCCGGAGATCCTCGCTGCGGATCTGCCGGCCGTCGGTGAAGAGGACGGCTCTCTCCATCACGTTCTCCAGCTCTCGAATGTTGCCGGACCACGGGTGGCGAACGAGCCGCGCCAGCGCCGCCGGCTCGATGCCGAGGACGCGCTTGCCCAGGCGCTCGTTGAACCGGGTGAGGAAGTGCGCGCAGAGAGGCGGGATATCTTCCGGGCGCTCGCGCAGCGGCGGCAGCGGGATCTCGACCACGCAGAGTCGATGATACAGGTCCTCCCGGAAGGTGCCTTGCGCCACCTCGCGCTTCAAATCGCGGTGGGTCGCGGCGATCACCCGCACGTCCACGCGAATGGTCTTCAGCCCGCCGATCCGCTCGATCTCCTGCTCTTGCAGCACCCGGAGCAGCTTGACCTGCATGTCCCGCGGCAAATCGCCCACCTCGTCCAGGAAGATCGTCCCCCCGGAGGCCATCTCGAACTTGCCCGGCTTACCGTACGAAGCGCCGGTGAAGGCCCCCTTCTCGAAGCCGAACAGCTCGGCTTCCATCAGATCGCGCGGGATGGCGCCGCAGTTGACGGGGAGGAACGGCCGCTCGCGTCGCCGGGATTTCAGGTGCAACGCGCGGGCGACGAGCTCTTTGCCAGTCCCGGTCTCCCCGGTGATGAGGACGCGTGTCGGCGCGTCGGCGACGCGCTCGATGGCCTCGTACACCTCGATCATCGCCGCGCTCCGGCTCCTGACGCCGAGCCGGACATCCTCGCTGGGCGCCGACGTCGGCGCGTCTCGGGTGGCGTGGAGGCCAGAGAGCTCCCGGGTGCGGAGCGCCTTCTCGACCGCGAAGCCGAGCGCCGCGTCGTCGTGGGGCTTTTGCACGTAATCGAGCGCCCCGAGCTGGGTCGCCTCCACGGCGTCGAGGATCGTCCCGTGCGCCGTGAGGAGGATCACGGGGCGCAGGGGATCGTCGGCGATCGACGCGCGGAGCACCTCGAGCCCGCCCTTGTGTCGGGCTCCGAGCCGCATGTCGGTCAGGATCAGATCGACGTGGTTCTCGCGGAACGCAGCGATCCCCGCCTCGACGTCGGCGGCCTCGAGCACGTCGCGATCGTCGCCGGCGAGCTGGACGCCGAGCACGTAGCGATAGCTCGGGTCGTCCTCGATGAGCAGGATTTGCTTCTTCTCTTTCGAGTTCGACGCCATGGAGCGGACCGTGCCAGGCCCGTCCCCGCGCTGAACGTCATCCCCGCTCATGCTGCCCCCGCGACGGCGCGAGTCGCCAGCGAGGGGATCGGCGTGCCCAGGGCCGACATCGGCAGGATCACCGCGAACGTCGTCCCCTCCCCCACCTGCGATTGAACCTCGATCCGGCCGCCCGCAGCCTGGATGATGCTCTGGCTGATCGCCAGGCCGAGGCCGACGCCCTTGGCCTTGGTGGTGAAGAAGGGAGTGAAGAGCCGATTGAGCACCTTGCGCGACACCCCCGGTCCGTTGTCGGCGATGGTCACCTCCACCAGCTGATCGCCCGGGCCCACGCTGCTGATTCGCGAGCTCCAGCCCATGCGGAGCCGGGAGGCGACCGTGATCTCGCCGCCTCCGCTCAGCGCCTGGACCGCGTTGCGAAGGAGGTTCAGCAGCACCTGCTCGAGCTGCCCTGGATCGATGTCGACGCGCGGCAGCGCCGGATCGAGCTGCTCCAGGATCTCCAGCGCGTCGTGGCCGGGCTCGGCCGAGAGCACCTGGAGCGTGCGGAGGATGATCGCGTTGACGTCGATGGGACCGGTCGTGGCCCGGCTGGGGGCGAGATCGAGCACGGAGCTCACCACGCCTTCCAGGTGATCGACCTGCGAGATGATGGTCTGGAGCAGACGACTCGAGACCTCGGGGCTGATCGGGGCCGGGCGAGCGAGGGTCTGGGCCGCGCCCTTGATCGAGCCGAGAGGATTCCTGATCTCGTGGGCGAGCCCCACGGCCATTTGCCCGATCACGGTGAGGCGGTCGTGCGCCTTCATCGCGTCGTAGACGCGCGAGCTCTCCACGACCATCCGGATGTGGCCGGAGAGCTCGGCCAGCACCGCGACGTCGTCGGGCGAGAACACATCGTTCAAGCGCTCGTCGGAGACCGCCAGAATGCCAATCAAGGCCCGCTGCTCGTCGTGGACGCCGACCACCACCCCTCGACGGAGATCGCCGAGCACCGTGGAGGCCGCGAGCACGGCTTCCATCGTCGGAGCGACCACGTGCTTCCGCGCCCGGAGCTCGCGGACCTCGCGGTCGAGCTGCTCGAGCGACACCGGCTCGACGTCGAGCCGTTCGAGGAGCACATGCGCGGTCGCGACCTCGATCCGACGGGGGGCGCCCGTTCCGAGCGTGGCGACGCGATCGAAGAACGCTCCGTCGGGATCGCGCAGATAGAGCCCCGCCGCGGTCACCCTCCGCGAGCGGGCCAGCGCGTCCATCACGATGGTCCCCATAGCCTCCACGTCGAGCACGTGCGCGAGCCGGTCCCAGAGGTGAAGATCGAAGCGGGCGCGGAGGAAGAGCCGCTGGAACAGCGCCTCGACCCGTCGCCGGAGAGGATCGAAGAAGAAGATGACCCCACAGGCGATCAGCGCGTCGACGAGCGCAGTCCGCTCGAAGTGCCCGCTGAGCTTGAACGCGCTGTACGACGACAGCGCGATCACCGTGGCGAGCACCGCGGCGACGAGCAGCCGCGCCAGGAGCTCTGGCAGGTCGAGAAGCCGCTCGCGCCGGATGGCCTCGGCGAGCGCGAAGAGCAGGACAATCGAGAGCGCCGCGCCGATCGGTCGCACGTCCTTGCCGGACTGGTCCTGAAGGTTTTGCTGAAGGAACCAACCGAAATCGAGGGCGCTGGCGATCGTCGCGAGGGCGCCGAGCAGGACGAGGAGGCGAATGCGCGTGCGAACGACCCGCGAAGGGCTGCGGCGCGCCCGGAGAAAGAGGACGACGAGCCCGGCGAAGAGCGAGGTGAAGACATAGACGAAGCTCGTGATCCGCACCCACCGTTCGTCGGGCCGCCACGCCGCCACGATCATCATCGTCGAGGCGACGGGGATCACCACCGCGAACGTCGCCGTCCGAGCCCCGCTGCGCCGAGGCGCGTCGTACGGCGCCAGCTCGTCGAAGAGCCAGAGCGCGAGCGCCGGTAGAGCCGCCATGGGGACGGCGGCAATCTGCTGGGCGATCGGTGCTCCGGGGTGAGCCTGGAGCAGATACCAGACGCCGAGCGCCGAGGCGAAGGCGCAGAACACGAGCTGCACGCGGCGCGCGCCGCCGAGGAGCAGCGTCGCCGCGGCGATCATCAGCGCCAGGATGCCGCAAACGAGAATCGTCGGTGTCCGGATATCCATGAGTCCCCGTCGTGCGAGAGGAGACTACGCGACTGTCGGGCCCATGTGTCCATCTCTTCTGCCCGCATCTGGCCCGCGAGCCGAGGTGGACGAGGGCAGGATCGATTGAGGGAAAACCCACCAATGGAAACCCCAGGTCCCCACTCGGGTCCAGCTTCCAGCGCGAGAAGCGAGCTTCGCCCGCGAGCGCTCCGCGCGAACTCGGGTTCGCAAGCGCCGGGGTCGAACCGCAATTATTTCAATGACTTACGCGACAATACGCCCTGGTCCGCTCGTTGCTATTACCGCTCTCCAGCGTCGACCGTTCTCCGGAGCGCGACGTCCCCCGCCCCCGCGGGGCCTGGAGGTCTCATGTCCACTCAGACGAACGCGCCGTTGCGCGAAGGCGAGGTCTTCGCTGGCAAGTACCTCCTCGAGGGGATGATCGGCTGTGGCGGCATGGGGATGGTGCTCGCCGCGAAGCACCTGACGCTGGACGCGCCCCGGGCGATCAAGGTGCTCCTCTCCGCCGAGCTCGACGACGGCTCCGAAGCGACGCGGCTCCTCGACGAGGCCCGGATCCTCGCGCGGCTCGGGAGCGAGCATGTCGTCCGGGTCTTCGACAGCGGCCGGCTCGACAGCGGCGCTCCGTATGTCGTCCTCGAGCGCCTCGACGGCCTCGATCTTTGCAAGCACCTCGAGCGCCGGAAGCGGATCTCGATCGGCGACGCCGCGCGCTGCCTGATCCAGGTGTGCGACGCGATGGCCGAGGCCCACGCGCTCGGCATCGTCCACCTCGATCTCAAGCCGGCCAACCTCTTCCTCACCACGCGGAGCGACGGCTCGATCTGCGTCAAAGTGCTCGATTTCGGCGTAGCGCAGATCCTCGAGCCCGGCAGCCCGCGCTCCGCAAAGGCGCTCCCGGGGACGCCGAGCTACATGGCGCCGGAGCAGCTCATCGCCTCACCCGAGGTCGGTCCGAGGACCGATATCTGGGCTCTTGGCGTGATCCTGCTCGAGCTCGTGACTGGCACTCTCCCGTTCGAAGCGGACACGCTGACGGCGACGCTGCTCCGGGTGATCAAGGCCGAGCCGACCTTGCCCGCCGAGCTGCCGAGCGACGTCGCGGCGATCGTCCGGCGCTGCCTGGAGAAGAGCCCCTCGCGTCGCTTTCAGAGCGTCCTCGAGCTCCGCGCCGCCCTCTCGAGCCTCGCGCTCGGCGCCGAAGAGTGCCTGTCCGCGGCGACCCCGGACACCCGCCTTGATCACCCCGGGAGCAGCGCGCCGGCCGACACCCTGCCCCTCGGCCCGGGCGACCGCCGCTGGGCCGACACCACCCGTGATCTCGGCGCGAACGCCGAAGAGCAGCTCCCTGGCCCGGCTACCCGGACGGTGAAGCAACCCAGGAGCGCGACGGTCTGGGCGTCTCTCGGCGCGCTCGCGTGGACGCTCGAATCGGCGCCCGATCCGGTGCACCTGCTGGTCTCGTTCGGGATTGTCACGCTCCGGTGCTGCGTCGCTGCCCAGACCCTCTCCTGCTGAGGCGCAGTCCCAGGAGGCCAGTCGGTCAGCTTCGTCGCGGCCGCGCCCTTCGCCGTGGCGCGGAGAGGCGCCTTCAATCGAGGATCGGAGCGCGCTTGACCAGGAGCTCGGGCTCCCAGGCGCCCTCGATCCGATCGATGGTCGAGTCGACGTTGCGGATGGTCAGCGGGCGCGACGGGAGCACCTGGGTCTGGCCCTGCTGGAGGGTGAGCTTGCTCTGCGGCGCGGCGAGGTCCCAGAACGTGAGCGAGCCGGCCTGGTAGTAGGTCATCGACGTGCTCTCGCAGATCGTGTCGTACTGGACGCCGAGCGAGCCGGCGGGCATGTCGCCCGGGGCGAAGTCGACGCCGGCCATGAACCAGAGCTCGCTCCCGACGTCGATCGGGTTGGGGACGCCGCCCCACGTCGGGAGATTGTCAATCTGGAGAAAGAGCGTTCGGTACGGCGCCTGGGCGGGCGGATAGCCGACCACCTCGGAGACGAGGTGAAAGTGCACGAAGGTGTGGAGCGGGATCCCGAGATCGAACGGCGACGACTCGGGCGCGACGGTGAGGTCGACCAGCGTCCCGGCGCAATCCGCGCTGGGAGGGCAGGTGTCGATGGTGAGGTGTCCCGGCGTGATCGCCACGACCTCTCCGTCGTCGCTGAGGTCTTCCTTGGTCCCCAGCGGCACGTCGATCGACACCGCCCGGGTCAGGGTCACGCCGGTGGGGAATTCGATCTTCCAGTCCACCGCGTCCTCGGCCAGGACCGGGCAAAACCCGCTGGTTCCCCCGACGCCGCCCTGCGCGAGGGATCCGCCGGCGCCCGCGCCGCTGCCGCCCGAGCCGCTGGAGTTGCTGGTTTGAAGGACCTGGCTGGAGCAGCCGACGAGGGAGAGGAGAAGACAAGCAATCGAGGCGCGATGAGCCATGACCGTGATCATCGCACAGGGCATGCCAGTCATCCTCGACTGAAATCGACTGCTCCCGGCGTGTTTCCGGGGCTACGCTGGGCCAACGTGTGTCAGCCCCCGGCGGGACCGCCATGCACCGCTGCCGCACCCACGATCTCGCGCTTCAGTCGGAGCCCCCTTCGGACTTCACCTCGGCCATCAGGAGATCGGCGCGCGGCCGGGGGAGCAAGAGCGAGAGCGCGGCGGTAACGGCCGCGAAGGCGACCGAGGCCCACAGGCACCCTGCGAGGCCGGAGGTCTGGTAGAGCACGCCCGAGAGCAAGGTGCCGACGAGGCGGCCGCCGGCGTTGGCCATGTAGTAGAATCCAACGTTGAGCGCGACCCTGTCGCCGTCCGAATAGGCCAGCACCAGGTACGAGTGCACCGACGAGTTGAGCGCGAACACCACCCCGAAGAGGCCGAGCCCGCCGAGGACCACGATCTCCTGCGGATAGCCGAGGGAGAGGCCCACCGGGACCAGCGCCATGCTCGCGGCGAGCAGGAAGGCGAGCCCCTGCGCCGCTCTCGCCTGCGGCGCGCGACCGCCGGTGAAGCGGCCGAGGATCGCCGGGGCGAGCGATTGAATCGCTCCATACCCGATCACCCAGAGCGCCAGGAAGGTGCCGACCCGGGTGAAGCTCCAGCCCAGCGTCGCCGAGAGGAACACCGGGACGCCGACCACGAACCAGATGTCGCGCGCGCCGAAGAGGAAGAATCGCGCCGCCGAGAGGCGGTTGATGGCCGGCTCCTTCGCAAAGAGCGCTCCGAGCTTGCTCTTGGTCTTGGCCTTGCCCAGCTCGCGCGGCAGGCTCGCCGTCGATCCCAGGAGGATCGCCAGCAGCGCGGCCGCCATGGCCCAGAGCGAGCGCTGGAACCCGAGCGCCGTGAGCAGGAAGCCGCCCAGGAAGAAGCCCGCGCCCTTGAGGGCGTTCTTCGAGCCCGTGAGGACTGCCACCCACCGGAAGAGCGACGACTCGGCCCCTCCGGGCAGGAGGGTCTTGATCGCGCTCTTGGAGCTCATCTTGGTCAGATCCTTGGCGATCCCGGACAGCGCCTGAGCGGCCATGACGTAGGCCACGGACCAAGCTTTTGCCCAGGTGGGCGCGACCAGCGAGAGCATCCCGAGCGCGACGACCTGGAGCGCGAGCCCCGCGAGCAGCGTCACCCGGAGGCCCATCCGCGCGGCCAGGAAGCCGCCGAGCAGGTTGGTGACGACGCCGAAGAGCTCGTAGAAGACGAAGAGAAACGCGAGCTCCAGAGGGCCATACCCGAGCGCGTGAAAGTGCAGGAGCACCAGCATGCGCAGGGCGCCGTCGGTGAGCGTGAAGGCCCAGTAGGCGCCCGTGACCAGGGCGTAGCTGCGGACCGCGCTCACGGATCAGACCGGGGAGAGGCCGAGCGCGACCTTGCGAGCGAGCTCCACCATGCGGCTCACATACCCGATCTCGTTGTCGTACCAGGCGAGGATCTTCACGCTGGTCCCGTCGACGACCATGGTGGAGAGAGCGTCGATGATCGCCGAGCGTGGATCGTCCTTGTAGTCGACCGAGACCAGCGGGCGCGTCTCGTAGCCGAGGATCCCCGCGAGCGGGCCCTCTGCAGCAGCCTTCATCAGCGCGTTCACCTCGTCCACCGTGGTGGGCCGCGCGACCTCGAACACGCAGTCGGTGAGCGAGGCGTTGAGGAGCGGGACGCGGACCGCGAGGCCGTTGAGCTTCCCCTTCAATTCGGGGTAGATCAGGGTGATCGCCGTCGCCGATCCCGTGCTGGTGGGGATCAGCGAGAGGCTGCTCGCGCGCGCTCGACGCAAGTCTTTGTGAGGCGCGTCGACCACCGTCTGGGTGTTGGTGATGTCGTGGATCGTGGTGATGACGCCGTGGCGGATCCCGATCCCTTCGTGAACCACCTTGACCACGGGAGCGAGGCAGTTGGTGGTGCACGAGGCTGCGGTGAGCAGGTGATGCTCGTCGGGGCGATAGAGGTGATCGTTCACGCCCATGACCACGTTGAGCGCCCCCTCCTTCACGGGCGCGGCGACGATCACCTTGCGGACGCCGACGGTGAAGTACGGATCGAGCAGGGCCGTCGTCCGGAATTTCCCGGAGCACTCCAGCACGAGATCGACGCCCAGATCCCGCCAGGGAACCTCACCCGGCGCGGCGTGCTCGCTGAAGGTGATCGCCTGACCGTCGATGGAGATCGCCTTCTCTCGCGCCTCGATCCGGTGGGCAAACCGACCATGAATCGAGTCGAACTCGAGGAGGTGCGCCGCGGTGACCGGCCCACCCTTCGTCTCGTTGACGTGCACGAAATCGAGGCCGGGCCCGCCCCATCCCGCGCGCAGGGCGAGGCGGCCCATTCGACCGAATCCATTGATGCCGACACGGATGCTCATACGTGCTGCTCCTGGGGGGAAGGGCTCAGACCGCGGTGGGCTTCTTCGCGCGGATTACCGCGCCAAAGGCGCCTCGGTCAATCGCGTAATCCACCCACATCCCCGGCGCTCGCCCATGACCCGGTCAGCCTCACGGAGGATCTTCGGGTGATGCGAGATGATTTGTCAATACAAAATCCAGAATTCAATTCGTCGGCGCGGCCCCCGACCCGTCGCATTCGGGATCGGCGCCCGCGCCGGCGAGAGCGCAGGCCCGGAGCAGCAGCCTTTGCCGGATGCTCACCGCAGGGCCGCTGCCGAAATGACCGTCGCGCTTCGCCAGCGCGGCCAGCGCCGCGTGGGCGTCACCCGCGTTGAGCGCTGCCTGGGCCTGGTCGAGCAAATGCTCATCGTCCGAGAGCCCCGGGACCTTGCGGTCGGATCCGTTGAGCGGGCGAGCGGCCGGAGGAAGGAGCCGTGTCGCCGTGGCTGCCGCGGGCGCCTCCGAGGGCGGGAGATCATGACTCGACGGGATCGGCACCCCCGCGGCGAGCACCGCGCGTTCGCCCGGTGAAGAGATCAGGACCGCGGGCGAGAGATCCTCCGGAGGACGGTGAAGCGCCCAGCCGACGAGGCCGCCAAAGAGCAACACGGCTGCATGGGAGGGCAGCCCCGCCGCGCGCAAAGGCCACCGGCGCAGGTCACGAGGCCTGGCCGCAGCGCCCTGGTGCCGATCGATCGCGTCGTGAACTCGACGGTACATCTCGTCGGGTACCGCGCCAGCCGGAGGCACCGCCGCCAGCAGCTCGGCGACGCCGATCAGGACGACGCCCGCGCCGCTCTCGCCCTTCTCCCAGCCCAAGAGCACCGCTTCCATCCGGGAGGCCGCGCGGGCGTTGAGGTAGCGCGCGCGGTTGATGGTCATGCCGTGCCCAACCGCGATCTCCGACCAGGACAGGCCCTCGGCGTTCACGTCCAAGAAGATCTCGCGCGACTCGGGATCGAGCGTGTCGAGCAGGAGCACGAGCAGCTCTCTCCTTGCCGCGACCTTCTCTGGATCCGACGCGCTCAGATCCCGGATCTCCGCCAGGAGCGTGGGTATCGGGCGACCCTTGTGTCGGTAGTTGGCCGCGTGACGCCGCGCAATCTCCCGCAGCCAGCCGCGCCAGACCGCCGCTCCCCCGTCGAGCACAGGATGGTTGTCCCCGAGCAGCAGCTTGTGCGCAGTGAGGAAGACCTCCTGGGTCATGTCCTCCTGATCCGCCGTGGAGACCCCGTAATAGACCAGGAAGCGCGCCACGCCACGGCCGTGCTCGTCGAGGATCGTTCGGAGGCGAACGTCGGCGTCGCGCGGGGTCATGCCCCCTGAAGTGTCGGCTGAACGAGGTTTCGGGAAAAAAATCGACATGACCCCCAAAATTCTTTTTTCGAGCCGGTCCGGCGGGAGGGGGCGCCGCGTCAGTTGGGCTGCGTTGCGGGGGCTTTTGTGCAGCCGGTGAGGTCGATCTGGTTGCCGACCAGGTGGAACTTGGCGCCGTCGAGCTCCTTGGTGACGAGCCCGGAGAGATCCCGCCGAACAGCAAAGTACCGGGGGGGAGTGGTGGTCTTGGGCAGCCGGAACGAGCCGCCGATGTGGGTGGGGCCGGGCCACGTCTTCTCGGACTTGACCCAGGTCACGTGGATCCCACCCCCGTCGGCGAGCTCGACGTCGAGCCCCGGCTCCAGAAAAGCCTGATCGATCCACGCCATCGCCGTCACGTACGAGGTGTCGATGGGTACACCGGCGAGCTGGCCAGTAATCTTCGTGATGCCCTTGGGGCAGTCTTCGTAAGTGATCGGGCCCAGGGCGCCCCCGGTGCCCCCACCCCCACCCTCGCCTCCCCCGCCGGTGGTTCCCGCGCCGCAAGGATCGGGCGACGTGCAGCCCAGAAGGAGGGCGGCGCTGGCCACAGCGAGGAGGACACCTTGGAGTAGTCGCGGCATGAGCAGAGCTTTCGTCGAAGAGTGTGGAAGCGAGTTGGTCACTGTAGGGGCTGACAGCAGAAGAGAGACGACGGAACGGAGACGATCTCACCCACGATGTCGCCGCCGGTCGGCTTGCATTTCCCTGGCGTGTTCGAGATCCACGTCGCGGCCATGCTCGCGACACCCATGCCCGTCACGTCGTCGAAGCAGCCGGGCTCGTGCGAGACGGCCAGCGATCCGATCGGCGTCGTGCAGGAGGCGTCCGTGTATGTCGAGACCAGGGCCGCGCACTCGCTCCCCGTCGGCGAATCGCACGCGCAAGGCGTACACGATCGCTGATCGGTGAAGCTCTCGTAGATCCTATGGCGCTCTGGAAAGCCGTCGGGGCAGGCATCGCTCTCCTGTTCCGCGGGCATGCCGGAGCGCTCGATGCACAGACGGAACCCAACATCCGGCGCTGGTACGCAGCTCGATCCCGAATCCTCGCACCGGCCGTACGCGATCCCCTGGCAGGTGAGCACGTACTTCCCCCAGAAAGGCGGATCGAACTTCGCAGCGACCGCCGCCGTGATCGGGGTGCAAGCCGTCACCGTGGGCGCGGCGATCTGCATCGATGCGGCGTCTTTGACGGCCAGGTTGCCGGTGGAGGTGCACGCGCCGTCCCATGCAGGAGGCGCGTCGACGCTGCTGTACATGGGGTTGGGCGGGCTCCCCGCACAGGACGACGAGCTGGCGATCAAGCCGCCGGGCAGCACGCAGGCTGGATCGTTGCAGGTGCAAGCATCGCAGCCGCCCGACGCGATCAGATCGGCGTACCCCGTCAAGTACGGCGTGGAAGCGTTCGCCGGACACGGCGGCGCATCGGCCTTCGCCCCGGTCCAGAGCAGAACATGGTCGCGCTCCCAGCCCCACGGCGGGAGCTTTGCACACGTTCCCGCGCAGGACACTGCGGCATTTCCTCCCGCGCCGCCGGCCGTGGGCTCACTCCACAGGTAGCCGACCTCGGGCGGGCCGCACCCCGCTGCGAGCAGCGCAAGCACGGGGATCGCCGACGGTATCAATCGAGGTTTCACGACGTCACACCCTCCCTCAGTACGACACCACGAGGCCAAGGCCGAGGCCCGGCGACGCCGGTGACGACGACCACGCTACCCGATGACTCACGGGAAATTGAAGCGCGATCGGCGCTCTCGTCGCGATCCGCATTTCGGCATACCCGTTCAGGGCGAGGTGCTCGGCGAAGGACCACTCCGCGCCGATCTGGAGGCCGAGCCCGGCGAAGAGGAAGTTGAGAGGCGTGCCCGTTGCGCCGTCGGGAGGCTCGAATCGCAGCGAGCCCAGCTCGACGCGACCGCACGCGAAGAGCGCGGCGTAGTGCCCGCACGCGCCGATCGATCCGGCGTAGTACGACGACGCGATCCCGACGCCGCTCGCGTCGACCATCGGGCCGAAGAGCGCGCGCCCCTCCAGCGCGATGGAGACGGACGAGTAGCGCACGCCCGC
>JBDTXR010000176.1:0-17318 GCA_040006075.1 Byssovorax sp. | reverse complement strand
GCTTGGGCGGGAGGAGCTTGCCAGTCCGCGATCGCCCGCCTTCGAGGAAGAACTCCAGGGTGTGGCCGTCGCGGAGCAGGCGGCGAATGTAGGCGTCGACGACCGCGGCGTAGAGCCGGTCGCCCTTGAAGCTGCGGCGGATGAAGAAGGCGCCGGCGCGCCGGAAGAGCGGGCCAATCGGGAAGAAGGCCAGGTTGTCGCCGGCGGCGATGATCGGGATCATCAGCCCGTTCTTGCGGAGGACGAACGAGAGCAGGAGATAGTCGACGTGGCTCTTGTGGCTGGGCAAGAGGACGATGGTGCCTTTGCGCGCGGCCTCGCGCACCCGGTCGATCCCTTCGCTGTCGACGTCGATCCCCGCGTAGACGTGGTCGACGAGCGCGTCGCCGACGAGCTCGAGGCCCTTCAAGGTGCCCGTGTCGGGCGTGGTCTCCAGCTCGCGCAGCATGCCGCGCGCCTTCTCTTCCAGGACCCGGCGCTGCTCGTCGCCGGGGCCGGCGAGGTCGCGGAGGATGGTTTGCAGCTTGGGGCTCTTCAGCACCTCTTCCCGGACGCGATCGGCCGGCTTTTGCGCCGGTCCGAGCACGGCGCGCCGCTCGCGCTCGACCTTGCGGAGCAGCGAATAGGTGAGGCGGCGGGCGACCACGGCGTCGTCGCCCCCGTCGGCCTGCGCGAGGAGCTCGCGGAGCGAGAAGGGCTGTCCGGCGCGGACCACGCAGTTCCTGAAATTGAGCAGGAGCTGGCCCGCGGCGCGGAGCTCGCCCGGGAAATCGGCCGAGCCAAACAGGGTATCGACGACCGAGAAGCCGAGCTTCTCGGGCCGCTGGGTCCAGACCAGCGTTTGCGGGACCATCATGATCTCGCGGTCGGTCTGCCGCTGGGTCTCGATCAGGACGCGGAGCAGATCGTCCCCCTCGTTGCGCCCGCGGTGGGTGCCGCCCAGCTTCGGGATCACGCTCGGGTGACGCTTCATGAACAGCACCGCCGCCTCGCCCGAGGTCAGCGTCTCGCGCAGGCGGAGCGACGGTGTCCGCCAGAAGCGCGGCGGCCCGAGCCACGCGCCGAGCTCGTTGGCGAACCCCACGCGCGGCAGGCCAAACCGCTTCATCAGGTGGTCGAGCGCGAGCAAATCGAGCACGGAGACGTTGCGCACGACGTGGACGACGGCGCCCCTCGAGGACGCCGCGCGCACCGTCTCGGCCCAGGCGTCGTCGACGCGGATCCGCTCGAACAGCGGCGAATACGCGCGCGAGAGGACCCAGGCGGGCTCGTGAGGACCGGAGAGGAGAGGCATGGTGATTGGCTATCGGAGAGCCGGGCGCCTCAGGGCACCAGGACGACCTTCCCGATGTTCTTGCGCGACTGGATGATGCGGTGAGCGTCGGCGGCCCGCTCGAAGGGCACCACGTCGCTGACCTCGGGCTTGATCTTGCCCTCGTTGTAGAGCTCGACCACCGCGGCCAGCTCTTCGTTGAGCATCTCGAGCTCGTCCCACAGGTGACCGACGTTGACGCCGGCGACACCGCGATTGCTATCCATCATCCCGAGCGGGGTGAAGACCGGGATCTTGACCACCTGGCTCAGCAGGTTGAAGTAATTCTTCTTGTCGCCCGAGGCCATGTTGGCGAAGCCGAAGGCGATGAGCAGGCCGGCCGGGCGGAGCAGCTCCATCCCCTTTTTCCAGTCCTTTCCGCCCAGCGCGTCGAGGATGATGTCGACCCCCTTGCCGCCGGTGAGCTTGCGGACCTCCTCGGCGTAATCGACAGAGTGATAGTCGATGGGATGGTCGCAGCCCTGGGCGCGAATGGCATCGTGCTTGGAGGCCGACGCGGTCCCGAAGGTGGTGACGCCGGGGACCGTGCGGCAGAGCTGGAGCGCGGCGATGCCGACGCCGCCGGCGGCCATGTGAACGAGCACCTTGCTCTTGGGGCGGAAGTTCGCGACCCGGAAGAGCATGTGATAGGCCGTGAGGTAATTGACGGGCGTGGCCGCGCCCTCCTCGAAGGTCATCTTGTCGGGCATCCGCACGACGAGCTGCTCCTTGGTGACGAGGGTGTCGGCGTGGGCGCCGAAGCGCGACATGGCCATCACCCGCATGCCCACCGCGAGCCCGGTGACGCCCTCGCCGACGGCGTCGATGATCCCCGAGGCCTCGTAGCCGGCCACGAACGGGGTCTTCGGCGCGTCGGGGTAGAGCCCCTGCCGCGCCATGACCTCGGCGAAGTTGAGCCCCGCGGCCTTCACGCGGACGCGGACCTGCCCAGGGCCCGGCGTGGGATCGGCCTCTTCCCGCACCTCGAGTACCTCGGGGCCGCCCGTCTTCGTGATCCAGATCGCGCGCATCGACTCGTTCCTTCCTGGTTCACCGCGCTTTTAGGCCCCACTTCGGGTGCGCGCTAGAGTATTTTCGGCCCGGGCCCAGTCCGAGCGAAAGATTGAAGCCGCATCCCCGTTGAGCCCCGAGGACCGATGACCCGACGCCGCCATCTCGCCGCCCTGTTCGCGCCCGCCGCCGCGCTGTTGCTCGCGGCGTGCGCCGCCCAGAACGCACCCGTGGCGCCTGCATCTCCCGCCGCGGCCGACGCGTCGGCGATGAAGGACGCCCCGCGGAAGGAGGTCGCCGAGGGCGATCTCGAGGCGCCGCTGGCCGCGCTCGGCGCCGCGGAAGACCAGATCGGCCGCGCGATTCACCGCTGGCCTGCCGGGCTCAAGGGCGAGAGCAACGACAAGAAGGCCGAAGAGCAGGAGCGCGCGCGCGGGCCGTCGTCGCTCGCCACGGCGTCTCCGTCCGTGCCCGCTCCGAAGGTTGGACAGGCCTCGGGCGGGTCGTTTCGAGCAGGCGACGACGGCGTCGGCGACGCGTGCACGACGGCCTGCTCGGCGCTCGGATCGATGCAGCGCGCCGCCAAGCACCTTTGCGATCTGACCGGCGACGGCGACGAGCGCTGCGACAGCGCGAAATCCCGGGTTTCGGGGGCGACGGAGCGAGTGACGGCCTCGTGCCCGGCCTGCTCGCCGAGCAACTGACCACCTCCCTCGCTCAGGACCAGCGCTTGTAGGCGAGCTGGGCGAAGAGGACGAGGCCAATCGTGACCACGCCCCAGCGGACGATGGCGGGCTTGACCCGCCGGGCGCCGGCGGCGCCGAGGAGGCCTCCGAAGATCGCTCCAGCGGCCATGATCGCGGCGGCGCGGTAGTCAATCGCGCGCGCGACGACGAAGGCGACGGCGGCGACGGCGTTGATCGCGGCGGCGAGGACGGTCTTCACTCCATTCATGCGGTGAATGTTCCGGGCGCCGAAGTGGGCGAAGAGGGCCAGCATCATGATCCCGATGCCGGCGCCGAAATAGCCGCCGTACACGCCGACGAGGAGCTGGAAGATCACGGTCACCGTGGGGCTCTTCGGCAGGTTCCAGGTCTCGTCGGCGGTCTCCACCGCTCCTGCGGCGGCGGGGCGGCGGAGGTTCTGCACCAGGAGGAGCAGAGTCGCGAAGAGGACCAGGAACGGGACGAGGTTGTCGAAGAGGCTTTGCGGGGTGACGAGGAGGAGCACCGAGCCGATGGCCCCGCCGAGCGCCGCGGCGGGGAGGAGCAGGCGAATCACGGCCCGATCGCCCTTGATTTCGCGGCGATAGCCGTACGCGGAGGCCACCGATCCGGGCATGAGGGCGACGGCGTTGGTGGCGTTGGCCATGAGCGGGCTCATGCCGACGGCGAGGGCCGCGGGGAACGAGACCAGCGATCCGCCGCCGGCGACCGAGTTGATGGCGCCGGCGACCACGGCGGCGGCGGCGAGCAGGGCGGCTTGCGGGATATCCATGCGCGAGGGGGTGAGTCCGCGATTCGTTGCACCTGCAACGATCAGCCCACGGCCGCCCAGCCCTCTCCGGCGCGCCGGGCCCGGCCCTCGCGCTCGAGCTTGATCAGGTGCGCTTCGAGGCTGAGCCGCGCCAGCGGCCACACGAGAGGTGGGGTGTCGGCGTAGGCGACCGGCACCAGGGCTTCGCCGCTGGCTCCCGCGGGGCCGGCGGCGACCAGGGCCTGCTCGACCTTGCTTTCGCGCCTGAGGCGATGAGCGATGTAGAAGCGGAACAACGCGCTCGGGGTCGGCGCGCCCGATCCATCGTCGCCGATCGGCTCGCCGTGCGCGGGGAGAGCCAGGCCGGCGTCGAGGCTCGCCAGCCGCTCGAGCTGGGCGAGATAGGCAATCATGTCGCCGTCGGTGGGCTCGATCAGGATGGTGCCCACGCTGGCCACCATGTCGCCGACGACCGCGATTCGCTGGGCGGCCTCGTGGAAGCAGAGGTGTCCCGGGGCGTGGCCCGGGGTGAGCATCACCGTCCAGCGCTGGGGGATCTCGCCGTCGAGGACGAGGGACTCGCCCTCTGCGAGCCGTCGAGAGATTGGCAATCTCGGGAGCCGCTCGGCGGTGGCCTCGTGCGCCCAGATCGGCAATCCCAGCTCTTTCGCGAAGAATTCGGCGCCCCCGACGTGATCGACGTGGTGGTGGGTGAGCGCGATGGCCAGGAGCTTGCGGCCCTGCGAGGGGAAGGAGCGGGCCCACGACAGCCACTCTCGGCGCTCGTCGTCGTAGGGAGTCGCCGGCTCGACCAGGACCACCTCGCGCTCGCCCAGCGCATAGCTGTTGGTGTGGGTGGCGGGCAGGAGGGTGGGCGTGCGCGCGGAGAAGAGGTCGACTCCGCGCGCGACGGCCCGGGGCCTCATCTCAGCGCTCCACCACGAGGGCCAGGGCCTCTCCGCCGCCGATGCAGATCGCCGCGCAGCCGCGCTTGGCGTTGCGATCCTTCATGGTGTGCAGCAGCGTGGTGAGGATGCGCGAGCCGCTCGATCCGATCGGGTGACCCAGCGCCACGGCGCCGCCGCGGACGTTGACCTTCTGCGGATCGAGGCCGCAGAGCTGGTTCACGGCCATGGCCACCACCGCGAAGGCCTCGTTGATCTCGTAGAGATCGATCTGGTCGGCCGTGAGCCCGAGCTTGCCGAGGGTGCTCTTGATGGCCTTGGCCGGAGCCGTGGTGAACCACTCGGGCGCCTGCGCGGCGCTGCCGTAGCCGACGATCCGGGCGAGGGGCGTGAGGTTGTGCTCCTTCACGGCCTTCTCGCTGGCGAGGACCAGGGCGCTTCCGCCGTCGTTGATTGAAGAGGCGTTGGCGGCGGTGATGGTCCCGTCCTTCTGGAAGGCCGGCTTGAGGGTGGGGAACTTGTCGGGACGTCCGTTGGCGGGGCCCTCGTCGTCCTTCACGAGCAGGGCGTCGCCCTTCTTCTGCGGGACGCTCACGGCCTGGATCTCGGCGGCGAACTGGCCCTCTTTCTGGGCCGAGAGGGCGCGGCGGAAGCTCTCCTTGGCGTACTCGTCCTGGGCCTCGCGCGAGAACTTGTACTCCTTCGCGCAGAGCTCTCCGGCGTTGCCCATGTGGTAGTTGTTGTACGGGTCCCAGAGGCCGTCGTGGATCATCCCGTCGATCATCGTGCCGTTGCCCATGCGGTAGCCCGAGCGGGCCTGTTGCAGGTAATATGGCACGTTCGACATGGACTCCATGCCTCCCGCGATCACGATCTCGGCGTCGCCGAGAGAGACCGTCTTCGCGCCGAAGATCACCGCTTGCAGGCCGGACCCGCAGACCTTGCTCACCGTGGTGGCAGGTACGGTGTTGGGGATCTTCGCGAAGATCGCGGCCTGACGGGCGGGGGCCTGGCCGATGCCGGCCGAGAGCACGTTGCCCATGAAGACCTCGCCCACCAGCTCGGGGGCGATCCCGGCGCGGGCGAGGGCGCCCTCGATCGCGACGGCTCCCAGCCGGGGAGCCGCGAGCGAGGAGAGCGAGCCGAGGAACGCGCCGATGGGGGTGCGCGCGGCGCTGACGATGTAAACCGGTGCGTGGGACGACATGTTGGCCTCCGAAGCGCGCTCGGCCCGGGCGGCCCGGAGCGCTGTACCGCCGGACTATGGAGCGGATCCGGCCTCGGGGTAGCCCGGACCAAGCAGGGGAGCAAGCCGGCGCGGCGGGCGCCGCGCGGATGAAGATGCGCTCGGCGCAGATCGGCTAGAATCGCCGGCCATGAGCGACGAGGCGCCGAAGCAGGTACGCGAGAGCACGCCGGGGCCCGCGCCGGATCCGTACGAGGCGAAGTACATGTCCGGCGCGGGCGGGGCGCTCTACTTCGCGAAGATGACGGCGCCGCTCGGCTTCCATTTGCTCTTCCTGCTCCCGCTCGTCGTCAGCGCCGGGACCTCGCTCGTGGCGCACGGATCGTTGCTCGTGCCGCTCTTCGCGCTGCTCCCGCTCCTGCTCGTGTGGATCTTGTTCTCGGCCTTGCGCGTCAGCGTGACGGCGAAGGAGGTCCACGTGCAGTACGGCGTCTTCGGGCC
The DNA here is from genome assembly GCA_040006075.1 of Byssovorax sp. Taxonomy (GTDB): domain Bacteria; phylum Myxococcota_A; class Polyangia; order Polyangiales; family Polyangiaceae; genus JANYGI01. The sequence goes on along the minus strand of JBDTXR010000176.1, from coordinate 10,927 downwards.
GCGGATCCCCATCGACGCGATCGAGTCGTGCGAGGCCTGCGACTACGACTGGAAGCAGTACGGGGGCTTCGGGATCCGTTACGGGCGCGACGGAAGCGTGGCCTACAACATGATGGGCGACGGCGGGCGCGCGGTGCGGATCACCTACAAAAAAGGCACGAAGACCAAGAAGCTGCTCCTCGCGGCGAAGGATCCGGAGCGGCTGGCGACGGCGATCCACCAGGCGCGGGCGATGGCCTTCGGCGGCGCGGGGGCGCGGATCGCGAGCGCGGAGGCGGGGGACGCGCTGCGGTTCGAGGCGCTCGGCGACGCGGAGGGAGCACCGCGCGAGGGGGAGGAAGAGGCTCCGCCGATCTCGGAGAAGCGGCTCCGCTGAACCCAACGAACACCCACGCACGAGCAAAAAAGTACTCGAATTGAAGCCTTTCTACGCCGCCGTCGCCACCGCCGAAGGGGCCCGCACCCGCCACGTCCGCGCTTCCGACGGGATCATCGATCTCGATCTGCGCATGCCCAGGTCCCCGGGCGGACCGAGCGGCGAAGGCACGAACCCGAGCAGCTCTTCGCCGCGGGCTACTGACGCTGGGGCTGGTCTCTCGGCGTCCCGGGGTGTAGTAGGGTCAATCCGGTCTCCCGGGGGTGGTGCGCTCACGCGCGCCCCGCCGGGAAGCCCGCGCCGGCCGTGAGGTCGACGGAGCGAGGCGCCTGAACGTCCCGCTCCAGCGGCGCAACTAGCAAGCCACCCCAAGGCCTTGCACCGAGATTTGCCGTGACGTCTGAATCCTCCCTCCCCACCCGCCAGTTCGGCCAACCCGTCGATCGCCCGGAGGCGGGGGGCGGTGGAAGCACCCTGGTGTGGCACACCGTCCGCAAACACTGGACGACCGCGGCCGCCACCGCGCTCGCGGTGATCCTCGGCGTGACGTTCTACACGCTCGGGCAAACGAAGATTTACCAGGCCGCGGCCACCATCCAGTTCGATCCGAACCCGCCGCGCCCCCTCGGCGCGAAGGTCGAGACGGTGGTCGACATGGGCGCCGGCAACTACTGGGACAACCACGAGTACTACGAGACCCAGTACAAGATCATCACCTCCTCGCGCGTGGCCCTCGCCGTCGTCGCCCAGCTCGGGTTGAACCACGACGCCGCCTTCCTGATGAACGCGCCCCCGGGCGTGGTGCTCCCGCCGACGACCGCCTCGGAAGAGTCGGCGGCCCAGGCCGTGCGCGGTCGGATCAAGGTCGAGCCGGTGAAGGACAGCCGCCTCGCCACGGTGAAGTTCGAGGACGCCGATCCCGACCGGGCGCAGCGCGTGCTGGCCGCCGTGGTCGACATGTACATCTCGATGAACCTCGAGGACGCGCTGGCGTCGACGTCGCAGTCGGCCGACTGGCTGCGCAACCAGCTCGAGGTCCTGAAGAACGAGCTCGAGACGAGCGAGATGGCGCTCCACGAGTACAAGGAGAAGAAGAACATCCTCTCCCTCGCGCTCGACGACCAGTCGAACATGCTCCGCGAGGAGATGAAGCAGCTCAACGACACGCTCACCTCGGTCCGCACCAAGCGCGAAGAGATCGCGGCGCGGCGGACGGAGCTCGCGAAGATCAAGAGCGACAACCCGAGCAACCTCCCCGCGAGCGAGCTGCTCCAGAGCTCGGTGCTCCAGGCCATGCGTCGCTCGTACGAGGACGCCGTCCGCGATCGCGACGGCCTCCTCGGCAGCGGCAAGGGGAAGAATCACCCCGAGGTCCTCGCGGCGCAGAGCCGGCTCGACGCCTCGCGCGAGGCGCTGCTCTCCGAGGTGCGCAACATCCAGGGCGCGCTCGACGGCGATCTCAACGTGATCAAGCGCCAGGAGGCCGGCCTGTCCGGTCTCTTCGAGGGCGCCCGCAAAGAGGCCTTCGAGCTCAACCTCCTGGAGATCGAGTACAACCGCCTCCACCGCTCGAAAGACAACAACGAGAAGCTCTATTCTCTGGTGCTCGAGCGCACCAAGGAGGCCGATCTCTCGCGGATGCTCCGGGTCAACAACATCCGGTTGATCGACGCCGCCACGCGCCCCGGAGGCCCGGTTCGCCCCCAGGTCCCGCTCAACATCGGCACGGGCATCTTCGTGGGTCTCCTCCTCGGCATCGTCGCCGCCATGGGCCGCGCGATGCTCGATCGCAGCGTGAAGACGCCGGAAGACGTGGAGCGCGAGATCGGGATCTCGTTCCTCGGCCTCCTCCCCGAGATCGGCGACAAGAAAATGCTCACCCCCGCGTACGCGCGCGGCCGGATGAAGCCGGGCGCCGGGTTCATCGAGGGCGGGCCCGAGCTCATCGTCCACAACTTCCCGATGAGCGGTATCGCCGAGGCGTCGCGGACCATCCGCACCAACCTGCTCTTCATGGCGCCGGATCACCCGTTCAAGACGCTGCTCATCACCAGCGCCGGCCCCTCCGAGGGCAAGACCACGGTGGCCTGCTGCATCGCGATCGCCATGGCGCAGGCCGATCAGAAGGTCGTTCTCATCGACTGCGATCTGCGCAAGCCGCGCATTCATCGCATCTTCCGCAAAGGCTCCTCGGTGGGGGTCACCACCGCGCTGCTGGAAGAGAGCATCGAGAACGCGGTCCTCCCGACCGACGTCCCGAACCTCAGCATCATCCCCGCCGGCCCCATCCCCCCGAACCCGGCCGAGCTCTTTCACAGCGAGCGATTCCGCAAGTTCCTCACGCAGGTGCAGGGCAAGTTCGACCGGGTGATCCTCGACAGCCCGCCGGTCGTGGCCGTCACCGACGCCGTGGTCCTCTCCACCCTGGTCGACGGCACGATGCTCGTGGTCCGCGCCTTCAAGACGCCGAAGGAGCTCGCGCGCCACGCCCTCCGCGCGCTGCTCGACGTCGGCGCGGTGACCGCCGGGGCCGTGCTCAACTCGGTGAACCTCGACAAGAGCGAGTACAAGTACTCGCACTATTATTACCAGAGGGACGGCTACTACGCGGAAGAGGCGCCGCTTCCCTCGACTCCGCAAAGCTCGCCCCCGGCCCAGGACGAGGCCGGTTCGCCCCCTGGCTGAGCGTGAAGAGGTAGCCCCGTGGAGATGCTGAGAACCCTGCGCGCACAGCTGATCAACCGCGTCGGGAGCGTGCCTGTCGTCGGCCCGCTCCTACGCGAGTACGCCCGCCGTTTCCCCGAAGGATCGGTGATCACCATCGCCAGCGGCTTCGCGGCCGGCCTCCGCTGGAAGCGGCACCACCGCTACGTCAACGGCTACTGGGTCGGCAACTACGAGTATCCGATCCAGGAGGCCATCGTCCGGCTGCTCGCCCCCGGCGACGTGTTCTACGATCTCGGCGCCAACGCGGGCTTCTTCAGCCTCCTCGCGGCCAAGCTCGTCGGGCCCACCGGCCAGGTCTACGCCTTCGAGCCGCTGCCCGAGAACATCGCCTCGGTCGAGGAGCAGATCGCCGAGAACCGCTTCTCTCATGTCGAGCTCGTGCGCTCCGCCGTCGGCTCGGCCGAGGGGACCGCGGAGTTCAGCTTCGATCCCGGCTCGAACTCCATAGCTCACCTCGGATCGGCGAACCACGGCAAAGAGCAGACGACCACGGTCGCCGTCACCACACTCGATATCTTCGCGGCCACGCACCGGGCGCCCACGCTGTTGAAGATCGACGTCGAGGGCGCCGAGACGGACGTGCTCGCCGGAGGCCCCGGCGTGCTCGACGGTCACCCGAAGATGCTGATCGAGCTCCACGGTCTCGACAAGGGCGAGTCCGTGGTCGCGACGCTGCGCGCCCGCGGGTACGCCTTCTTCAAGCTCGATGGATCCCCGGCGGCGGCTCCCGAGCGAGAGCCGCACATCATCGCCGAGCACGGCCGCTAGGCGAAGAGGAGACTGCGCCGGATGTGCGGGATCGCCGGGATCGTAGCCGCGGGACACGCGAACCTCGCCGCGGTGCGCGCCATGAACGACGTGCAGCGGCACCGCGGCCCCGACGGCGAGGGCACCTGGCTCTCGCCGGACGGCAGCGTCGCGCTCGGCCATCGTCGCCTGTCGATCGTCGACCTCAGCGAGGGCGGGCACCAGCCCATGCGCGACGCCGCGCGGGATCTGGCCATCACCTTCAACGGCGAGATCTACAATTACATCGAGGTGCGGGCTCGCCTGCTCGCGCTCGGACACACGTTTCGCAGCACCTCCGACACCGAGGTGCTCCTGACCGCGTACGCCGAGTGGGGCACAGCGTGCCTGTCCGAGCTCAATGGCATGTTCGCCTTCGCCATCTGGGACGGGCGGCGGCGCGTGCTCTTCTGCGCGCGCGACCGCTTCGGCGAGAAGCCCTTTCAGTACGCATTCAACGGCAGCACCTTCGCCTTCGCGTCCGAGGTGAAGGCGCTGGCGCTCCTCTCCTTCGTCGACCTCGAGATCGACGATGGCGTCCTTGCCCTGGGCGCCACCGAAGGGCTGGTGTGGCTGGACGCCAACCAGCGCACCCTCCTCCGCGGCGTGAAGCAGCTCTTGCCCGCGCACGCCATGGAGGTCCGCGTCGCCGGCGGGCGCGTGGAGATCCTCCGCACCTTCTGCTACTGGACGGTCGATATCGCCGCTCGCCGCGCGTACGGCAGCGAGAGCGACGACGAGGCCGCGCGCCGCCTGCTCGATCTCCTCACCGACTCGGTCCGCCTCCGCCTTCGCAGCGACGTCCCCGTCGGCTCGTGCCTCTCCGGTGGACTCGACTCCTCGGCCATCGTCGCGCTGATTCGAAGGCTCGAGCCCGGGGCCGATCTCCACACCTTCACCGGCCGTTTCCCCGGCGATCCCATGGACGAGGGCCGCTATTCGACCATGATGGTCGAGGCCTGTCGCACCACCTCGTCCGAGGTCGTCCCCACGGCCGAGCGCTTCCTCCGCGACGCCGAGAGTGTCTATCATCACGCGGACTACCCCATCGGCGGGATGAGCCAGTTCGCGCAGTGGTGCGTGTTCCACCTGGCGAAGACGCAGAACGTCACTGTGCTCCTGGACGGGCAAGGCTCGGACGAGCAGCTCGGCGGCTACGGCAGCCAGATCATCCAGGCCTTCCTGCGGCAGCTCGGGGCCGAGCGGCGGCTCGGGCCCTGGCTCCACCAGCGCCGCGCCTGGGCGAAGAGCTATCCAGTGCTCTTCTCGTGGCCTCGGCTCGCGCTCAACGAGACGCCGCTCTCGCGCCTGCGCCCGCTGCTGCGGAGCGCCACCAACCGCTCCACCGCCACGCTGCCCCAGCTCTTCCAGCCGTCCTTTCTCGACTCCGCGGCGCAGGCGATGCCTGCGCCGCCGCTCCCCGACGACTCGACCGATCGCCACGGCCTCTCGCGCATCCTCTGGAACCTCAGCTTCCGCGCCATGCTCTCCGGCCTCCTCCGCTTCGGCGACCGGCTGAGCATGGCCCACTCGCGCGAGGTGCGTCTCCCCTTCTGCGACGCGCGGATCGCCGAGTACCTCTTCTCTCTCCCTCCCGAGCTCCTGGTCGGCGAAGGGCAGGTGAAGCGCGTCCTCCGCCTCGCCATCCGCGGGCTCGTCCCCGAGGCGATCGTCACCCGCCCCAAGCAGGGCTTCGTCCCCCCGCAGCAGCGCTGGCTCACCGGCCCGCTCGAAGCGTGGGTGAAGGATCTCGCGGCAAATCCCGGCCCGATCGGCGATCGACTCGACCTCTCCCGGGTCCGTCCCCTGGTGTCCGCCGACGAGCCCTCGCGGCGCCGCGACATCGAGCTGGTCTGGGAGAGCGCCAATCTCCTGGCCTGGAGCCGCTACTCGCTCGCGCGGATGCGCAGCTCGCCCAAGCACTCTGCCACCGTCTCTGCGGAGACGCCCCTCTCCGTCTCTCGCTGAAGGACCGCTCTCATGAGAACCTCGCTCCTCGACATCCTCGCCTGCCCGACCTGCCGGATCGAGGCGCCCCTCGCCCTCACCGCCACCGCAGCCGAGGACGGCGACGTCATCGCCGGAGAGCTGACCTGCAGCTCGTGCCACGCGGTGTTCCCGATCCGCGACGGCATCCCGCGCATCGTCCGCGAGGACGAGAACTACTGCGAGAACTTCGGCTACCAGTGGACCCGGTGGAAGGCCCTCCAGATCGACCGGCTCGGCCACCACGACATCTCCGAGCAGCGCTTCTTCGCCAACTCGCCCTGGACGCGAGAGTGGCTGAAGGGCAAGCTGATCCTCGACGCCGGCTGCGGCGCCGGGCGCTTCAGCGACATCGCCGGGAAATACGGCGCCCGCGTCGTCTCGTGCGACATCAGCGCGGCCATCGACGCCTGCCGCGACACCATGCGTATTCACGGCGACCGCGCCAATCAATTCCAGGCCTCGATCTACGAGCTGCCGTTCAAGCGCCACGTGTTCGACGGCGTCTTCTGCCACGGCGTCATCCAGCACACGCCCGATCCCGCGAAGACCATGCGGACCCTCCCGCAGTTCCTCAAGCCCGGCGCGCCGATTGGCTACGACTTCTACGAGAAGACCGGCTGGGACGAGCTCGGCGTGCTCAAGTACCGCCTCCGCCGCTTCACGCCCGATCTCACCACCGAGCAGAACCTGCGCCTCGCCCACGCGCTCACCGCGGCTTTTTTCCCGCTCGGAGCGGCGCTGGCGCGGCTGCCGTTCATTCATTTCCTCACCGGCGTGCTGCCCATCGCCGTGGTCCACGACAAGCGGCTCTCGCTCAAGCAAGAGTACCTGTGGAGCCTGCTCGACACCTTCGATTGGTACGGACCGAAGTACGAGATCCGCCAGAATCACCGCGAGGTGGTCCGGCTGCTCGAGGAGCTGGGCCTCGTCGACGTGAAGGGCCGCTGGGGCGTGGTCACGGCGCGCGCGGCCGCCCAACCCTCCTCCGTCGCGTCGGCGTCGATGATGTCCTGATCCGGGCGGCAAGCGCTAAATGCCGAAGACCAGACTCCTCTTGATTCGCCATGGCGAGACCGACGACAACCACCGCCGGATCTTCCAGGGCCAGGCCGGGCGTGGCCTCAACGCCCGCGGGCGCGATCAGTCGATCCGCCTCGCGGCCCGCTTCGAGCAACTCGGGCTCCGCGCGCAGGCTCTCTATTGCTCCGACCTCGACCGCGCGCGCGAGACGGCAGAGCTGCTCTCGGGTGCGCTCGGGGTCGCGCCGATCGCCGAGCCGCGGCTGCGTGAGGTCCACGTCGGAGAGTGGCAAGGCCTGGGCTACGACGATATCGCCGCGCGCTACCCGGACGAGTGGGATGCCTGGCGCCGGGGCGTCGACTTCAAGCGTGGAGGCGGCGGGGAGACGTACGCCGAGGTCGGCGACCGCGTCGCCGCCGCCGTCGACAGCATCGCTGCGGCGCACGCGGGGGAGACGGCGGTGATCGTCTCCCACGGCGCGGCGATCAAGGTGTTCGTGGGGAAGGTCCTCGGGCTCGACACCTCGGCGCTGCGCCGTTATCGGGTGGCGGCGAACACCGGAGTGACGCTGGTGGAGCGCGAGGGCGGGGTGGACACGCTGGCCATCTGGAACGATGCTTCGCACCTGGAAGACCCGTTGAGCGAGCTCCGGAGCCCGGAGGCCATCTGACCGGCTGATCGAAGCGTCCGGGCTCCTCGGGCCGCTGCGCGGGCAGCCGGGCGCGTCGCTCACCCGCGGCCTTGGTGCGCCATTTCACGCGGGAAACGCGCGAATCTCGCGAGATTGCGCGCGCCCCTCTCCGGAAACGTTGACAAACGGTCCGGGATGGTGGAAAACGCCGGTCCGTTTTCCGTTACTGCGGTGAGGTAGCCAAGTGGTTAGGCAACGGTTTGCAAAACCGTTATACGCGGGTTCGAATCCCGTCCTCACCTCCGCATTCTTTCCTTCGTTTTTCGCGTGATGTCGCACGACACGCGACGCGCCGCCTCCCCGCCGAGGCCGGCGCAGCGGGTCACGATCGATGTGCGGCGCCGCCCGGCGCGCCGACTCTCCGCGCTCTCACGGAAGCCCGCCCTTCAGCGGACTGGCTCGGAGTGGACGCTCGCCTTGACGGAGCGGCTCTTGTGCGCGCCGATGTCCGAGGTGTCGAACTTGATGCCCGAGCCTTCCTGAGAGACGGCGCTGCCGGCGCCCGAGGGGAGGGCCATCGTCGAGACCACGCTCACCGAGATGATCGCGCCCTTCGCGAAATTGCTGTTCATCTGGAGTGGCCGGCCCGAGAGCATCGCGAGGATTTCCTTCGCTTTGCGCGCCCACATATCGGCGTTGCCGCCGCTGGTACCGCCGACGCGGACGCCGAGGACGCGGCCGTCGGGGCCCACCCGCACCTCGAAGCTGGCGCGGCCCTCGTTCGGCACGTCGCCGCCCTGCATCGCGCTCTTGACCGCCGATCGGACGGTGCCTTGCCCCGGTAAATCGAGGCCAAGATGCGAGTCGGCTTCGCGCATGGCGCCGCGCATGACGATGCCCGCGATGTCCTTGTCTACCGGGGGCGGGCCGGTCGCGACGGTGGGCGCAGGCGCGGCGCGCGAGGGCGGTGGGATGGTCCCAGGCACCGTCCAGATCGGGTTGCCAATGCCGGGTACGCGGACGATGCCGTCGCCGGCACCGGGGCCCTCGGGGGCGTCGTACTGATCGGGCGCGTGGCCTCCGGCGGCGACCGGCGCGGCCGTCGCCACGGGCTCGGGGCCAGTCTGCGGCTCGATCGGTCCGCCGGGCGCGCGCGGGGTGGTGGCGGTCGCGGCGCGCGCCTCGGGCGCCGGGGGCGCGGGATCGTTCGAGGGCTCGCGCGGGGCGATCGGCGCGGGCGGAGGCGCCTCTTGCAGCGGCTCGACCGGGATCTCCACGACCACTTCCATCGGGTGCAGCGCGGTGAAGCGCGCGTGCGATCCGGCGTCCGCGTGGGCGAACAACCGCGCCACGAGCGGGATCCCCGCGTGGAGCAGCGCCGCAGCCACGAGGAAGGTCGCCTCTTTACGCACCGCGCTCACCTTGGTTGGATCGCCGAGCGAGCGCAAGTGCTCTGCGCAGTCGACGCGGTCCTCAATGGGACATTTGCCAGGCAATGCGGGTGGCCAGCGCGACCGTGACCACGACCACACCGGCGCGGATCAAGCGTTCGCCGCCTCGAAGCGCGGCGCGGGCGCCGACGATCCCGCCGAGGCCCTGCGCGACGGCCATCGGGAGCGCGAGGCGGAAATCGATCGCGCCGGCGGCGGCGAAGCTCACCACCGAGCCGAGGTTCGAGGCGAAGTTGGCGACCTTGGCGTTGGCCGTGGCCTGGACGAGATCGTCGCCGAAGACCGTGGTGAACAGGACGATGAGAAAGGCGCCGGTCCCCGGGCCGAAGAAGCCGTCGTAGGTGCCCATCACCAGGCCGATCGCCGCGGCGGTGAAGACCGGGTGATTGTGGGCAATCCGGAAGCTCGGGCGCGGCGCGGTGGGATCGACCTTGCGGGCGCGGGTGCTGCGGATGGCGAAGAAGATCGCCACGCTCACCAGGAGGCCGAGGACGACCGGCCGCAGCAGCTCGGGCTTCAACATGAGCACGAGCCGCACGCCGAGGAGCGAGCCGACGAGCGCGGCGACGAACGAGGGGAGCGCGCGATCGCGGTGGACGCGGCCGGCGCGATGATAGGAGAGCAGCGAGGCAAACGCGCCAAACACGCTCTGCCCTTTGTTGGTGCCGAGGGCGAGGCGCGGGGTCGCCGTCACCAGCATCAGTGACGGGACCGTGAGCAGCCCGCCTCCTCCTGCGATGGCGTCAATCACCCCCGCCACGAAGGCGACGGCGCACAGGAGGAGGATCGGTATCACTTACTCTGCGCCGACGGATTCCGCGACAGGCTCGGTTGCCACGATTACCTTGCGACCACGGCCGAGCGTGAGGAGCGAGAACCGCCCCACGGCGTCCTCGCCGAAGATCTCGGCGCGGACGCTGCGGTGAGCAGGGATGTTGAGGCTGTCACCGACGATCACCGAGGCCACCTCGGACGACTTCACCGCGCCGGAGCCGAGGATGCGACAGTCGACATCGAGCGCCACGAGATCGCCGCGAAGGCCGGCGTCGGCGAGCAACGCGAAGGCCTCGGGCGAGGCGAGCTCGGCGCGGAGCAGGTAGGCGCGGATGTCGAGGACTTTACCAATCCCCTCAATTTCACGGCGAAACGGGAGCGTCGTCGCGGCCATGGCCGCGGCGGCACGCTGCGTGAGGTGCTCTTCCACCGAGATCCCATTCGTCTCGACGGCGCTGCGAGCAAAGGCGATGAGGTAGCGCGCGCCGGCGATGAGCTTGTTGATCGGCGGGTCTTCCTTGACGAGGAGGACGCCGCCGCGGAACGTGAGCCCCGAGGGGCTGAGCTTCGACATCGCCTCCACCAGCTCGTCGAGCTCGGGTTGCGTCAGCTCGCGATCGAGGCGGATGTCGGCATACTCGTCGAGGCTGAGGACGCCGAGCGACAGGGCCGGTCCAAACACCATATCGGGCTTGGGGTGGAACCCGCCGGTGTAGACCATGGAGATGCCGACGCGGCGGAAGATCCGGGGGATTTCCCGCACCAGATCGAGGTGGCCGAGCAGGGCAGTCGCTCCGGCCTTCACGTAGCGAAAGCGGTAGCGATGGCCGCCCCTGCCCTGGGGCTTGTGCATTCGACTCTTGATCGAGCCGCGGCCGTCCTCGGCCGTGGCGCCGAGTCGCCCGTCGCCGGCCAGCGCCGGAGGAGCGGCGATCATCACCGGCTCGAGCGGAGCAGGCATGTCGGGGGAATCGGGCGAGTCCGGCGCAGTCGGCTCTTCCGGCGGCGGCTCGGGCGTCTCCGGCGGATCCGAGTAGCCGGGTCCGGCCGCCTGGACCAGCTCCGAAGGGATCGCCGGGGCGTTGATCGCCGGCTGATTCTTCACGATCGGGAGCGAGCGCTTCTCGGCGCCGAGCCTGGTCAGGAAGGTGATGCGCTCGTCGCGCATCTGGG
>JBDTXR010000175.1:0-17348 GCA_040006075.1 Byssovorax sp. | reverse complement strand
CGGTGGATGATCCCGAGCCCGTGGGCCTCGACGATGGCCTCGCAGGCCTCGATCAAATAGCTCGCGGCCAGCGCCGGCGGGAGCGGCCTCCCGTTGCGTCGCACCGACGAGAGATCGTTCCCCTCGAGGTGCTCCATGACCATGAACGGCGTCCCGTCGTCGAGCACGCCGACGTCGAGCACCTTGGCCACGTGCGCGCCTTCGATCTTCGAAGCGGCGCGCGCCTCGCGCTGAAAGCGCTCCACGACCTCGGCCATCCGCCGCAGCTCGGGGCGGAGGATCTTGAGCGCGACGCGCTGATCGAGGCCGAGGTGGATCGCCGCGACGACGATGCCCATCCCGCCCTCGCCGAGGACGTGCTCCACCCGGTATTTGCCCTGGAGGATGGTCCCCGGCTGGAGTGGGCCTGTCATGCGGGCGCCATCGTCGCGCGCTGCGGCCGGGGTTTCAAGCGGGCTCGCGTCAGCGCCGCGCGACCACCTCGCGCGCGGCCAGCTCGAGCTCCTTCGCGGTGCGCGCGACCAGCACTTTCGTCGCCGCGGCGGCGTAGCGGAGCATGGCGCTGTCGCCGGTCCCCCAGGTCCCCTGCCCCTCGGGGCAGAGCCAGAGCACGGCGCGGGCGCGATCGCGCAGGCGCCCGAGCACCTCCGCCTCGTCCGCGAAGTAGTTGGTGCGCCCGTCCCCGAGGATCACGATCGTGGTCCGCCGATCGACCGCGCCAGAGACCCGCTCCTCGAAGGCCCGGAGCACGCGCCCGTAGTTGGAGTTGTGCCCCGTATCGACGACGCCGCCCGCGTAGACCCGCCCCAGCGCCGTCGCCACCGGCTCGTCGGCGAAGAGCCGCGTCGTCTCGCCGAGCTCGCTCACGAACACGAACGACCGCGTCCCCGAGAAGAGATCCTGCGCCGCGTGCGCGAACTCGAGCATGAACAGCGAGGCCGCGCGGACCGAGTCCGAGACGTCGCAGAGCACAAAAAGCCTTGGTTTGTCGCGGCGCCGACGCTTTCGCGCCGGCTGGAACGGGACGCCGAAGGTGCGCAGGCTCTGCCGCAAGGTGCGGTGCGGATCGATGCGACCGCGCGCCGCGTGGCGACGTCGAACCCGCTCGGCGCCGCGCAAGCGCTCCGCGAGGGCCCGCACCGCGCGGCGGACCTCCTCGATTTCCGCAGCCGAAAGCGAGGTGAACGGCACGCCCTCGGCGCGACGTCGCGACCCCGCGTCGGGATCGCGGAGGCGCCGCGCCAGGGTGTCGCTCACGTGCTCGCGGGCCCGCCGTCGCACCCGTGCCAGCTCCTCGGCGACGGCGTCGGCCAGCGCCCGGCCTCGCTCGTCGCCGAGCGCGTCCCGCAGCGCATCGCGGATCCGGTGCAGCGCGCTCGCGGCCCGCGCCACGCCGAGCTGATCGAGCACTTGATGCGTGAAATACCCGGTCTGCAGCGCGCTCGACATCGGCGCGAGCGCCCTCGCGATCCCCGCGGCCATCAGGATCTGATCGAGCTCGCTCTCGCTGCCGAGCAGCGCGGCGAACCCCATCGCGTCGCCGCTCGCTCCGCTCTGCTCGGCGGCCCCGTTCAAGAGCTGCCGGAGCGCGTTGAGCTCGGCGAGGGTGAACCCGCGATCGCGGAGCTTGCCCCAGAGGTCCTGCGGGTGCGCCCGCCCGTGCGAGAAGAACTCCTCGAACACCCGCCCGAAATGCTCTTGATCGGCCCGACGATCGACGACCACCGCCCCGATCGCGTCGCGGAGCACGCCGCGATCCTCGAAGCCGACGAGACGAACCACGCGCACCACGTCGAGCGCCTGGGCGGTGGAGATCGAGAAGCCCTCGCGACGCAGGACCCAGAGCAGCTCGTCGAGGCCGCGAACCAGGCCGTCGCTCGTCGACCCGCTCATCTCACGGCGCGGGCTCGGCCAGGAGCGTCTGCATCAGCTTTTCCATGCTGGCGTGGTGCGCGGGATCGTAGCCGACGGCCACGTCGCGGATCACGCCCTTCTTGTCGATCAGGAACATCGTCGGCAGCGCGCTGACGCCGTACACCGCCGAGGTGTCGCCCCTGGCGTCGGAGCCGATGGCGTAGCGCATCCCCATGCCCTGCGAGGCCTGCGCGGCGACGCCGACGTCGTCGGTGGTGATGCCGATGACCGTGAGCCCCTGCGCGCCGTACGCGTCCTGCCACTGCGAGAGCTTCGGCGCGAGCATGCGACAGGGGCCGCACCACGAGGCCCAGAAATCGAGCACGACGACCTTGCCTCGGAGCGCTCCGAGGCTCGCCGGCAGCACGCCGCTCACGGTCGCGGGCGACTTCCACGCCGGCGCGAAGCTCCCGAGCTTGTCGAGGCGAAGGATCTCGTCGGGTCCGGGGAAGGTCGCCAGCATCGCCGAGACGTCGCGCTCGACGCCGCCATGGCGGATGTGGAGCGCGAGCGGGCTGTTCGGCCCGGCGAGCGCGACGCGGGCGATGAGCTGCTTCGGATCGCCCACGGCGACGCCGTCGGCCGAGACGATCACGTCGCCGTCGGCGACGCCGGCCTTGGCGGCGGGCGAGCCATGGACGACGTGCTTCGCGAGCACCGCGCCGGCCGGCCCTTGATCCAGCTCGACCCCGAGCCAGGCGCGCCGCGCGCCCGATTGTGCCGCCGCGTACCCGGGCGCGACGAGCAGCAGCCCCACCAGCGCGACGCCCACCAGCGCCTCGGCCGCGCGCCGTCGGATCGAGGGGAGCGCGCGCGCTGCGCGGCGGGCGTCGTCGAGGGCAGGCAGCATGGTTTCAGTGTAGCATCCACCCCCGGTGCAGTCCCGGATACGGCGAGCAGAGCGAATCGTGGCAGCCGCCACCCTCCTCACGGCGTCGGCGGCCTGCACCCCGACGCCGCCCCCGATCGCACTGGGCGCCACGGCCGATCACGCCCCTCGCGGCATACCTCCCCAGGCCTCGCCGCCGACCGAGAGCTCCCCGTCGGCCGAGCCGCCGCCCCCGCCATGGGACCTCGTCGCCCAGCTCCGTCGCCTTCACCCGGCGTCGCCGCGCACCCCGTCGGAGCACCTCAACGGGCAGCTCGACGGCGAAATCCTCGCCGACGAGGGCGCCGCCGCCTACCCGGCCCTCGGTCCACTCCGACCGATCCCCGCCGGCGCAACGCTGGTAGAGCGCCTCTACCCCCGCGGTGCGGCCGACGTCGCCGCGACCTTCGCCATGGTCAAGCGAGCGCCCGGGTACGATCCGGCCGGCGGCGACTGGGAGTACCTCGTCGTGGATGGCGCCGGCCACCTGGAGCAACGTGGCCGCCTTCCGCTCTGCGCGCGGTGCCACGCCGATGCCCCCCACGATCACCTGTTCGGAAGTGGTCGCTGACGGGCGTCAACAATTCCGCAAACTTTGCGACCCTCTGTGCCGACCGCGACAGGGCTGCCTGACGGGCGACCCCTCGGTCCCTTTGACGCTGCGGGGAAACCACGAAATGCGGCACCTATTCCCCGACGTCGATCGAAGGTCCTGCGAGGCCGGCCTTGCGCCGCGACCCGTGGCACGCCCCCTGCTTTAGCTGCCTGCGACCGCGATAAAACGCTGTGGGCTACAGCGCCTCGGTCGCCCTCATCCAGTCCGATGCTTCGCTTGGCTCGGAATGCTCTACCGGCAGAACGCCGGATCTTCACCTGACTTTATCTTCCTGACTTCCAGCGGCTTCGTCGCTTGGCTTAAGACTTCGCTTCCGCTCCTTTGTTTCGCTTCCGCTCCTTTGTTTGCTTCTTTTTCCGGCCTCAGCTTCCCCTGACGCACGATTCAGCGCGCGGAGATCACCCCGATCCCCGCGCGCCGTGCTTTTGTGCGCTGGAGATCGCGCGCCTCGCCTCCCGCGACGCGCCCTGAACCGCGGAATATGTCCGGAAAATCAGAAAAGATTTTCCGACCTCGCAGTCCTCCTTGACATATTCGCCGCGGCCGCTTAAACGGCGGACCTCGCTTCAACGCGACGTCTCCCCGGAGGCGGAGCCGAGCAGCACGCGACCATAGCTCAGCTGGATAGAGCATCGGCCTACGAAGCCGGGGGTCGGAAGTTCGAATCTTCCTGGTCGCGCTAGTCACGATGGGGCCGCGAGCGGCCCCAAACCCCCGCACGCTGCGCATGCGTTTGTTGCGACGGGGGACGTCGCCGCGCCGGGTCGCCGGACGACTTGTGCGTTGGTGGGAGCGCCTGCTGGCTTGTCGCGCGTCGCGGGGGTCCTGGGGCCGGAGGGTGAGATGGACTCGACCGAGGTCACGCTCGACGCGCTGGAGTCGGTGGACGAGCGCTGGATGCGGCTGGCGCTGCGCGAGGCCGACGCAGCTGCCGCAGTGGGCGATGTGCCAGTCGGGGCGGTCGTGGTGGGGCGCGACGGGGAGCTGCTCGCCGTCGGGCGCAACGCGCGCGAGGTCGATCACGATCCCACGGCGCACGCCGAGATTTACGCGCTCCGTCGCGCTGCGGTGGCGCTCGGTCACTGGCGGCTCGAGGGCGCCACGCTCTACGTAACGCTCGAGCCTTGCCCGATGTGCGCCGGCGCGCTGGTCAACAGCCGCATCGCCCGCGTGGTCTACGGCTGCGCCGATCCCAAGGCCGGCGCGGTGGATACGCTGTTCGCGATCGGGCAGGATCCGCGGTTGAATCATCGCTTTCTCGTCGAGCGCGGCGTGCTCGGCGAGGCCTGCTCCGAGGCGCTGAGGTCGTTCTTCGGAGCGCTCCGGGCGAAGCGCAAGGCCGCCCCTTCCGGTACGGCCTGAGCGCCGTTTCAGGCGCGGCGGCCCGCTCGGCGCGCGGTCACGACCAGAGGCGGCGCGCGTCGCGGATCATCCCGCGGCCCACGCAGGCGCGCATCAGCGCCGGCGTCATCCATGTCTCCGGCGGGATGTCGCGGCCGAGGAACCGGACGAAGCGCGCCTGGTACTCGGGATCGGTGAGCATCCAGCGGATCAGCGTCTTGATCACCAGCGTCGGCGGCTCTTCGTAGAGCTCGCGCTTGAGGCGCTCGAGCGTCGCCGCGAACATCGGGCGCGTCGCGGCGTCGACGCGGCGTTTGTAGGCGTCGAGGGTCGGCGCGAACGGGCGCTCCCCCGCCAGCAGCGGAGCGAGCTCTTCGTCGAGGATCTTGGTCTCGATCAGCGCGTCGTAGATGCCCTGGCCGTCGACGGGATCCTTCTGGTGGATGCAATCGATGCCGTAGACGAAGTCGCGCCCAAACATCTGCGGGGATCTCGAAGCGCGCCAGGAAGTGGGTGCCGAACTGGATCTCGAGGAGGCGACACCGCGCGGATCGATCGCCGTAGGCGGCCTCGTCCATCCCGATCTCATCGAGCAAGCGCATCGCCGACGGGTACACGACGGGGCACGACGGGACCGCGGGCAGCGTGCGCAGATCGGCCTTGTCGACCACCAGCACGCGCGCGCCGCGGGCCCCGAGGCGCGCTGCGAGCGACGCCCCCGCCGGGCGACCGCCGACGATCACCACCTCGAAATCCAGCGTTCCCACGGCCTCGGCGCTCAGAGGCTGACCGGCATTCGCCGTTCAGCCTCTTCTCTTGTCTCAGGGGCTCCGCCCCCTCCCGGTGCCGGAAGTGAATTCCGGCACCTTCACCCCCGGTTTCGGGGCCCCAACCCCGAAACGGCTGAAGGTCTGACCGAAAAACGGTCAGACGCTTCAGCGTTCCCGGAAGGAATCTTTTGACTTGCCCTCGTTCTCCTCGGCGCCGAGCGGACAGGATTCGTCCGATTCTGGGGCCGCGCGGCCCGGAATCGAGGTGCCAAGCGCTCCGAGAATGCAGAGCGCGAAGGTCTTCTTGCCCATGGTGTGTGGTGCTCCATCGCGTCGCACGCGGCGCAGCCCTGACCGTCAGAGAGCATCTCTGGTGGGCGCGACCGTCCTCGGTTGGAGCGACCTTCACTCCTTATCCCTCATCGACGCGACAATCCATTGAGGGAAACCCCATGGGTTCCCTTCTTTATCTCCCCGCGTTGTCGCGGCGCCGACGCGGGGGAGCGCTCCTCGACGCCGGAGCGATTCCGCGCGCTTCACGGCGCGTTCGGCACGTCGACAGGGCGGCTCGAGAGCAGATCGCTCGATTGCCCGACGGCGCCGCGATCGTTTTCGCCCCAGCAGCGGACGGTGCCGTCGCGGAGCGCGGCGCAGGCGTGCAGGGAGCGGACGGCGATGGAGGTGACGCCTCCGAGGCGGACGCCCGCGGTCTCCGGTGGACAGGTGAGCTCGCCCGAGAGCTGGAGCACGCAGGTGCCGCTCGGGCCCGAGGCAAAGCGCTCGACCCCCGCGCCGACGTCGAGGGGATGAAGCTTTTCCCTGGGGTCCCTGGGTGGTGTGGAAGCAGGAGGGCGGGCCGCTGACGCGGATCACGCAGGGGCCGACGGCGCGCTCCGCGTCGTTCACTGCGAGCTTGATCCGGGGCGGCGTCACGGTGGGGTGGCGGTCGTCGATCTCGCGCATCACCGCTTGATCGGGCCAGTACTGGCCATCTCCGGCGAGCGCGACGATCGACGCGAGGCCGGGAACGTTGATGCACGAGGGAGAGGGGCGCTGGAAATCAGGCGTGACGCAGATCCATGGCCACCGAGCGCGCTCGTGGGACGGCGGCGGGGTGGGCCCGGCCGTCTCCACCCCAGCAGAGACCGCGCCGGGCGGGTGACCGGCGAGGGGGCCACGATCGGTGAGCACCACGCCGTCGAGCGTCGCCGCGATCCAGTGGGTGCTCGTGAGCGCGATCGATCGCGCGCGCAGCGAGGCGAGCCGCGTGGGCCGGCTCGTGGCAGCCCAGGTGGGATGCGCGCCCCAGCACAGCACCGCTCCCGCGCTTCGAACAGCGCACATGGAGGTGTCGCCCGCGGCGAGGGCAATCACGTCGTCGAGGCCATCCACGGGCAGCTCGGCGCCGCGCGCGGCACGACCGTGCCGTCGCCGAGCTGCCCGTGATCGTTGCGGCCCCAGCAGGCGACTCGGCCCGTCGGGGCGAGGCGACAGGCGTGGCCGTTGCCGAGGGACGAGATCACCCGATGGCGCGGGAGATGCGGTAACGACGCCCGAGGCGCCCGGGGAGGGCGCGTCGCGCTGGCTGAAGTGGGAGCAGGCCGCGAGCAGGCCAGTGATCGAGAGCGGGAGCAACGAGCGATGGAAGCCCCCGAGCTGCATTCGCACAGCGTAGCACCGAACGTTCCGGACCCTCCCGGGGAAATGGGACACGCGCGCTGACCGGCGCGCTCGACGCCCGCGCTGGTGTGCTGTACACGGCGGAGACCGTGCGAGAGACCGCTGCCTGGTATTGCAACCTTCCGAAGCTCCTCGCGGGCGCGGGGATCATGGCCGCACTCGCCGTCTCCGCGTCGCCGGCCTGCGCCGAGGAGGCCGCGAGCGCGCCCCCGTGGCATGTCCAGACGCTCGTGATGGCTCACCGCTTCGTTCCTGACGAGCCGCGGGCCGATCCCGATCAACCGTCGTTGCGCTATGGCATCGTGGGCGGCCGCTGGAAGGCGATGCTCGGCGCCGGCGTGGTGCTCGCCGGCGTGGAGTCGGATCGACTCCGGATCGGCCTCGCGCTCGACGGGTTCGTCGAGCTCCTCAACTTCGACCAGGGCGAGCCGGTCCCCTGGGAGTCGTACCGCGCCAGCGTGGGGTTTGAAGCGCTCGCGGAGAGCCCGAGGCTCTCGCGCGCGCTCCTGCCGCCCGGAGGACGGGTGTACCTCGCGCTGGGCTGGTTCCACGAGAGCGATCACGCGGCGAACCAGGACGGGTATGTCAGCCAGTACCTCGTGCCGAGGTCGTTTTTCTCGGGATCGGGCGCGGTGACTCCCTCGTTCGACAACGGGAATTTCAGCTCGTTCGAGTACGTCAAGATTCGAGGCGTGGCTCGTCAACCCCTCTTTGGAGGTCGGCTCACCACAGAAGAGGTGCTCGGGGCTCGGCTGTTTCCGGAGGCCATCGATCCGGGATCGGTCCGTCGGATGCGCGCTGCCGTGCTCGCCGAGGCGCGGCTCACCGTGCGCGCGAGCGACGGAGCACGTCCCTTCGTGTCGGCGTATTTCGAGCTGATCAAGAACGATTTTGTCGCGCGCGAGCGCGGGTTCCAGTCCGCGCTCGACCGGACGCCGCTGCGCTATGCCATCGTGAACGTCGGCGTGGATCTGGTGGGCTCGGGAGGCGGGATCTTCAGCCCCTATTTGAGCTATTCGCGATCGAATGGGCGGGGGGTCGATTTCCCGAGGTTCTTTGGGAGCGAGGTCGGATTCGGGATCACGCTGATGCCTTGAAGATGGCTCAGTAGCCAGGATGCGTCGCGGCGAGTCAGAGCAGATACAGAGCGGAGCGGAAGAGACTCACCGAGGGCCGGAGGAGGGCGCAGGGGTCCGGAAAAGAAGAATTATTCTCTCCGGCCCTCTGCGCCCTCCTCTGCCCTCCTCCGGCCCTCTGCGCCCTCCGGGTCCCCTCCGGACCCTGGCCAGATGGAAATTGTGAAGCTCGCGTGGTCGCTCACGCGCCCATTTGCGCCAGGAAATTCCGGGTGCGCCGCTCCAGAGCCCGCCGAAGCCGCCCGCCCGCTCGGGGCCACCCTTCGACGCGCGCGGATCCGGTCCCGCCGGGCTTCCCCTGCACGCGGAGATCGTCTAGATCTGGTGAGCGGAGGACGCTCGCTCTTGGAGTATCGACTGAACGAGCTGACGATCACCTTGCCGGGGACCGGCTGGGAGGACACGTCGAGCCATCGCCTCGCGCTCCCGGCGCCGGATGGGACGCGCGTCACCCTGGAAATCAGGCGCGACGCGCCGATCGCGCGCGAGGCGCTCGCGGCGCGCGTCGACGCCGATCTGAAGGGGCACGGGCGTTTTCAGCGCGGGTTCGAGCTCCTGGTGCGCGAGGCCTTCGAGTCGACCGAGCTCCACGGCGTGCGGACCAGCTTTCGCACCGTGGCGCCCGAGGGGGCGATCCAGCACGAGGTCGCGTACCTTCCGCTCTCCGAGGTCTTGCTGGTCTTCGTGGCTCGCGGGACCATCACCCATGCCAGGGAGTGCGGCGAGCTCCTCCAGGCAGCCATCGAGAGTATCCGGCTCCGCTAGGCCAGCACGAGGCACCCGTGAGTCGGTATTTCTTCAACGAAGGGTCCTTTGATTCTCTCGATCTCGATCTCCGGTTCGAGGACAAGACCATTCATGTCCTCGCCCTGGGCGGCGGCGCTCGCCTCTTCCTCGATCGCGGGGCGCTCCGCGACGGCGCGACGGCGCAGGATCTCGCGCAGGCGCGCTCGGAGCACGAGGCGAGTCGGCTCGCGAAGTTCACCGTGCTCGCCGAGCGGGAAGGCACCCTCGGCGACGTGGCGACGTTCGAGGTCGCCGCGCGCTTCCGCGACGAGCTCGACCTCGTCTACCAGCGTCGGACGCACTTCATCCGGCAGGGCCACGCGTTCGCGTTCACGCTGCGAGGGCCGCTTTCGGCCCGCGACGAGCTCGACGCTCGGATGGATGGTGTGCTCGAGACCCTGAGGTTCCGGGGCCAGGCATGATCAGCTCGTCGCGGCCCGGAACAGCCCTCTACGTGAGCAACGAGCTGGCCTTCGAGCTGCCCGCCGGGAGCTTTGAAGATCTCACCGTTCACGCGCTCGAGGCGCCTTTGCCCGGCGGCCACGTCGTCGGGTTGCTCGTCACGCGCGCGGCGATCCCGGCCGACTCCGGGCTCGCAGACGCGGTGCGCGCGCACGTCGAGGCCGAGGCGCGGCGCCTGGCTTTCCATCACGTCATCGAGCGGCGGGAGCGGCTCGTCGCCGGGAGCGCGGCGATCGAGGTGATCTCACGCTGGGCGCACCGCGGCCTCACGCTCCACGCCCGGGAGATCCACCTCGCGGACTCCGGGGTGCGACTGACCTTCTCGATGACCGCGCCCGCCGATCTCCAGGCGGTCAGCGACGAATATTTCGATCACCTCGTCTCGACCCTGGACCTCGGTCACCGGTAAAGGAGCTTTCATGGCTGCGAAAAAAGGGAAAGCCCCCGCCACGATCCCGAGCAACCCTGGCAAGCCGCCCGTCGCGGAGGGCGGCGGCACCTACGGTCTGCAAACGGACAACGACGGTACCACGAACGGGACCGAGGAGATCCTCTCGGCGCAAAAGCTCGCTCGCGCGCAGAAGAAAGACGCCGGTCCCCCCGCGTCGGACGATTACCTGAAGACCTGGAAGAACGCGGTGATCGACGCCCTCGACAAGGATCCGAGGTACAAGAAGGAAGCTCAGTACCTGCGCGATCAGGACTGGGTGAACCAGACGCCCAACTCCGGCGCCGACGCCTTTGGCGACATCGTCGGCGGGAAGTTCTACAACGGCGGCAAATCCTCGCCCACCCAGGTGTACCAGAACTACTTCTGGAACTCGCCCAAGGGCGACATCCACCATCCTCGGGGCATGGCAAAGGACCTGATCCCGCTCCTCGACGACCCCGCCTGGCAGCCGGTGACGTCCGTCGCCCGGGTGATGCCGGACGGCACCCGGCGCTTCGCCGACCCGTACAGCAGCTATTATGTGGTCGCGAACAAGACCGGGGGACTGGGCGTGGTGACGGATCCAAAGACCGGAGAGCAGTTCGTCGGACCCACCGACGACACCAACCCGGACGCGTTCGGCGGTAAAGGTCACACCAGCGACAACGGCGAGGTGTCGAACGCCCTCGTGCAGCAGATCCCGGGCAAGAAGGCCCAGATCGACATCTACCGTGACACCGCCGGCAGCGGCACGCCCGGATACCTGACGAACGACGAGTGGAAAGAGGCCCTCGGGTACGTGAAGAAGGGGTGGAAGATCAACAACCGGGCCGACCTCCTCAAGGCCAGGGCAGGTGGCCTGTTGTTGCTCTATGGCTACTGGAGCGTCATGCATGGTGTCGACGAGCGCGCCGTCGGCTTCGCCGATCCCACGAGCCTGCACCTGGGCGGCGGCTTCGTGAAGGAAGGCAGCGACAGGACGTTTGTCGGCGACCAGTTCCTCCCCCTCTCGCGCGTCGGCGACGCGACCTCCGACAACTTCACCATCGCCACCGGCGCCCTCGACTTCTACGTGGGCGGCATCCCCACGACGCCCAGGCCCACGCCCCCCGAGGTAGGCAAGCTCGATAAAGCCGCCTTGGCCAAGGCCAACGCGGAGTACAAGAAAGAGCTCGCGACGTGGAAAGACGTGCAGAGCGCGTACAACCCGTTCTACATCCCCACCAAGAACTGAATCCGCGAGACTGCGACCACCTTTCGGTGAAAGGATGCGGGCCGCCGCCCCATGGACGTCCTCTCGATTTGCCCTCTCCGCGTCTCTTCGCTCGTCTGGCAGCCGCAGGCCGGCTCGTGGGCGATGACGGTCGTGTGCAAGGCGACGTACCGGCTCTCGCCCGGATCCTCGGCGCTCGCCGAGCCGCAAGAGTACCCCAACGAAGAAGAGAACCACTGGAACGACGATCCCGCGCGCAGCGTGTATGCGCCGTCGGATCTCGCGCCGTTCAAGCCTTCGCCCGAGGTGATGATCGTCGGGCAGGCCTTCGCGCCGCGCGGCGAGCCGGTGTCGCGCCTCTTCGCGCGGGTGATCGTGGGCGAGGTCGACAAGTCGATCGAGGTCTGCGCCGACGAGGCGTTCGCGCCCGACGGCACCCTGCGCGAGGGGCCGCGCTTCTCGAAGATGCAGCTCCGCTACGAGCGAGCCTCGGGCGGACCGGAGACGTCGAATCCGGTCGGCATCCGCCTCGACGCCCAAAGCTCGCTCGGCCTTTCGCAGGTCCCCAATTTGCGCCCGCCCGGGACCGCGATCATCGACCGTCACGACTTCATCGAGCCGGCGTGCTTCGGCCCGATCGCGTCGACGTGGCCCACGCGTCGCATGTACCTCGCGCGCCTCGCCGGCCCGTGGACCGAGGACGCGTTCGCCGACGAGCCGATGCCGGAAGGCTTCGATTCGAGGTATTTCCTGGTCGCGCCCCGCGATCAGGCGCTCGGCGCGCTCCGCCCCGACGAGCGGATCATCCTCGAGAACCTGCACCCCGAGCTCCCGCGGTTGGTCACCAACCTCCCCGGCGTCGAGCCGCGCGCGTTCGTCGACGGCCCCGAGCGCGCGCCCTGGGAGCTCAAGCTCACCTGCGACACGCTGTGGATCGACACCGAGCGATCGATCTGCACGCTCACCTGGCGCGGCCAGCTCCGGCTCGAAGGGCGCGAGCAGGTCGGGCGCGTGATCGTGGCCATGGCATCTGCGGGGCACGCGCTCTCCTGGGCCGACGTCGCGCGCCAGATGCCGTTGCCCGGTGGCGAGGCGTCACCGTCGAGCGCGGGCCCTCCCCCTGCCGCGACGCTCACGTTCGTCGGTCCGATGTCGTCCAGGCCACGTGAGCCCAGCGGTCCGGCCTGGCTGAAGTCCGAGCGATTGTCGATGCTCAGATCGCTCCCGGCGCCAACGGCCCTGGCACCGTCCGCAGCTCTGTTTCCGCAGGCGCAGTCCATCGTTGCATCGAGTCCCTGGGCGGCTCCTGGGGCCGCGCCGGCCCCGTTCGTCGCGACCCCGGCGCCCGAGCCCGTGGTGATCCGTGACGCCGCGGCGCGGGGCGTCGCCGCCAGCTCCGACGCCGCGGCCGGCGCAGCGGCGATTGGCGCAGGCCTCGTGGCCAAGGCGCTTGCGCCGACGTCCGACTCCAGGCCTGCGGCGGACCTTCGATCCGCGCCGCCCCCCGGCGGCGAGAACGTCGATCTGATCTGGTTCGAGCGCGACGAGGTGTCGAGGATCCTGGCCACGGCGCCGCCGGACGCGCTGCGGAGCGTGGCTGTCTCGTGGCTCAAGAGCGATAGCGGACCGCGCACCGAGCCGCTGGAGGTCCAGGATCGCCGCCACATCCTCCGCGTGGTCGCGCGCGAGGCGGCGCTCGACGACGCGGGCGTCGTCGCCGCCGTCGCGGTGGCGCTCCGCCGCAGCGCGGGATTCGAGCCGCCGGTGGTGCTCGTGGTCGGCGAGCTCCGGGTCACGTTCGACGAGCTCGAGACCTTGCGCGCCACTCTCGCGGTCGCCACACCGTTCCTCGGTACCGACAAGAAGCTACGCGACGCCGTCGGCGCGGCGACCGAGGCGCTCAAGGCCGAGTGGCCGATCCCCGGCGACATCGCCGACGGACACACCGCCCGCGTCGAAGAGGCCTTTGGCCAGAGCGTGCGCGCGGTGGCTCCAGGCTACCTGCGCGCCACTGTCGAGCGCCTCTTGCTCGAAGGCCGGCGCTACCAGAAGCGAACCCTGTTCGGCGATCGCCGGATCCGGGTTCAGCTCGCCCTCGCCGGAGGCGCCGAGCCCACGCCGGCCTACCTCCCCGAGGCCGTCGGCCCCAGACTACCGCTCTTCCAGCGCTTCAAGGCCCGGGCGATCGTCGAGGTGCGCCCGCAAGAGGACCAGTACGAGACCCACGGCAACGCCCTGGTGATCCTCGCCCTCGGGCGCGTCCTCCGCGATCGGCGCGCGCCCTGAGCGCGGTGGGCCAGGCTCTCAGGCCAGGCCGCCAAGCTTGGTGAAGAGCGTCCGCCCGAGAGTGGCAATCTCGGTGGGCGTCAGCCGGAGCTTCGGCGGAGCGGTCCCTGGAAAGACCAGGGTCACGAAGGGGCCGCCGAGATCCGTGTTCCGGAGCCGCGCGCGCCCCGTCACGTCGTCTTGCCCGAAGGCGCGATGCACGGCAATCGACGCTTCCCCGAGCTTGCCGGCCGGGCCCGCGTCGGCGAACTGCGCGAACACGACCTTGTTTTTACCAATGATCACGCCGACATCGCCGAGCATGACGCCATGATCCTTGCCGACCCACTCGCTGTCGGTCTTGGCGTCGCGGAGCGGCAAGACGAAGTACGGGAGAACATTGGAGTCGCTGTTCTCCTTGTCGATCTTGTGCGAGTGAGCGCGCTTGTCGAGCGAGGTCTGGCCCTGGTGCGAGCTCTCGGCCTTCGTCTTACCCCAGCTCGTCGTCTTCCCGTCGGTGTCGAGATCGAGGCGGGTCGTGTGGAAGTACAGGACCTCTTTCGGAGCGATGCGCCCCAGGGTGGGCAGGTAAGCCAGGAACACCTCTTTCAGCCGCGCGCCGGGCAACACCACCGCTCGGGGCAGCAGATCGACGATGGTCCCGAGCTCGGGCCGCGCCTGCGGAGGGGGGCTGTACGCCGACGCCGCGAGCGACTCGTGCTTCCCGCTGGCCTTCTTTGCCATCGAGGCTCACTTCTCCTGGCCGGGGTTCAAGTACACCAGCGGCCCGTCGATGATGATCTGGTCGGGGGTGAGGATGATCCGCGAGCTCCCACACCGCAGCTCGATGGCCTCTTGCGACTCGATCAGGTGCTGCTGGGCCTGCGAGAGGAAGGTGCTGGCCGTGTTGAAGCTGGTGTTCCCTTCCCCCGACGTGGACGACATATCGCCCTTCACCCAGTGCGTGAGCGTGTCCATCACGGTGACGGCGCGGCTCCCCATCACCGTGAGCTTCTCCTGCTTTTGCACCGTCTCGGTGTTGTTGCCGCCGGTGTCGTGGGAGCGATCGTTCCAGATGCTGGTGGCCGAGTTGTTCTTGACCAGGGCCTGGTGGTCGCGCTCGGCCTGGGTGCTGAAGACCTCGCCGCCGAGCGCGTCCTCGAACTTGATCTCGTTGAAGCCCCCGCCGCCTCCGGTGGAGTTGCTCTTCCAGCCGCTCTGGGTCTTGCTGGCAGGCAGCTTGTACGGCGTCGTTTGCAGCGCGGTGTAAACGCGGCCGGTGATCACCGGGCGATCGGGATCACCGCCGAGGAAATCGACCAGCACCTCTTGCCCGACGCGGGGAAGGCTGCTGGCGCCATAGCCGGCCCCGCCCCACGGCTGGTTCACGTGGATCCAGCACGAGCTGTTGTCGTCGTATTGACCCTCGCGATCCCAGTGAAACTGGACGCGGACGCGGCCAAACTCGTCGCAGTGGATCTCGTCGCCGCCCGCGCCGACGACGGTGGCGCTCTCGACCCCTTGCGTTCGCGGCTTCTCGGTCTTGAGCGGCGGGTGGTAGGGCTCGCTCGCGGCGACGCTCTGGCCGTGGAGCTGCCATTCGCCATGGGCGTTGCCATGGAGGGTCGCGGCCACGCAGAGATGCGGCTTGCCCAGGTCGGCGCGCGGGTGATCGCTCATCGAGTACACGCTGCCCGGCGCGAGATCGAAGGCGTTGGAGGTGAACGAGACGCGCTTGCCCTCGGCCCGGTCGGCGGCGAGCCTCCGCTGCACCAGGCGCGCGGCCTCTTTCTCGTCCGACCGGGAAGCGCCCCTGTCGTCGGCGGTCGGCGAGTCTCCCCCGCCCTCGGCGCGGTAGAGAAAGGCGCCGGGCTGGTAATGATAGCTCTCGAGCTTGTGCTCGACCTCGAGCCCGCTCGTGGTGGAGGAAGCGAGGTTGAAGGTCGCCGGCTTGCGGTAGTCGTGATCCTGCACCGTGTACTTGCCGGGGCGGACTCGCTGCTTGAATTCGATGGCCGAGATATGGTCGCTCCCGTGCGTGGCGTTCCCGCCCGAGGGCCGCCACGGCAGGGCCTCTCCCCGCGGCGAGCTTCGCTGCGGAGAGTCGCTGAGGACCATGTTCGTCTTGTCGCCTTCTTGCTGGAAGTAGAACGAGACGCCCACGTCTTCGAGCATGCGCGACATGAAGTCGAAGTCGGTCTCGCCGTACTGCACCTTGTATTTGCGCTTCTTGTACTGGCCCTCCAGCTGCATCGTCGGCGTGATGCCCCACTCGCCGAGCAGCTTTTGCACGATCTCGATCTCCGAGAGCTGCTGGAACATGCGATGGTTGCGCCGCTGGGTCAGGAGCCAGAGCGTGGGCACCAGGGTGAGCCGGTAAGTCGACAGCCCGTCTTCCTCGGCGTGCTCTTGCTCCACGTGGCTGACGATGCCCTTCCACGAGCGCGGGCTCCGGGACATCATCGTGAAGCTCGCGTCCTTGCCGAGCATGGCGTCGAAATCGACGTCGGGGTTCTCGGAGTGGACGAGGAGCGACACCGCGAAGTTGGTGTTCATCGCCTGGTCGACGTTGAAGGCGCGGACGTCGAGGTGCTCGCCGCCGGTGACCTGCACGCGGAGGTTCTGGGCCATGCTCGCAGAATGCCGCGGCGTCGCCCCGACGTCTACAGGTGGTGTAAAAGGGACGACCACAGGCGCGAGCGAGGGATCTCATGAAGCTTCGACGGGTCACCACGGACGGCGTCCGCGGTCTTTCAGATCGTTTCCACGACCTCACCGTGCGCGGGGGGGCCGCCGCCTCGGTGGTGGTGTTGATCGGGCCCACCGGCGCCGGCAAGACCAGCTTCCTCGACGCCATCGCCGCGGCCAAGGAAGACATCAGCCCGTGGGGCGCGCGCCACTCGTCGTCGAAGGTAGTGCGCCACGGAGCGGGCGCCGCGAAGATCCGGATCGAGTGGGAGCTCAACGACGAGGAGCGCGAGCGCATGGGGGCCTTCGCGGGCCCGATCGAGAGCGAGTCGATCTTCTCGCCGACGACGCCTCCGGGACAGGGCCACGATCCGCGGATCGAGGCGCTGCTCGAGCGCTACGATCACCTGCCGGCCCACGGCAAAATGGAATATTTCTTCGCCGAGCGAACCCTCGCGCGCGAGGCGATCGGGCTCAGCGCGCTCGATCCGTCGATGCAAAAGCGCATGCGCCTCGACCGCGATCTCCGCAAGCACGGGGCGCTGCACAAGTACCTCGTCGAGCTTCACCTCGGGCTGCGCGAGCGCACCGGAGCGCCGGGCCCCGAGCGCTTCGCGACGGCCTTTGCCCGGCTCTGCCCCGGGCGCGCCGTGCTCGGCCTCGTGCGCACCGGCGAGCGCATGGAGCTGATGTTCGACAGCGGCACGAACGGCCCGGTGCCGATGCAGGGCCTGTCGCACGCCGAGCAGCAAGCGGTGCTCTTCGCGGGCACGTTCGAGCTGCTGGGTCTGAGCCGATCGATCGTGCTGGTGGACACGCCGGAGCTGCACCAGAGCGACGCCGACGTGGCGGCGTTCGCGCGCGGGATCACCGAGCTCGGCAGCGACAATCAGATCGTCTTCGCGACCGGATCGAGCAGCCTGGCCGAGGCGATCCCGGGGGCGGTGATCATCGAGCTGCGGCCCTGACCGCCGCTCGCGGGCGGCTCCAAACGGAGCTGAGCGCTCTTGCTCGCATCGTGGTTGCGAGGCCGTGTCAGAGCAGAGCAGAGCGGAAGAGACTCACAGAGGGTCGGAGGAGGGCGCAGAGGGCCGGAAAAGAAGAGTTATTCTCTCCGGCCCTCTGCCCTCCTCTGCCCTCCTCCGACCCTCTGCGCTCTCCGGGGTCCGGTCCGGACCC
>JBDTXR010000174.1:0-17364 GCA_040006075.1 Byssovorax sp. | reverse complement strand
AATCCGCCGTTCCTCCGGGGCTCGGCGCCGCCCGCCCACAGGCCGTTGGCCCAACCGATGCTCGGGGCGTCGGCGATGTGGCCGCGCTCCTTGAAGGTGTAGCCCATGGCCTCCAGCGCCTTGCGCTGATCGTCGGTGATGCCGTCTTTCTCCATCATCACCACGTCGGGCTGGCCCTGCTCGTGGAAGCGCGGGGCGTTGGTGGCCGCCATGAGCGAGAGGCCATGATCCACCACGCCCGAGAGCTCCATGAACACCGAGGTGATGATCGTCGGGCCGCCCGCGGCGCCGAGCACCAGAGACACGTGACCGTCCTTGCCCACCACGATGGAGGGTGACATCGACGAGAGCATGCGCTTGTTGGGCGCGACGGCGTTGGGCTCGCCCTGCACCAGGCCATAGCCGTTGGCCTTGCCCGGCACGGTGGCAAAGTCGTCCATCTCGTTGTTCATGAGAAACCCAGCGCCGGTGACGGTGACGCCGGAGCCGTAGAACCAGTTGATCGTCGTCGTCAGGGCCACGGCGTTGCCATGATCGTCGACGACCGAGAAGTTGGTGGTGTGCGGGCCGGCGCCGCCCGAGTCCTTGGCGACGGGCTGCAGCTCCGACGTCGGAGTGGCTTTGTCGGCCTTGATCGTCGCGCGCTGCGCCGTGGCCCACGCGGGCGAGAGCAGCTCTTCGACCGGGTTCTTCACGAAGTCGGGATCGCCCAGCTTCTCGTTGCGGGCGATGAAGGCGCGCCGCATGGCCTCGAAGATGTAGTGCAGCTCTTCCGGGGAGTGGAAGCTCTGCTTGGGCAGATCGTAGCCTTCGAGGATCTGGCTGATCATCGCCAGGGTGACCCCGCCCGACGACGGCGGAGGCATGGATACGACCTTGTTGCCGCGGTACGAGAACTCGATGGGTGCGCGCCATTTCGCCTTGTATTTGCCGAGATCGGCCCTGGTGATCAGGCCACCTCCGCTCTTCATCTCGGCGGCCAGGAGATCGGCGGTGGGCCCCTCGTAGAAGCCCTTGGGCCCCTTCTCGGCGATGCGCTTCAGCACCACGGCCAGCTCGGGGTTCTTCCAGGTGGTGCCGGTGGCGACCGGCTTGCCGTCGGGGAGAAAGAGCCTGGCCGAGGCCGGGTATTTCGAGAGCCGATCGGAGTTCTGGCCAATGCTGGCGGTGAACTCGGCGTCGACGACGAAGCCCTCTTCGGCGAGCTTGATCGCCGGGGCGAGCACCTCGGCCCAGGTCTTCTTCTTCGATCCGAGCTTCTGGTGCGCCTCCCAGAGGCCCGCGACGCTGCCGGGGATCCCCGAGGCCAGGTGACCGAGGCGCGCGTTCCCGCCCTTCTCGTCGGGCTTCGCAACCGGCTTGGCAGAGCCCTTGGCAGGGGCCTTGTCGCTCGGTGGAGCAAAGGTATCGTGAGTGGCCCTGGAAGGGGCCGTCTCGCGGAAATCGAGCGAGCTGACGGCGCCGTCGACGCGCGCGACCAGGAACCCGCCGCCGCCGAGGTTGCCCGCGCCCGGGTAGACGACGGCGAGCGCGAACGCGGTGGCCACCGCGGCGTCGACCGCGTTTCCGCCGGCCTTCAGCATCTCGAGGCCGACCTTGGTCGCGAGGCCGGCGTCGGTGACGACCATGCCGTGCTGGCCAGTGACCGGCGCTGCTTCCGCGGGATACGGCCACCCCGCGGGGAACCCCGGAGCAAGCACGACGGGAGGCGGCGCGACCGCGACCGAAGCGGCGGGTAGCGCGGCGGACGCCGGGGTCGCGGGCGGCGGGAGCGGGGGCGGCTCGGGCAGCGGTGCGGGCGCCGTTCCGCAGCCAAAAAGCAGGGTGAGAACGAGCGCAGCGCGGGTGGTCTTCATGCGGGTGGCCGCATGCTAGTCGAGGACGCGCGCCGCCGCGACCGTCAGCGATCGTTGAGGCGCATCACCACCTTCGGCGGCCGGTGCGTCTCGTGCGCGGCGTCGGTGATCGGCGCGACCGCCGTGCCGATCGCCAGGAACTCGATCACGTGAGAGTCCCAGCCGTGGTGGCCCTCGTGGACCTCGACGCCGACCACGCCGCTGCCGCCCGACTGCTGCGCTTCGTACTGCATGCGCTCGGTCGCCAGCTCGCGCGCGTCGTAGAGGCCTTGGGTGAAGGGGACATGCTCGACGTTGGCGTTCATCTGCGAGAGCCACGCGCCGAGGCTGCGGTGGGCCACATGGTACACGCAGACGCCCATCACCAGGCTGGTCGGACGGTAGCCGCCGCGCACCAGCGACCAGAAATCCTCGCCCGAGAGATCGCAGGTGAAGGGCCAGCCGCGGGCGTCTTGCCAGGCCGCGCCGCGGCCGTCGCGGCGGCGCACCGCGGTGCCAATCACCGTGAACTCGGCGTGATGCTCCTCGCGCTCGACCTCGAGGCGCACCCCGACCACGCCGTCGGCGCGGGCCTCCACCGTCTGCTCGTAGAGGCCGCGCATGGCCTGTTGACGCGCGCCGTGCATCACCGCCGAGAGCGCGGCGATCTCCTGGCTCTGGGACCACCCCGCGGTCTCGAAGCCCAGGTGGAAATAGCTCGATCCCATCACCAGCTCGACCGGCTCGAAGCCGGCCTCTTCGACCAGCAAGACCTCGTCGATGGTGAGATCGCTGGTGAAGCTCACTCGTTCACCGTGAGCACCAGCTCGGGCTTGGGCAGCGCCGGCGCGCCCTGGAGCGGGAGCACGCTCGTGCCCACCGCGAAGAACTCGATGATGTGCGACTCCCAGCCGTGCGACGACTCGGTGATCTCGGTCCCGACCACGCCGATGGCGCCGTCCATCTGGGCCTCGTACTGGAGCCGCTCCATGGCCAGCTCGCGAGCGTCGTAGAGCGCCTGGGTGAAATTGACCATCTCGACGTTCTGGCCCACCGTCTTGAACCAGCCGCCGAGCGACTGGTGGGCAACGTGGTAAACGCAGTTGCCCATCACCATGGATACCGGGCGATAGCCGCTGTGGAGGAGCGTCCAGAAGTCCTGTCCCGAGAGATCGCTGCTGAAGGCCTTGCCGTTCGGCATGCGGAAGGCGCGGCCGTTCTCGCGCGCCACGATCGCGGTCCCGATCGCCAGGAACTCGACCATGTGCTCGCCGAAGGCGTGGCGATTGACCTTGAGGCGCACCCCGATCACGCCGTCGGCGCCCAGGGCCTCCACCTCTTCTTCCATCCGCGCCATGGCCAGCTCGCGCGCCTGGTACATGGCCTGGGTGAGCACCGTGAGCTCCTGGTTCTCGGACCAGCTCCCGCGCTGATAGCCCACGTGAAAGATGCTGGAGCCCATCACCAGCCCGGCCGGCTCGAAGCCGATCTCGCGAACGAGGAGGAACTCGTTGACCGAGAGATCGCTGGTGAAGAACCGCTGCCCCTGGGCGCCGCGCGTGCGCTCGATCCGCTCGCGCGCGTGCTGCGGGAGGTCGGCCATCAGGGGCCGCGGCTGCGGATTGCCGGGGTAGCCGGGCGGTTGATTGGCCATGTTCGATTCGTCTCCTGTCCTCGAGAATGAGATATCGCTACTCGTTTTCGCCGCGCACGCGGAGCTCGGCCGTGTCTTCGCTCTTCATCGGCCGGCCGCGCAGATCGAGCACGCGGAGTGGGCGCGGCGGCGGCCGGGCCTCGCCGCGACGCACGACCGAGGTGCCGAGGAGCATCACCTCGAGCGTGAACGAGGTGTGCTTGCTGTCGTTGACCTCGTACTCGCTGTCGCGGCCGGCCCGACGCACCCGCACGCCGACGACGCCGTCGCCGCCGAGGCGCTGCGCGAAGGCCCGGAAGCGCTCGACCGCGAGCCGACGCGCAGAGTGCGAGGCATAGGAGTGGGACGTGAGCTCCGACGAGGCCCAGTTGCCCTCGCCAAAGCAATCGGCGTGCGGGTCGTACCAGAAGCAGTTGCCCATGGCGATCCCGGTGGGCCAGTAGCCGGCGCTGTGGAGCTTGTAGAGCTCGTCGGCGTTCATGAGCGAGAGGGCCGGGAACTGCACCGGCGCCATCCCGGCGATCCGCACCGCCGTGCCCACCGCGGTGAACTCCATGGTGTCGCCGCTCCACGCGTGCCCGCTCTCCTTCACCACCACCCCGACCACGGCGTGGGCGCGGAGGAGCATGGCCTCTTGCTGCATGCGGGAGAGCGCGAGCTCGCGGGCGCGCTCGTACGCGGCGGTGATCACCCCGAGCTCACCGCAGTCGTAGGTCGAGTAGCCGCTCCAGCCCACGTGGTACATCGAGGTACCCATCACCTGGCTCAGCGCTTCCATCCCGTTCTGACGGCAAACGATGGTCTCGGCGGGGCTGAGGGTGCTGGTGAAGATCGGGCTCTGCGAGGCGTGGAGCTCGGCGATCCGACGCTGCGCGCGGAGCGGGATCCCGCCGGCTTCGATCGAGGCGCGATCTTGCCGCTGGTCGACGGGGCGATCGGGGAGGAAGGGGTGGCCCACAGGATCAGCCCTGCCCGCCGTGGCCGAGCCGCGAGAGCACCCACGCGGCGCGCGCGTTGGTGTTGGCGTGCCGCGCCAGCGCGTCGGTGAGCTGCTCGACCCACTGATCGAGCGGGAGCGCGTGGGTGCGGAGCGCGATGCCCCGCACCATCTTCTTGTGCTCGGCGACGATCTCGCGCCCGTGGCGCCGGGCGCTGAAGTGATCGGGATCGAGATCGATCTCCACGGCGTGCACGTCGCGCCCGCTGGCCTCGATCCGCGTGTGCTCGGCGAAGCCTTGCGAGAGGGTGTTGGCGAGCTGCGCGAGGAAGACCTCGGCGTTGGCGAGATCGAGCTGCATCCCCGCGGCGATCTGCCGCCCGTCGATCGCGGCCTGGACGCGGGTCTGGCAGTAGACGCACGCGTAGGTGCGCCCGTCGGCTTGGGGAGCCATCATCGCGCCGCAGTTCGAGCAGGGCAGGGGTTGCATGGAGGCCTCGCCGCGAGCCTACACGAGGCGCGGGCGACGGATCCACGAGCACGCGCCCGGTCACACAATCGAGGGCCGCCGCGATGACCCCCTGTCGCCGCGCTCCGCTTCGCCTCTCGCGCCCGCTTTGCCGGCGCGCGCGGAGATCGGGGGCGCGCCCATTCGCGCTGGCCTCCGGCCCAGCGTGGTCAGGAGATCTCCATGCCTCGCTCCCTGGATGCGGCGCCCGCGCGGCGCGGCGTCATGCTCCCGCTTTGTGCGCTCGCCGCGGGTATCACGATCGTGATATTCGCCTTCACCCCGCCGCGCTTCGCCCGCGCCGACTCGGCCCCTGCGGCCCCCGCGCCCTCGCCGCCGGCCGTCGCCGTCGCCCCGGACGCCCCCTCGCTCCCGCCTCCTCCCTCCACGCTGCCGCTCCCGACCCAGCGCGTGGCGCTCGCCGACGATCGCGGACGATCGATCGAGGTCTATCCGCCCCTCGACGTCCGCCCGAGCGCGCCGCTCGTGGTCTTCCTCCACGCGACCTGCATGGATCCGCGCCCGGTCTGCGATCTGGTGGGGAAATCGGGGCGCGAGGGGACGTTCCTGGTCTGTCCTTCCGGCAACGATACCTGCTTTGGCGCGCCCGACTGGCACGGTACGGGCGAGGTGAAGAGCGCTTTTTTGACCAGCGCCCTGGATAAAGTCGAGCAGCGCCTGGGGAAGTACGTGGCCCACGACGACACCTTGATTGGCTGGTCGCGGGGCGCGTTCGCGGCGCGCGATATCCTCTATGCCGACGTCGCCGCCGGCGCGGCGCCGCGCTTCACCAGCCTGGTCCTCATCGCCGCCGACGTGACCCCGGATCCGGTGAAGCTCCGCAAAGCAGGGATCCGCCGCGTCTATTTCACGGCCGGCGATCAGGACGGCTCGCGAGGGACGATGAAGCGCGCGGCCGACAAGCTCGCTGCCGCCGGGATCCCGGCGCGGTACGCTTCGCTGGGCCCGATTGGCCACTGGCTGCCCGACGATCTCGACGCCCGGCTCGCGCCCGGGATCGCCTGGGCGCGCGAGAAATGACGTGATCTGGAGGGCCCCGATCCCGAGGACGGGCTCGATTCATCCCGCTGTTTCAGCTAGCTTCGCGGGACGGTGAAGCTCCGCGTCGCAATTCTCGTGGGGGTCCTGGCGGGGACCGGGTGCGGCGCGAGCGCGCCTGCGCCGCCCGCGAGCGCCGCGACCGCCGCCGGCCCGAGGCCGCCCGACGCGGCGCCCGGATCGGTCTTCGCGGACTCGCCCAGTGAAGATCTGATCCACGTCGAACGAGAGGCGGTGATCTACGCCCCGATCGACCGCCTCTGGGCCATCTTCGACGACCCCCGTTCCTATGCCTCCATCCTCCCCTTCGTTCGCTCCGTCGAGAGCCCCGGCAAGGCGGCGAACGGCGCGCTGCTCATCAGCCTCAATCAGGGCGTGGCCATCGCCAACGGGTCGTACACGCTGCGCGTCTTCAAGGTGCGGCCCTACGAGATCGAGCTGAGCATCGACCACGATTTCCCGAGCGCTCTTCGCGAGGGGCGAGGCCACATCGAGCTCCGGCGCGAGGAAGAGAGCAAGACCCGCGTGGTCTACTCGATGACGGTCGACCTCGGCGATCACTGGATCTTGCACCGGTTCAAGGATCGTATTTTCAAGGCGATCACCAGGCCGCCGTACCTGCTCAAGATCTACGCCGAGAGCCATCCCTGAGTCGCACGGAGCGGCCGGCGCGCGAGGGTTGGATCGCCCGTGACCGGCCCTCATCCCTCCTCGAAGACAAACCCCTCCGCCCCTTCCGGAGCCTCCCCGAGATAATACGCGGCCCCCTCGAACACATAGACCACGTGCCCCTCGGGCGTGACCGTCAGTCGGTTGATCCCGCGCCCGTTCGCCTTCAGCTTCTTCAATCGATCCTGGAGGGCTCCAGTCTTCCGGCGCTTCTCGACGTCGACAATCTCGTTCAGCGGGGGCACGAAGCGCACGCCGCCGCGGACCTTGAGCGCGATCAGCCGGGGATCGCGGGTCAACACCGAGAACGGGAGTCCCTTCACCTGGCCGAGCGGGTAGGCGTCGCCGGGAGAATAGGTACGCTGAGCGGCGGTCTCCCGCGCGCTCACGTCGGCGAGCTGGAGCGGCGCGGACAGGCGACCGAGATAGAGCCCGTGCCACCCCTCCTCGCCCTTTTCGAGCTTGAGCACCAGCAGGTTCTTCGGCGTGATCCGGAATTTCCCCAGCGCCTTCTTGCTGGCCGAGAGGATGGCCTTGAGCTCGGCGCTCGGCTGCACCAGCTCGCCGGCCTCGCTCCGGACCGTCCACTGGCTATCGACCGTGTAGAGCTTCCCTTGGTCCGGGTTGGCAGGATAGATATCGCCCGGCGTCAAGGTGTCCGGATCGACGGCCTCTTCCTCGGCCTGCGGCGAGCGCGGCGGCCCCGGCTTGCGGACTGGCTCGGTCCCGGCGATCGTTCGCCACGTGAAGTAATCGTTGCGATCGGCCCCGACGAACTGCGCCCAGTCGGTCTTCTCGTAGATCAGCTCGTCCACGGTGTCGTGGGCGTAGAGCACGTAGAGCACGGCTTGCTTCTCGAGCCCGCTCGCCGCCGCGCCCTTGCGGAGCAGGCGGCCCAGGGTCTGCACCCTTTGCCGGACCGAGGCCGAGGCCGCGACCACGATGCCCAGATCGGCGGAAGGCACGTTGAAGCCCTCGATGAGCGAGCGCGCCGAGACGATGATCCGCGCCGCCCCGCTCCGGAACAGCCGCAGCGACTCGGCGCGCATGGCGTCGGGAAACTCGCTGTGCTCGGCCACGACCTTGTGGCCGGCGCGGCGGAGGGCGTGGAAGATCGCCATCACCTCGCTGATGCTCTCGTGAAAGAGGATCGCCTTGCACTCGGGGTTCTGGGCGATGGCGTCGTTGACGATCTTGCTCACGGCGGAGAGTCGCTCGGACATGCTGTAGAGCAGCCGCTTGCGCTCCGCGGTGAGGCCGAGCAGCCGCGCGGCCTGGGCGTTGCCGGCGGCGCCGCGGGAGCGACACCAGCGGATCAGCTCGAGCCCGCGGCGACCGTGCCTCTCCAGCGAAGAGCGGAGATCGCCGATCTCCCGGCTCATGCGCTCGTACCGCTGCTCTTCTTCGGGGCGGAGCGAGAGGCCATAATGGATGATCTTGAACGGCGGCAAGACCCCGCGCGCGATGGCCTCGGCGTAATTCATCTCGAAGATGACGGGCCCGAGCTCGCGGCCAAGCACCGTCTCCTCGAAGGCCACGGGCGCGTCGTCATCGCTCCTGGGCGCGTCGCCCTCGCCCTCGGCAGAGGCCTCGTCGTCGCGCTCGGGCGTCGCCGAGAGGCCGAGTGAGCAAGCCCGCCTGGTGCGAAAAACCCGCTTCATCTCGGCGGATCCAGCGCGGTGACACTCGTCGATGAGGAGCAAAAGCGAATCTGCGACCGCCGCGCGCGTCACCTCTCCTTCGAGCCGGGTCGAGGCCGAGTTGAGGACGCAGATCAGGATCCGGATCTGCGCGCTGAACGTGTCGTTGTAGCCGCCGCCGACGCGGCCAATCGCCCCGGGAGGGAGGTTGCTCCGGGCCAGGATCTCGTCGTGCCATTGATCGAGCAGCACGATGGTGGGGACGACGATGGCGATCCGGAGCTCGGGGATCGTCTCGCGCTGGAGCCGCTCGGCGATCCCCAGGGCGAGGAGGGTCTTGCCCGCCCCGGTGACCACCTTGATGATGCCTTTGCGGTCGTTCGCGAACCAGGCCTCGATGCAGCGCTCTTGCCAGTCGTGGAGGGCGATCCCGCGGGTGAGCTCCCACCGCGCCGGCAGCGCGATCGGGGTTGTTTCCGTGGCGATTTCACGATCGGCGCGCGCGGAAGAGGCCTTGTCGAACCAGAAGCGCGCCTGGCGGAGCTGCTGGAGCTGGAGCTCTTCGGCGGTGGTCAACGCCTCGGTGGGCGGCGTGGGATCTGCGCTGGGCTCGGAGAGCACGATGTCGGTCAATGACGGAGCCTCATCTGGATCTCGGCGATGGCCCGCTCCAGCTCTCGATGCTTGAGAAAACAGCAGGCATCCTTGCGCGAGCACGCGGGCGGCTGCAGCAAGGTGAGGAGGGAGAGCGCGCGATCGTCGCCGTCCGTCGCGGCGCGCGGGAAGAGGATCTCGCGGCTCTGGCACGGCGCGCGTCGCAGCTCGTACGCGACGCGCATGGCGGGGGTCGCGCGCGCGAGCACGTCGGGGCGACCGAGGATCGCGCGCGCCCGCGGCCCAGCGCTGGTGGGCGCGGTGAGGCCGGTGCGCTCGAGCGGGTTGCCCGCGTTCTGCTCGCGCGCGACGAGATCGTAGAGGACGTCGAGGCCGTCCGCGCCGAGCTGGCCCGCGAGGCGATCGAAGATCGGATCGGCGGCGCGCCCGCCCGCGGCGGCGATCTCGGCGACGTCGGCGGCCTCGGTCTGCACCGCGCGATCGGCGAAGGCCGCGGGATTCTTGTCGGCGATCTCGATGAACACGGCGACCGCGTTGGCGCTGTCGCGCGTCTCCGCCGCGGCGTGGAGGCGCTCGACGACCGACGGCGCGCGCGGCGGCATCGGCGCGACGACGGCGCTCGCGATCGCCGACGCGGGCGCGACGAGGACCGACGAAGCCGCGGCGCTGTCCAGCGCCGGCGGCTCTCCCGTGCGGCTGACGATCACCGCGACGACGCCCGCGACAGCGACGAGCAACGCCACGATCCAGCCGGTGCGCCGCGATCGGATCGCGCCCTCCTTCGCGACGTCCGCCTCCTTCGCGACGTCCTCCTCCTTCGCGATCGCGATGTCCGCCTCGGGGCGCATCGAGGCGGCGTTCGCGGCCGCGGCGAGCTCCGCCAGCGACGGCCCCGGATCGGCGGTCGTGCTCGCGAGCACCCCGTCGATCGCCTCGACCAGCGCCTCGGCGTCCGCGTAGCGGCGCCCGGGATCCTTCTCCAGCAGCCGCCGGACGACGGCCTCGATCTCCGCCGGGACGCTGACCTCGGGGTTGCGCTCGGCGATCGGCGGCACCGGCGCCTTGCGATGCCGAGCGAAGAGCTCCATGTCGTTCGCGCCGTCGAACGGCGACGCGCCGCAGAGCATTTCGTAGAAGACGACGCCGAGCGAGTAGAGGTCGGCGGGCGCGAGGACCGAGCGCATCCCGAACGCGGCCTCGGGCGCGAGGTAGCCGACCGTTCCCATGATCACGCCGGCCGCCGTCAGCGATCGCCGGTCGCCGTCGGCGTCGCGCGCGGACAGCGAGAGCTGCTCCACGGGGACCTTCGAGAGCCCGAAGTCGATGAGCTTGACGACGTCCTCGGCGCCGCGCGTGTGGAGGCTCACGCGGATCGTGTGCCGGGTTTCGCCGATGATCATGATGTTCCGCGGCTTGAGATCGCGATGGACGATGCCCTTGGCGTGGACCGCCGTCAGCGCCGCCGCGACCTGACGGACGATCCGCAGCGCGCGGACCGCGGGGATTGGCCCGTGCGTCATCAGCTCGCGCAGCGTGGAGCCCTGGATGAGCTCGAGGACCAGGAAGCGCGACTCGCCGTCGAACGTGCCGAAATCGCTCGCCGACGCCACGTTGGGATGATTGACGTGCGCGCCCGCCACCGCTTCGCGCTCGAACCGCTCGACGAGCTCGGGGAAGCCCTCGACCTCGGGGTGCAGCACCTTCACGGCGACGTGCTTGCGCATGAGCAGGTGCTCGGCGCGGTACACGGCGCCCATGCCGCCCATCGCGATCAGATCGAGGATCTTGTAGCGATCGGAGATCGTGCGCCCGATCAGAGCCGCGGCTCGCTCGCGCGCGGCCTCGGATCCACCTGCGCTGCTCTCGTCGATCGGATCGGACACCGGCCGGAGTCTAGCCTCGACTCGCGCGGAGGCCGCCCACCGAATCCGCGATCTCGCTCGCGGCGTCGGCCGGATCGCCGCTTTCCGACGCTAATGACCGCCGAGCTTGCGCTCGATCACCTCGACCAGGCCGTCGAAGGCGTCGCGCATCGCCCAGGCTTGCGCGCTGGGATCGTCGAGCTTTCCCGCGCGCGCGCGGCCGTCGTGCATGGCCTTCTTCGGGCCCTTGCAGGCCGCGGGGAGGCGCTTCTCGAGGTCGAGCGCGGCGCCCTCGTACACGTGGTAGCAGGCCGCGAAATGCTGCTCGTTGTAGACCGGCGCGCCGACCTCGATCGCCTCGCCGATGATCCGCCCGGCGCGCTCGAGATCGCCGTCGCTGCACCCCGCGAGGAGCTTGAGATCGTGGTGGGGGACCTCGCGGTGGATCGAGGGCAGCCGGACCTCGTGCGCCTGCGTGGCCGCGGCGAAGAGCGCGAGCGGGATCGGGTGGGTGTCGATGAGCAGCTCTTTCAGGTAGCGAACCGGGACACCGAAGTTGAGGTTCTGGCCCTTGGTGCTGTAGGCCGTGGCCACACCGATCACCTCGCCGCGATCGCTGAAGAGCGGGCCGCCCGAGGATCCGGGGGCGATCGGCGCCGAGATTTGCAGCACGGTGAGCGTGGGATCGATGACGCGGACCGCGCTGACGAGGCCGTTCGACACCGTGTCTTCGAGGCCGAGCGGGTGGCCGATGGCGACGACGCTGTCGCCCGCGCGCACCGCGTCGCTGTCGCCGAGCACCAGGACGCCAAGGTCGGCTTCGACGCGGAGGAGCGCGAGATCGTGCAAGCGATCGACGGCGAGCACATCGACGACCGGGTACTCGTGCTTGTCGGGCGTGGCGACGAGCAGCTCGCCCGCGCCCTCGATCACGTGGAAATTCGTGGCGATCCAGCCGTCTTTGCGGACGATGAAGCCGGTGCCGAGGCTGTGCGCGCTGCGGATCGAGACGATGGCCGAGGTGGCGCGCGCGGCGATCTGCGCGGGCGAGAGCGACACCGGCGCGGCGACGGCGACCACCGTGGGGGCCGGCGTCGGCGCGGCGATCGGCGCGACGGGAGGAGGCGGCGCGGCGCAGGAGATCGCCGCGAGCCCGAGAGCGGAGATCAGCCACGCGACGCCGGGGGCGCGCGCGGCGGAGGAGGTGCGCATGGCGTCGATCGTAGCCGGTGCCTCCCGATCAAGCGAGGGCGAGGCGACAGAGAGACTCCCGCAAACGACGCGGCCTCGATAGTCTGCTCCGATGAGGATCCTTGCCCCCTTCGTCGCGGTCGCGTTGACGTCAGTGTTGTTCGTGGCGGGCGCCGCGGGCTGCGGTGGAGGCGGTGAGACCTCGCCGCCGGTCACGACGAGCTCCAGCGCCGAGAGCAGCTCGGCGAGCACCGGCAGCGGAGGCGCGGGCGGCGGCATCGATCTCCCCGACGCCGGCCCCGACGACGCGCCGAGCGACGCCGATCTCTGCGTCGGCGTGCAGTGCCCCGCAGATCAGCACTGCAACAAGCTCGACGGCCTGTGCATCAACACCACCTGCGCCGACCTGATGTGCAAGGCGACCGAGATCTGCCAGGTGACGCCCGGCGGCGGCGCGATCTGCAAGGACATCAGCTGCACGTCGGACGCGAGCTGCCCGGTGGCGCAGTTCTGCAACGGCACGATCTGCGTCGACGATCTCTGCCCGCCCGGTCAGGCGACGTGCGTGGGGGAAGAGCTCCACGTGTGTCAGGCCAACGGCGGCGGCGACGTGGCCCAGTACTCGTGCGGGAGCCAGTCGTACTTCACGAGCAGCTGCACCACGCCGGCGCAGGGCAACGCCGGCTGCCCCTGCGAGGGCGACTGGGACTGTCCGAATTACACGAGCTGCGAGGTCGGCGTCTGCGTCGGCTCGGGCAAAGCACCCACGTGCACCCTGCCGCCGCAGCCGTTTCAGAGCGTGCTCCCCACGCCGGAGATCCACTGGGGCGGCATCGATCAGAACAACAAAGACGCTGTCGGTCGCCCGTTCCCGACCTCGTCGCAGGTGTGCATGGCGCCGATGGTGGTGAACCTCGACGACGACAACGGCGACGGGCTGATCAACGAGCTCGATTTCCCCGAGATCATCTTCATGACCTACTGTGCGTCGGACGTGACCGCGAACGGCATCGTCCGCGCGATCCACGGCGGCGGGCCGAACAAGGGCAAAGACTACTTCGCCACCTGCGGAGCGACGGTGTGGCACGAGGGCGATCCGGTC
Source organism: Byssovorax sp. (assembly GCA_040006075.1). Lineage (GTDB taxonomy): Bacteria > Myxococcota_A > Polyangia > Polyangiales > Polyangiaceae > JANYGI01. The sequence goes on along the minus strand of JBDTXR010000174.1, from coordinate 4,292 downwards.
GACCTCGTGTGCGCGTGCGCCAACGCCGTCGGCAACTCCACCGCGAGCATCGCGGTCGCCGATCTCGACGGCGACGGCGTCCCCGAGATCGTGATGCCCAACGAGACATCGGGCCTGGTGATCCTCGATAACAAGGGGAATCCGATCACCACCACCGCCACCAACCAGTGGGCGGGCTACGTGAACCCGGCGCCGGCCATCGCCAACCTCGACAACACGGGCTACGCGGAGATCGTCGTCGGCAACAACGCGTTCACGCTCGGGCACGACGTGAACAACAAGCTCACGTTCGTCGATCACTTCGCCGGCGCGCTCAACAAGGGCAGCAACGGCCAGGGGCCGATCCCCTGCATCGCCAACCTCGTCGGCGATTCGAAGCAAGAGATCGTCGCCGGCAGCACGCTCTACGCGCTGCCGACGCCGCCCGCGGGCGTGATCAAGATCGCCGACTGCGCCGTCGGCGACGTGAGCAACTTCTGCCTCGGCAAGCTCGACGTGGTCTGGGACGCGCAGGCGGTGAACGGCGTCGCCAAGCTCCCGAACACGCAGCGCGATGGCTTCTGCGCGGTCGCCGACATTCTCGGCGCCGACTCGGTCGCGGCCCCCAGCCCCGCCAACCCGCTCGACGGCAAGCCCGAGGTCGCCCTGATCGCCAATGGATACCTGGTGATCCTCGACGGCGCGACTGGCACGCTCCTGCGCTTCATCAACCTCGGCACGGGCCTCAACGGCGGCGCGCCCAACGTCGATGACTTCGACGGCGACGGCTTCCCCGAGATCGGGACGGCCTTCGGCCTGCGTTACAAGGTGATCGATCTGCAAGATCCCACGGTGGCGTGCCCCGCGTGGCCCAACGCCATGAACGACAACGTCGCCGGGGCGCAGGGCAACCCGGCGCGCGTGCCCGGGGCCGCGTGCACGATGGATAGCGACTGCTCGGCGGGCGCCGTCTGCAACACGATCAAGGGCGCGTGCGTGTGCCTCCACAACGGCTGGGAGCGCGTGACCGAGGACGACTCGAGCCGGGTCACGGCCTCGTCGGTGTTCGACTTCAACGGCGACGGCGCCGCCGAGGTCATTTACAACGACGAGTGTTACTTCCGGATCTACGACGGGACCACGTCGGAGGTGCTCTTCAAGCATCACTCGCCGAGCCGCACGCGGATCGAGCACCCGGTCGTGGCCGACGTCGACAACGACGGGAACGCCGAGATCGTCTTCTCGTCCAACAACGAGAACGGCGCCTGCACCGAGGGGGCGAACTACGCCAACGGCGTCGACGTCTGGGGCGACGCGAGCGACACCTGGGTCTCGGCGCGCCGGATCTGGAACGAGCATGCCTATCACGTGACCAACGTGCTGGAGAACGGGGCCATCCCGCAGAAGGAGCCCGAGAGCTGGAAGACCTACAACGGGCGCAAGTACAACACCTACCGATCGAACCCGCGCTCGGCCGGCGTGGCGCCGGATCTCACGGTGAAGGGCGTGCAAATCTCCTCGCCCGACGCCACCTGCGGCAAGCTCTCCAAGCACGTGGACATCACCACCGAGATCGACAACATAGGCGATCTCCGCGTCGGCCCGGGCGTCGTCCTCACCTTCTACGGAGAGTGGCTGAACCCGCCGCTGAAAGAGGCGCTCTACGCCAACATCATGCAGGTGCCGCTCACGGCCACGATCATGAGCAGCATCGAGCCGGGCGGCGCCATTTTGGTGACAGTGAGCTACGACGCGATCGACAACTCGCCCAACGCGCTGCCCGACACCATCCGGGTGGTGGTCGACGAGGCCAACGTGGCGCGCGAGTGCAACGAGCTGAACAACGAGCTGACGACGCCGGTGAACGCCGGGATGCAAGAGGCCGATCTCCGCGTGACCCTGGGCGCCGTGGACGCGAACAAGTGCCCGACGCCCGAGGTGGTGACCACGGTCTTCAACGATGGCTCGGCGCCCGCGGCGAACTTCCTCGTTCGTTACTACGCGGGCGACCCGAACCAGGGCGGCTTCGCCCTCCACGACGAGCCGGTGGCCGGGCCGATCGCGCCGGGAGGCATGCTGTCGTTCACCGCGAAGCTGGCCAATTTCCCGAAGAACCTCGACATCCTGGTCTATGCCATCGTCGATCCGGACAACGTGGTTCCGGAGTGCAACGACGGGAACAACAAGGCCCAGGCGCCGATGAAGATCGACTGCGTGTCGCTCAACTGAGCGAGAGCGCGAGGAGCCGGCGCCATCCTGGGCCCGGCTCCTCGCCGCCGGTCAACCCCCTGCTCAGGGCATGAGATGGGCGGCGCAGTGCCCCGCGTCGCAGAAGCAATCCCCACCGCAATCGAGCGTCCCGCCCCGGCAATCCGCCGTGCACGCCACGGTGCAGGCCACCGCCGGGGTCGGCTTCGCGCCGCAGGCCGTGGCGTGGCAGCACGTCGTGGGGACGCAGTCGGAGTCGCTCCCGCAGGAGTCGTTGCTCACGTTGATGTTGCCGCCGCAGGCGACGAACAGGATGGAGAAGAGCGCGACGAAGAGGACGGCGGTTATCTTATGCATGGTGCAGGAGAGCATGCGACCGGCGCGCGTCGTTTGTAAAGCATGGAGGCCGTGACGCAATCTTCGAGATCCTGGTGAACGTCGGCGACCAGCGCGCCGAGGTGGCCTGCCATGTGCTTTTGAAGGTTCTGCCGGAAGGTCGGATCGCTCTTCAGGTTCGCCTTGACCCTGGCTCCGTTCAGCGTACCGAGACATCTCGGGGATCGTGATGTTGGTCCGGGTCATGAGCGCGGCGAACCGGTCCCAGTAACTCTCCTGCTGGGGTCTTCACCAAGGTGCTCCGGCGCCTTCAGCGCGTCGCCAAAGGCGCCGGCGAGGGCCATCAGGAAGTCACTCACGTCGATCGGGGTCGACGTGTTCACATAAATGCCCTCGGAGGTCACGCCGGGCTAGCCGCCGCCTCCGCAGGCCCCTCCCCACCCCGCCGCCGGTTGCCCCCGCCACCCACCGACCCCGCCCGACATTCGCCGCGCAGCGATCTTCTCCCTTGTCGAGTCGCCGGTTTCCTGTAGATTGTGCGCCCGTTTCGGCCCAGCGGCTTCGCCGGGCGAAATTTGAAAATTCGCGTTACGTCTGGAGAGGTGGCCGAGTGGCTCAAGGCACACGCTTGCTAAGCGTGCGATCGGGAAACTGATCCGCGGGTTCGAATCCCGCCTTCTCCGCAGAGCTCGTGGAAGCCTGCTCGATCCCCATCGAGCAGGCTTTTTGCGTTTCTAGCCCGGCGGGAGCAGCGCTTCGCGGGCGGCGACGGCGGCGATGGCCTCGGCGAGGCCGTGGGCGTCGAGGCAGAGGCAGAGCTCGTTGCCGCGGATGATCGCGCCGGCGTACGGGCCGGCGGTGGCGATCAGCGCCGAGACGCCGCGGAGGGCGACCTCTTCGATCGTGCCGATGCGGTCGACGCCGAGCATGGGCGCGGCGGCGTCTTCTTGCAGGGGCTCGAGCTCGACAGCGAAGGCCGAAGGCTGCGCGGGGAGCGGGGGGATCGAGCCGTTGGCGCTGCGGCCCTGGACGCAGACGGAGAGCGGGACCGCGCCCTGCGCCGCCTCTTCGCGGCCGAGCAGGATGCGGCGCACGCGCGTGACCGGGAGCGCGAAGGGGATGCCCGCGGCGTCGAGCCAGAGGACCTTGATCAGGCCCGGCTCGAAGGGGACGTCGAGCGTGGCGATCAGGCCCATGCCCGTCTGGCTCGTGAGGCGGATGGTGCCGCCGAGGCGGTGCACCGCCTCGAGCGCGAGGTCGAGGCCGACGCCGCGGCCGGCGAGGAGATCGGCGCTGTCCTTGGTGGTGAAGCCCGGCAGGAAGAGCAGCGCGAGCAAGGTCTGATCGTCGGCGGCGCGGGCCATTTCGGAGGAGATCGTGCCGCGGGCCACGGCGCGGACGCGGACGTCGGCCACGTTCACGCCGGCGCCGTCGTCTTGCACGACGAGGCGGAGACCGCCGCTGCGCGGCTGCGCCGAGAGGCTGACGGAGCCCACGCGCGGCTTGCCGCGGAGGGCGCGCTCGGAGGCCGACTCGATGCCGTGGGCGATGGCGTTGCGCGCGAGCTGGAGGATCGGATCGAAGAGCATCTCGGCGACGCGGCGATCGATCGCCGTCTCCTCGCCGGCGAAGAAGAGGCGGACCTCGCGGCCGCCGCCGCGGGCCTCGGCGCCGACGGCGGCGCCGACGCGCTCGAAGAGCCAGGCGATGGTGGTGGTGCGCATCGCGGCGAGGTCGGCGTGCGCGCCCGCGGACTCGGCGCGGACGCG
>JBDTXR010000173.1:0-17379 GCA_040006075.1 Byssovorax sp. | reverse complement strand
CAAAGCTTACTGATCTTTCCGAGGACGATTTCGAGAATTTCATCGACCATGCTATCCAGTTGTCGCTGGCGGATCAGATTTCGGAAGAGGTGTGGCGCCTGCATCCGCTAGTCGCAGAGCTGCTCCGAATGCGTTCTTCCGGGGGTGCTATAACCTCATCGACGACGGATTTTTCCGAAGTTCAAGGGGATCTCGACCGGATTCGCAGCCAGACACCAAAGCTCAGAACTCTTGCCATATGCAATTTTAAGAGTATCCCGTCGCTCGAACTCGATCTCGCTCATGTATCCGCGCTCCCCGGGAATTGGACGTGCATCGCGGGTATCAACGGAGCTGGCAAGAGCGCAGTGCTACAGGCCATAGCCCTCGTTCTTCTCGGCGATCGTCTCTCGCTTGTCGTTGGCGACCAGTGGCTTGACCGCGCTCGACGACGTACCGGAGACGACGGTGAGGACGCTGAGATCCGCGCGATCGTTCAGATAGGTGAGGAGACGCTGGAGCTGGTTCTCCCGATTGGCGCCGGTCGAATTGACCTGGAAAAGGCGATCCCTGACCCTGAGCAGCGAGACAAGATCAAGGCTTTCTGGGACGAGCGCGAACGCCATCATCTCCTCCTGTCTTATGGCGCCGGTCGTAATCTCTCGGAGTATGTCGACAGTCGGCACGGAACCAAGAGTGATGACGTGAGACGGCAGATGACGCTCTTCGATCCTCTGACACAGGTCGCGAGCGTCGATGTGCTTCTCGAGCAGACCCCGAAGCATACTCCTATCCTGAAGCTGCTCAAACGCCTTCTTTCCGTAGTGCTCGAAGGCAGCTCGCTCGAAGTTGCACCAAACCACGAGTCGCTGCGGTTCCTGGTCGACGGAGCAGTCGTAGAAGCGGCGGAGTTGCCGGACGGCTTCCGCGCCACCATCGCCTGGCTCGCGGATCTCTGTGCGGCATGGTGCGCCAAGGCACCGTATGAAGCGCAAAGCGGGGATCCCTCGCAGATCCGGGCCATCGTTCTCATCGACGAAATCGATCTCCACCTCCATCCGAGCTTGCAGCGCGTCCTCGTACCCCGCCTTCGTAAGGCGCTCCCCGAGGTGCAGTGGATCGTCACCACCCACTCTCCGCTGGTCCTGTCGAGCTTCGACAAGAGCGAGCTGGTGCTCCTCGACGCCAACGAGCCCGGCGGTAAGCGCGTCATCGATCGACAGATCCTCGGCTTCACCATGGACGAGGTCTACGAGTGGCTGATGGGCACCGAGCCTCATAGCGCCGCGCTCGATGATCTGGAAGGTGATCCACAGGATGCCGACGCTCGCCTGGCGCTCCTCCTGGCCCAGTCGCCGGATGTAAGCGAAGAAAACGCCACGGAAAATCGAGCCTTTCGCCAGGCGCTCGCGCAAAAGATCCGCGAGCAGCACGCGGAGGAGAGGACGGATGCGACGGGCGGTAAGGCCGAGTGAGGAATCTGCGACGGCCCAAGGTCGCTCTGCCCACGCTGACCGGCACAGGCAAGGGCGCGCGTAAGGCAGAGGAGCATCAGAAGGCGAAGGCGAGCGATCCCGCAACCGAGCTCGCGTTCCCGGAACACTGGAACGAAGCTGATGTTCGCGGCGCCCTCTACGCGATGCACGGGTGGGCCTGCGCTTACTGCCAGTGCGAGCTGCCGCGGAATGATCGCGGCGATGTGGAGCACTTTCGGCCCAAAGACGGTGGATACTGGTGGCTTGCCTATTCGTTCGAGAACTATCTGCTCGCATGCCGCGTGTGCAACAGCGCGCGCAAGAGTGATCGATTTCCAATCGTGCCGGGCGAGGCTCCAGTTGAGTACGTTTCCCGCGGAAATCTGGCCAATGAAGCCAGGCTGCTCGCCGATCCAGCCTGTGATCCGGTGGAGTCGTGGATGCGAGTTGATTGGATGAGCCTCACGGACGAGGGATTTGTGAAAGAGGTACCCCGTTTGCGACCCGGCAGCCCAGAGCTCGCGCGGACCCAGGCGACAATACGCTTCTTCCGATTGAACGAGGATCCGGATCTTCGTCGCCCGCGTGTGCGCGCGCTCGATAAAGCCTCGAACGCGCTCAGCCGTCACTCCCCGGAGGACATTGCTGGTCTCCGACGGGCGTCGAGTCGATACAAGCCCTATGGCATCACGGTCCGCAACTTCCTGGAAGACGCCCGACCCGATCTTCTACCCTCGTCTCGGGAGGAGATCGATTGGTTACTCGAAGACATCGACGAGCGTCTCGACGCGGCTCATCGGCTGCTCTGGACCGGCCCAGACGAGCCTCGCCACTGCGAGAAGATGATCCGCGAGCTGAGCTGGGCGCTCGCGGTCCTCTGGAAAGACCCACCGCCCGGAACTACCGCAGCGGCCATGGAAGCGTGGCTGGCCGCAAAAGGCTGGAAGGCCGAGGTCGAAGCGCTGAGCGCCGAGCTCGGGTAGTTGCCCCCGCCCAGCGCGGCCCCGCCGTGGCGATCAACAAAGCCGCCCGGAGCCTCACTTCCGCTCGAGGTTCTCCGCGTCGAGCTTCACGCTCTGCTCCGGGATCACCCCGTTCTCCTTGAACACCAGAGTCGGGCGGGGTCTGCTCTCACGTCGCGGGGATCGCTTCGCGCACCGCCCAGCCGATTGACGGCCTCACCGCCAGGCTCCCGGGATCCTGCGAGACGCCGGCGAAGCCTCCGATGAGCTCCATGGGAATGTCGGTCCCCAGGTATTTCCACAGGAACGGAGCGACCGAGAACCCTTGAGGGAACTCGCTGGTCCGGGGGCCACCGCCGTACGGCACACGCTCGCCCGGCGCGCGGATCCGCGCAAAATCGTTGCGCTTCACGACGTGGACGCTCGGCTCGTCGTCCTCACGATCTCGGTCGTCATTGAGGTAGGGGAAGAGCGCGTTGATCCATCCTGAAACGAACGGTCCGCCGGATCCATTGTCGAGCTTGTAGAACGATTGCCAGACTGCCTTGTCGACCTGGCCCGACGAAGCCGCGATGAAGTGGTCGAGCACGGGGAGCAGCGCTTCCGTCCACCAGCCGAGCTCGAATTCGGCGAACGCCTCGGCGCGGCGGCGGATCGAGCGCCAGTCCTCGGTCGTCCCGAGCAGGGTGATCGCCGGGATCCCACAGCGCGTGACCACCACGAAGCTGAAGTAGGCCTGGAGCGCGCTCATCAGCACGATCTCGGAGGCTGCCCGCTCGACCGGGCCGGTCGTCGAGAAGTCGGCGACGACGAGATCGCGCTTCTTTCCCACGAATTCGGCGATTCGATCGGAGAATTCCGCGAAGCAACCGGGCCAATCGTTGTCGGGAGAGCCCTTGATGAACCCGTCCCGGATCACCACGATCTCCGCCTTGCCCTCGTGCTGGACGAAGTGGCCGCGGAGCGCCTCGGCGTGCTCGTTGACGTGGATGGCGAATCCCTGCGCGAGGCAGAGCCACACGTCGTCCGGTGAGAGGACCAGCGGGTAGTGGTCGGCAAAGGCTGCTCCCACGGCCTCGACGAAGGGATGATGGCCTTGCCGCGTCGCCTGGACGAGATCGGGCAGGTTGGCGGCGCCGGCCTCGAACCCGCGCTGCGTGCGGAGCTGAAGTGATTGCGCGAGCGTCGTGCTCGGAAGACGCTCCCGCGAGAGCGCGACGTCGGAGACGGTGAATGTGGACATGGATTGGGCTCCTCGCGATCGGGTCGACCACGCCACGCTACCAGCGTTTCCGCCCTGCGCCGCAGGTACCGCTTCGCGCGCTCTCGCCCCGCAGCTACCCTCGGCCGCATGGACTCGCCCGGCCGCATCACCGTGGGCTCGACCGTTCGTGGGCTCCGCGGCACCTATCGTGTCGACGCCGTCCACGGCGACGGGAGCTTCGGGATCGCCTTCGCCGCGACGGTGACCGAGTCCGACGAGAAGGCCGCAAATGCCGTGGTGCTGGTGCAGCAGCGCGTGGAGGGCGAGCCGCTCTCGGCGTGGATCGACCGACGCGAGCGGTTCCCGCGCGACAAGCTGGTGCCGTTGCTGCGCGAGCTGCTCGACATTCTTCGCTACCTGCACGAGCGCACGCCGAGCGTCGTGCACCGCGACATCCACCCGGGCAACGTGATCGTCGATCGCGACGGGAGGCCGTTCCTCGTCGATTTCGGGGCGATCCAGGACGGGCTCCGGCTCGCGGGGCGGAGCTCGACCTTCGTCGGGACCGCGGGCTACATGCCGCCCGAGCAGATCCTCGGCGCGGCGATACCGGCGTCGGATCTCTACGCGCTCGGGATGACGCTGATCACCGCCGCGGCGGGCGTGCCTCCGGCCGAGATGCCGATCGACGTCGGCCGATCGAAGGTGCGCGTGCGCGAGCTCCTGCGCGACGCTCCGGCGAACCTCGTGGCCACGCTCGATCGGATGGTCGAGCCGCTCGCGAACGACCGGATCGCCACGGCGAAGCAAGCGCGCGCGCTGCTCGATGGAGCGTCGGCGCGGCGCCGGCGCGGGTGGATCGTCGCGCCGATCGCGGTCGTCGCCGTCGTCGCGGCGGGCGCGGCGTACCTGTTCGCGTTCCATGTCTGGCGGGAAGGCAGCCGGCCGACTCACCCCGCGTTCGAGTACACGCCGCCGCTCCCCGACTACTTCGGGCGCGCGTTCCTGCTCGATGCCAACGGCGACGGCACCGCCGATGTGATGGGCATGGACTACACCGGCGACTACTTCGCCGTCGACGGCAAGAGCGGCGCGCGGCTCTGGACGGCGCACGCCGCCGCGGACTGGTTCACCGCGCAGGGCGGGCTGATCCTCGGCTGGAAAGAGAAGACCTTCGGCGTGCAGGCGTTCAGCGCGCGCGACGGCGCGCCGATCTGGAAGGCGCAGCTCTCCGACACCTTCGGGGGCGCCACGTTCGGCGACGGCTGTGTCGTGCTCCGGAGCGCCGACCACCACGAGGTCAGCCTCGACGCGCGCAACGGCACGCCGCTCCAGGGCGCCTGCTCGGCGCCGTCTGCGAGCCCCAGCGCGCCGTACGACCCCGGAGTCGTGGTCATCGTCGACGGGGATCAAGAGCTGGTGCTCGCCGACGAGGGGCCCGGGACGCCGCGCACCTCGCTCTCGCTTCGCAAGGCCAGCAAGGTGATCTGGACGAAAACCCTCGACGCGACCGAGGGGGCGCCCCACGGCGGAGGCAACGTCCGCCGCGTGGGCTCTGCGCTGCTGATCGTCGGTAAACGCCGCTCGGATCCCGCGGGTGGCTTCGTCCTGTTCCGCCTCGACGCGGAGACGGGCGAGGTGCTGAAGTCCGTCGACGTCCCGACCACGCGGAGCATCCATCCGGTGACGTTGCTGAACGAAGGCCGGCTCCTCGTCGTCGTCAACAGCGGCGCGGTCTACGCGTTCGACGTCGAGACGCTGGAGCCGCGATGGAAGGCCGGCCGTACGCAGTGAGCGATGCTACGTGCGCCCCGGCCCACCGGAGCCATGGGAAAACGCGCGGAAATGGCGTACGGTCGGGATCCCGATGGGCGCCCACGGTCCCGATCCCGAAAGCGCGAGCGTTGACCTGGCGGAGCTCCCTCTCCCTCTCCCGCTGAGGCGGCGCTGGCCGCTGCGATCGTGGGTGAAGCAAGGGCTCTCTGCGCTGCTGGTGCTGGTGCTCTGGAACTTCTTCCGCGAGGACACCTGGCACGCCGAGCTCTCGTTCGCGAGCTACGATTGCGCGCAAGGCGAGGTGTGCAAGCTCAAGCCCGGACTCTCGATCTCGTCCGTGGCCGGCTCGGGCCACCCGTACCATTACACCACCAACCAGAGCGGCTTTCGCAGCCCGGAGCTCCCTCCCATCGCCCGCGATCCCGGGGTGTTTCGGCTGCAGGTCTATGGCTCGTCGCCGATCTTCGGGCTCGGCGTCGACGATGGAGAGACGTTCTCCGAGGTCCTCCGCCGCGATCTCGAGGCCGCGCTGCCCGGGCGGCGGATCGAGGTCATGAACTTCGGCCTGCCAATGAACTACTTCGCTTCGGAGGTCACCACCTATTCGGCGTTCGGACGGGTGTACGAGCCGGATCTGGTGATCTTCGTCCAGCCGGAGATCGAGCGGCTGCTCGACATGAACTCGCGGGTGATCCAGATCCAGCGCTCTCCCACGCTGACCGCGATGCTGGGCTCGTCGGTGGGGCGGATCCTGGTCAATCGCGCCCAGTATCTCTCGATGGAGATGCGGAGTCAGCTCACCAAATCGCTGTCGATGGGGCGATTGCGGGTGAAATCGCAGGTGCTGCTCGACGATCAGCGGCGCCGCGGGACCCGGCTTTACTTCTTCGATCTGTTCGACACCACCGACGATCTGGCCCGCGCCCTCCCGGTCGGCCTCGAATACCAGGTCTCCGAGTCGGGCATGTCGCACAGCGAGTACCTCCGGAGCGCCTACGTGATCCCCCTGGACGGGCACCCCAACGCCGAGGGACAGCGCTACTTCGCCGGCCTGCTCGCCGCGAGGCTCGCGCCGCTCATCGCGGCTCGCTGACGGATCGGCGGCGCGGGCGCCGCCCCGTCCGCCCTTCAGAACACGGTATAAATGAAGGGAACGGGCGTGGTGGCGCTCAGCACGGTGATCCCCGCCAGGACGAGGATCACCACGACCGCGGGCGTGATCCACCACTTCTTGTTCTGACGAAGAAATTCGTACACGGAGGCTCCGGAAGAGCGTAGCTGCGAGCGCGCCATCGGGTCAACCCGGGCGCGGGGGCGAAGGCGTCGAGGTCCGCGGCGGAGATCAGAGGCCTGGCAGGGTCGAGCAATCGTCGTGCTTTCGCAGCTCATCGACGAGCGCGCGGACCTCGGCGTCGTCAGCCCGCGGGCCCGGGGCGGGCGGCTCCGCGCCGGCGTCGCGACGCTGGGCGGCGAGCAGGTGCTGCGCGGTCGCGGCCGGGCGAGAAGAGCCCTCGTCGCCCGGCGCCAGGGCGCCGAGGCGGACCACCGACCGGAGCGACTCCGCCGCGAGCACGCGGTAGCCCGCTCGCAAATGGAGCGCGGCGGTGCGGAGGAGGCTGCACGCCGCCGTCGCGCGGGTCCCGTAGCGCGGCGCCTCGGCGAGGTAGAATCGCTCGTCGAAGGCGGGAGGCGGCGCCGCGCGGAGGCTCCCGGAAGAGCGATCTTCCTGGAGCGAGCGGATCTCGGTGGCCCACAACCACGAGAGTCGCCAGTACCCTTCGAGCGAGAGGTGGACCTCTTCCACGAAGAGGGAAGGACGCAATCCATCGTCGCTGCTCCGGGCGAGATCGTCGGCGAAGTCGACCAGGCGAGCGCCCCGCGCCGCCGCGGTTCGTGCCCAGGCGTCGCGCCGGGGGCCGAGGCGGTCCCAGGTGAACGAGGGCGTGCCGCGCACGTCTTTCCAGGTCTTCACGACGTCACAGGCGTCGTCGAGCACGCAGGAGAGGAGTCGTCGATAAGGCTCCTCCGGCGTCGGCTCCGAGCTCGCTCGCTCATCGGGCCAGCGCAGCGGGTTCTCGACCGGAGTCGTCACGAGGACCTGGGCGCCCATGCCTCGCGCGGTCGTCACCAGGATATCGGTCCACGCGGCGAAGGCTTGCCCGGCGTCGCAGCGGTCGCCGGGCTGCTGGTCCTTTCCGAACACCGGCGGCGCGGGCTTGCTCGTGTCGGCCACGCGCCTCCGGTAGAAGCGCGGCCCCAGCGCCCTCGCCGACCAGACGAGGCGCGAGTGCTCCACCAGCCAGCGAAAGGCGCCGTGAAGGGCCGGGTGCGTGGCCGGCGCGCAGCGCTCGCCGTCGACATCGAAGAAGTCGTTGCTGCCCTGATAGAACACGATGAAATCGGGGGCGTAGCGCTCGATCGAGACGAGATAGTAATAGGCATCCATCATCGTGGAGGCGCTTCGACCCATGTTGACGACCGTGAGATCGAGACCGGGAGCCATGGTGTGGAGCTGGTCGCGGAGCATGGTCACCGGGCTCCCTCCGTAGCCCCAGGGCAGCCCTTGCACGCTCGATTCGCCGAAGACGAAGATCCGGATCTCGCCCGGGCGCTTCGCCGTCGCGAGCGCGGGGCCCACCAGGCCCGACGTCGTCTCGCGACCGGTCACCAGCGGGAGCTGGCTCACGTACAGGCCCTCTCGCATCGACGTAGGAGGGCTCGGGACGCCGCTGAGCCGGACGATGAGCTCGAGGACGAGCACCGTCACCGAGAAGCTCGTCGCCGCCAGCAGCAGCTTGGCCCCGCGGCGGCGAGGCGCGGCGCCCACGGGAGCGGTGGGCCTGGAGCCCGAGCGCGACGGCGTGGCCTGGCTCATTTCCTGGAATCCAGCCAGCCGAGCAGCCGGGGAGTGAGCGCGTCGGCCAGCGCTCGATGGCCGTCCACGGTCAGGTGCCCGTCGTCGGTGAGCGCGCCTCGCGCCGAGAAGAGCTCGCTGCCGTCGAGGACGCGGACGCCGAGTCGATCGGTGATGTCGACGAGGAGCCGCTCCGGCGAGCGCTCTGGGAAATGACCGCTCTGGATCCGCTCGGGAATGGCCTCGAGCCGAGGCAGGAGCACGACGAGCAGCGCGGCGCCGCGGCGGCCACACTCCGCCTGGAGCTCCTTGATCACCGACTCGTTGGCCTCGGTGCGCCGCAGGTTCGGCGGGCGGCCGAAGCGAACGTGGGCGTTCCAGTAAAAGAAGCTGAAGAGCCCGAAGAGCCAGGAATGATCGGTCAGGAAGGCGTGGCCCGGCAGGCGCGCGCTGGCGACCACCAGGCGCTGGAGCAGCCGCGGGCTCCAGGGCTGCGGCACCCCGTCTCGATAGAACTCCTCGCGGGAGTTGTCGGAGGCGTCGTTGTTGCTGTTGAAGACGAGGATCACCAGATCGGGCGCGAGCCGGTCGCCCTCGTCCGCCAGATACCGTAGCTGCTGATCGGTGCCCTTCAGGTACATCGAGGACGCGTTGACCACCGCCGCTCCGCGCGGTCCGAGCCGGTCGTCGAGGAGGGCCGTGAAGACCTCCGCGTCGTTCACGTGCGCGCCGAACGCGGCGCTGTCGCCGAGCACGACGACCTGGCGACGCGACGCGTCCTCGGGCGTGGTCTCTCGGTTGCGCAGGCCGCGCGAGTTGGTCGTGAAGGTGAACTGGTCCCCGGCGACGGCGACGGTCTCGTGGAGCCGGGGGAGCAACAGGCAACCACGGTTGTCGACGAGCACGCAGGGGGAGGGGTAGCGGAACGCCTTGCCGCTGACGCGCAAACCCAGCTCACCGAGCAACGGTAAGAGCACGAGCGCGGCCAGCGTCCCTCGGAGAATGCGGCGACGGCGACGAGCCACGGTGGATCCCCGCTGGACGATCGGGCGCGCGTCCGTCGTCCTCGGCGGCGGGGCCAGGCTCATCTGTCTGTGAGCTCGGGGCGCGGCGTCACGCGGATCGGCGCGACCGCGCGCTGGGCCTCGCGCTCGGTGCGCTCGAGCGCGGCGGCCATGCGATCGATCATGCACGCCCACCCGCGGATCCCGAGGTGGGGGCGATCGAAGATGGCGTGGGAGTGGTGCGACGGAAACCCGAGCGCGACGTGGCGCGAGTCGTCGTGGGTGAACTCGGAGAAGACGCTGTCGCCGACGATGAGATCGATCGGCGCGGCGGGATCGTGCGACGCCTCGTAGATCTGGCGCTCCGACGGCGCGAAGAGGATCGGCGGCAGGTCCGGGAACTCCTGCGGGAGCAGATCGACCCAGGAGCTCCTGGCGGTGGACGCGGCCAGGAAGGCCACTTCCATCCCGAGCTCGGTGGCGATCTGGACCATGCCGCCCAGCAGATCGGGAGAGCCGCCGAAGGCCATGCGCTTGCCGAAGAACAGGTGAGGGACGATCCACTCGAAGCGCGGGACCCACTGCCGCAGCTCCTGCTCGAAGAAGGGCTCGACGGCGTCGAGGAAGCCAGTCGCCTCGGCCACCTTGCGGAGCATGCGCCGGGTCCGGGTCGGGCCAAAGGGCACGTCGACCTCGATCACCTTGGCGCCGGTGCGCTCGCCGAGGATGTGCGCGGCCTTGCGGCCGAGCGGGAAGGCCACGATGGTGCCGGCCTCGGACACCTGCGAGAGCTCGGCGTAGCTGCCGCCGGAGAGCCAGATACACGCCACCTCCAGGCCGATCGCCCCGAACAGGCGGCGCAGCTCCTCCACGTTGGCCGCGTGATCGGCCTCGTTGCGATCGTGGAGATAGCCAATGATCGCGATCCGCCGCGGATCCGGCTTGCCCCCGGCGACATCGACCTTGCGGGCCAGCGCCGCCATCGACTCGACGTAGCCATCGACCCAGTCGCCCTGGAGCGAGAGGCTCGGCACCTCCATCATCTCGATCGTGACCTGGGGCTCGAGCAGGCGGAGGATGCGGTCGTACTGGGTGCCGATGATCAGCACGTGGGGCATGGCGCAGATCAGAGCCGCTTTTGCCCCGGGGATGGCGTTGACCTGCTTGAGCCGCTCGGCCAGGCGCTCGCCGCGGTCCTTCACCACGGCCTCGGCGTTCACCAGCGACGAGACGATGCGGTGGCGGCCGAGCACGTCGAGCAGGCTCGACATCAGATCGTGCTTGCCGTGGACCCACTCGGCCTTTCGAAACAGGCAATCTGGACCGTCGATGACGGCGTACATGTCGCGCACGGCGTTGACGGCCAGGTAGACGCCGAGCTGGTAAGGCAGCTTGTAGGGCTTGGTGAAATCGCCCTTGCTGCGGCCGGATTGGATGGTCACGCGCGGATCCTCACAGGTGGCCAATCGAGAACGGCTTGCCGCAGTAGCGGCCGTAGGTGCGGAAGAACGGCACCTCGCAGGCCGAGACCAGGAGGCGCAGCGCGTCGACCGCGCCGTCGAGGCCTATGCGGCCGAACTCGCGCACCGAGAACAGGTTGCGGCCCGAGCGGCTGAGTCGGCGATCGAAGAAGGCCTCGGTGTAATACGCGGCGGCGTCGCTGCTGGTGAGCACCACCTCGAGCTCCTCGGCCGACTCGACCCAGATGGTGCGACGGCGGCCCTCTTCGGTCATCCGCTGGCGGGCGACCCGGCCCTTCTGCGGGACCATCACCAGATCGACGCCGAAGCCCATCTCCTCCAGCAGCTCCAGCATCTTCACGCCGAACATTTGCCGGGTTTCGAGCCATTTCGTCACCAGCGACTCGGCGCCGATCAGGCCGAGTCGGTGGGTGCGGGCCTTCTTCTGGAGCCGGTTCCAGGTGGGCTCCAGGACCTTCCAGCGGGCGTCGAGCTGGGCGTCGAAGAGCCCTGGATCGCCGAGCGCCGCGCCGAGCTCGGCGAAGAACGCGCGGGTGTTGGCCACGCCGATCGGCGGCGGTGGCCGCAGCAGCTTGACCCCGAGGCCGTCGAGCATTCGAGTGTAGGTGGCGTCGAGATGAGGCCAGTCGAAGAGCACGGTGAGCTCGGCGGCCATGAAATTCTGGACCTCGTCGGCCGTGACCTTGGGCAAGATCCGGGAGTTGATGGTCACTCCCGCGCCGGTGAGCAAATCGATGAAGGGCTGGTAGCCCGGCATCAGCGGGAAGCCCATGAGGTTGACCGACCGCGGGATCTGCGCCGTCGCCTTGAAGCCAGTCCGCTCCGAGGCCTCCTTGAGCAGCACCGCGAAGAGATCGGTCTCCTTGGAGTCGGCGTTGTTGAGGACCCGGAAATTCCCGCGCTTCTTCAGCTTTTCGACCGATCGACCGGTGTCGTCGCCGATGACCTGCGTGGTGCACGTCATCGGCAAGACCACCACGTCGGGCATGTAGCCAGAGTCGGCGAGCGAGGCCAGGGCCTCGTCGAGGCGGGCGGCTCCGCCCTTGATCACCTCGGTCTCCTGCATGTCCGTGAAGAGGAATTGACCCCAGTCTTCCCGGGGATTTCGCGCGGTGGAGGGGATGGGCGCGAGGTGGTTCCAGAACTGGATCGAGCCGTCGTCGCGGGTGGGCGAGCTCATCGCGCACTCGATCTCGGTGTGGCTGACATAGGCCACCTTGCCTTCGAACTTCTGGCAATACCCGCGGGCGTTCTCGATCCCACCGTAGCTGTTCTCGTGGCCCTGGAAGAAGTTCCGCCAGGCGCCCGGGGGCGCGTAGCCGAAGCCGATGGTGTTCATGTACGAGTCGTCGGGATCGGCCGGCGGCCACTCGTTGCCGTTGTCGCCGTGCGCGGCGCGGTGGCCGTGCGGATCGAAGGCCCCGCCGAGCGCGGGATCTTCGATGATGTCGGCGGGCACCAGCGCGAGGAGCCGCTCGTAAGGGAGCCGGGCGAGCTTCTTCGCGCAGTAGCGGAGGATCTGATCGGCGAGCGGGCTGGTGTCGCCGCGGAGCACCAGCGTGAAGTCCGGCGTCGCGAGGAAGCCCGGCGATCCGGGCGGGAGGATCCAGAACACCACGCCGGGCGCGGGCGCGGCGGCGATCTCGAAGAGGACGCGGCTGTCGTCGTCGCGCTCGCAGCGGACGACGCGGAGCTGGCCGCCGGTGCGGACCTTCGGCAGCGCGAGGGCCTTCTCGAAGAGCTCGATCACCTTCGGGTTCTGGGCCCGCTCGGTGATCGCGGCGGCCTTCTGCGGCGCGGTGTTCGACGTCGGAGCGGCGATCGCGGGGACGTCGGGCGCGTCCTTGGTGAAGGCGCCGATCGCGCTCTTCAGCGCCTCCGGCGTCGGCGCGAGATCCAGCTCGTCGAGCTCGGGAAAGAGCTTGCTCACAGGGCCATTTCTCTCAGGAGACCAGATCGGTCTCGGCCAGCGATCGGGCCTCTTTGGGGAAGCTCTTGCGCAGGCGCTGCACGGCGTCGACGGCGCTGACGCGGCCGAGCCGCACGGCGCGGATCCCGGCGAAGAGCTCCTCGTCGTACTCGGCCTTGCGGCTCTCGACCGACTTCTTCGCGAGCGAGGTCGGGATGATCACGTCGACCCCTTCGGCCTCGGGCATGACCCCCATGTTGGCGCCCGCGAGCGCCTGGGCCGCGCTGGCCGACATCTCGAACTTGGTCTGGGTGCAGGCGTAGAACTGGAGATCGGTGAGCGGCGTCGGCAGCGGGCAGCTCTTCGGATCGAGGTCCCAGATCTGGTCGGCGATGTCGCGAAAGACCTTGGAAATGGGCGATCGCGGCGCGTGCTCCATCACCGTCTGGCGCTTGTACTCGGCCTCGCGGATCAGCGGATCGCGCGGGACGTAGGCCAGGATCCTGGTGTTGATCAATTTCGCGAAGCGCTCCATCGGGGCGCGATCCTCGTTGTTGTCGCGGAGGTTGATGATGATCCCGCCGAGGACGATCCCGTTGACGGCGTAGTGGCAGACCGCGCGGGCGATGTTGTTGGCCGCGTAGAGCGCCATCACCTCTTCGGAGGCGACGATGATCACCTTCTCGCCGATCCCCTTGCGGAGCGGGGCCGCGAAGCCGCCGCAGACCACGTCGCCGAGGACGTCGTACATCGAGACGGTGTAGCGATCGTTCGCGAGGAGCTTGGCGGCGTGGAAGATCTCCATCATCCGCGTGATCCCGCGGCCGCCGCAGCCGACGCCGGCCTCGGGCCCGCCGGCCTCGACGCAGTCGATCCCCAGCGCCGAGCGGGTGACCACGTCCTCGGGCGTGAGGTTGTCGAGCTTGTGGATCTTGTCGACCACGGGCTGGAGCAAGCGGCCGTTGAGCAGCGCCACGGTCGAGTCGTGCTTGGGATCGCAGCCGACGTGGAGGACGCGCTCCCCCCGCGCCGCGAGCGCCGCGCTGACGTTGGTCGAGGTGGTCGACTTGCCGATCCCGCCTTTGCCGAAGAACACGATGCGTTGCATGGAGCCTCGCCGCGCCGGAGCGCGCCCTGCCGTAGCGTTACGACCGGCAAGTAGCTCCCGGTTAGGGCTTCGCTGTCAAGGGCGGAGGTGGCCCCGGGCGAGCGGGCGACGCTGCGCCTCCGCCCGACGGATCACTTTCGCCGAGCCCGCGCCTCCCGTACTCTCCGCGGTCCGTGCTCTCCCCGTCGCGCCGCCCGCTCCTCGTTGCCTTCGCGGCTCTCACGCTCGCGGCCTGCGGTGAGGCGCCTCTCCCTGCTCCGTCGACGCCTCCGCCGCGCGCTCCCGACTGGTCCGAGCCGGCCCCAGCCGTGGTCGCGCCGGCCCCCGCCGCCTCGCGCCAGATCGAGGTCACCCTCGCCCCGCAGCGCGATCCCTCGGCCGAGGTCACCTCGCTCGACGTCACGATTCGCCTCTCCGAGCCGCCGGGCGAGTTCGGCGACGCGTCGCCGCTCAAGCTCACGCTCGAGGACTCCGAGCAAGGCGAGGCGGGCTGGCCCGACGCCATCGAGGAGGTCTACGCGCGCGACGGCGAGGGCGCGCTGGCCCTGAAGACGCGGCCGGCGATCGTCGACGGGGACGCTTGCACCGAGTGGCGATCCGATCGGCACCCGTCGGGCGCGATCGTGATCACCTACCGGGTCCGGGTGGCCGCGGGGGACAGCCACCGGATCGTCGGCGTCCGCGCGCACGCCGGCGGCTTCGCCGGGCAAGGCGCGACGTTTCTCCTGTTGCCCGACGTCAACGATGTCTACCGGGCCCACCTGACCTGGAGCCTCGCGGGGGCGGGGGAGGGCGCCTCGGCCGCGTCGTCGTTCGGCGCGGGCGACGTCGAGACGTCGGCGCCGCTCGATCGGCTGCGGAGCGCCTTTTACATGGCCGGCCCGCTCGGCCGGATCGCCATCGACAACGGCGCCACCCATTTTCGCGCGGCGTGGCTCGGACGGCCGCTGTTCGATCCCGCCGAAGCGTCGGTGTGGGCCGCTCGGGCGCGCGAGGGGCAAAGGGCCTTCTTTCGCGACACCGATCCTTCGCCGTTCACCTTCTTTCTCCGCCCGGTCCCGGGCCTGGGGGCGAGCTGGGTCGGTAACGGCGGCCCGGCGAGCTTCCTGCTCCTGGCCGGCGACAAGCTCCCCTGGGAACGATTGGCACGCTTCGCCGTCGCGCACGAGATGGTCCACAGCTGGATTGGAGTCCGCGGGAGCGGTCTTCGCCTGGAAGGGCCCGAGGGATCCGCCTACTGGCTCACCGAGGGGTTCACCGTCCATTACACGCGGACTCTGCTGCTCCGGGACGGCCTGGCGACGCCGGCCGAGTTCCTCGACGATCTCCGCGAGCGGACCGAGCGCTTCGCGGTGAACCCCGACAAGGGCGCTCCCAACGAGGTCATCGTCAAAGGCTTCTTCAAGAACGATACGATTGGCAAGCTGCCGTATGACCGGGGCATGCTCTACGCCGCCGAGGTCGACGCCGCGGTGCGCGCGAAGTCGGGTGGCAAGCGATCCCTCGACGATCTGATGGCGGCGCTGCTCGATCGCGCGCGGGCTCTCGGCAAGCAGGCCGCCGCGGTGGATCCCGCTGCCAAAGAGCCGCCCGCCGTGGTGACGGCGCCGCTGCCCGCGGACGCGTTTCGCGAGCTGGTCGGCGTCGAGCTCGGGCCCGACGGGCAGGCGCGCTACGACGCGGTCATCGTCCGCGGCGCGCCGCCGACGCCTCCGTCGGACGCCTACGGGCCGTGCTTCAAGGCCGTGAACAAGGCCATCCCGCGCTTCGAGCTCGGCTTCGACGTCAGCTCGTACAAGGACGACAAGCTCACCGGCCTGGTGCGCGGATCGGCGGCGGATCGGGCCGGGCTGCGCGAGGGCGATCACGTGAAGGGCAGCGGCGTGGCGATTGGCGTGACGTTCCTGCCGGTGACCATGGATGTCGATCGAGGTGGGAAAAAGAAGACGATCTCGTTCCTCCCGCAGGGCGCGACCGTCGCGGGATCGATCTGGGTCCGCGAGCCGAAGGTGCCCGACGCGGAGTGCGCGCGGCGCTGATCCACGGCGCGCCGGCGCGGCGCATGCGATACTCGCCGGCCTATGGGGACCAACGAGCTCTTCGCTACACCGACCTTCTTCGCGGTGCTGCTCTCGACGCTCTCGACGCTCGCGGTGTTCCTCGTCGCGAACGGGATCGCGGCCTGGTACGACGAGCGAACCCGGCGCGCGGGCGCCGTGGTGCGCAAGGGCGCGCAGCCGCGGCCGGGGTTCGGGACGTTCCACGGCGTGGCCCAGAACCTCGACGCGCGCAGCGGCGGCGAGCTGGTGCGACGCGAGATCGAGGAGGAGTGCAGGCAGGCACCAAACGGGCAGGTCTGGCGAAAGCTCCGCGAGGCGACGACCGGGCGCGCGTTCCTCCTGGTGCTGGAGAGCGGCGCCGAGATCGAGGTCGAGGGCCGCGACGCGAGGCTCGTCGGCTTCCCCGAGACGACCCCCGGCGCCTACAGCGACGGGCCCGGGCAGCTCCCGCGCCGCGAGATGATCACGAGGGTCTCGGCCGGCGACGAGGTCTGGGCGACCGGCGTGCTCGCGGGGTCATCCATCGAAGGCGGCGGCGCCTACCGATCCAGCGTCGCGCGTCCGCGGCTCCGCGCGCCTCGCCGCGACGCGATCGAGCTCTCGCGCGAGTCGCCCGTCGCGCGCTGGGCCGCGCTCGCGATGGCGCACAAGGTCGGCGCGTACTCGGCGCTCGGCTTGCTCGTCATGGCGCACGGTCTCTTCTTTCGTGCAGAGGATCGGCTCGTTTTCCAGCCGTCGACGTTGTCGGCCGCGGAGCGGTTTTCGTTGCTCCAGGCCGCGCCCGAGCGCGTGTCCACTGCGTCAGTGCTGATCGTGGTGGGGGCGCTGGCGCTGTGGATCGTCAAGGTTAGCCGCGCCCGGAAGCAGCGCCCCGCCTGATCAGCGCGGCTGGTCGCGCGGGAAGAGGCCGTGTCGTCCCGCCGCGCGGAGCTGGTCGATCGCGGCCTGCATCGCGCCGCGAATGCGCTCGAAAGCCACCTCGACCAGGGCGGGATCGTCGGCGGCGGACACCGGTAAATCGAGGTGGATCGGCGCGAGGAAGCGGGTGTGGATCTTCACCGGCGGGGGCAGGTGCGGGATCGGCACGCCGACGATCAGGCCCCAGGGCAAGGCGAACCCCAGCGGCGCCACGTTCGATCGGGCGCGGCGCGGGAGCCCGAGAGCGCGCGCCAGCTTGTGGCCGTCGCTCCAGATGTAGAGCGAGTCGTGCGCGCCGACGCTGACGATCGGGACCACCGGGACCTGCTGGCGGATCGCCGCGCGGACGAAGCCGCGGCGCGCGCCGAAGGTGATGGTGTAGCGCTGCGACCACGGTTTGCAGGCGTCGAGATCGCCGCCCGGGAACACCAGCACCGGGGCGCCGCTCGCGAGCGCGCGCCGCGCGTTGTCGCGGTTCGCCGCGAGGGCGCCGCTGGCGTTGAGCCACGCGCCCGCGCCCGGTACGCGAAAGGGCACGTCGTGCATCAGGCCGTACGAGGGCCGCTCGATCGGCGCGAGCCGCCAGAACGCGAGCATGTGGCAGAACATGTCGGGGATCCCGGTCATCGCGTTGTGGTTGGCGACGGCG
>JBDTXR010000172.1:0-17402 GCA_040006075.1 Byssovorax sp. | reverse complement strand
TCCGGTAGTTGATGTCGCCCGTCAGCTCGGTCGAGTCCTGGTTCTTCTCGTCCTTGGGCTGGAAGGTGCCGATGCCGACGCGGTCCTTCTCGCTGAGCACCAGGCGGCGCACGCGGATGTGCTGCATCACCTTCGACCAGTCGCCGCCGTACTTGTCCATCAGCTTGTTGAAGATGAAGCGGCAGGCGGGATCGAGCTCGCCGTCGACCTTGACGTTGAACTGCGGGCTGGAGAGGCCGAGCTCCTTGATCGCGCGGGCGCGCCACGAGAGCGGGATCAGCCGCAGCGGCTCTTCGTTCATGGGGCACTTGAAGCGCGCGCTCTCGGCGCCGGCCATCCCCACGTCGTCGAGGTTGATCCAGTCGAACGTGTAGAGCGCGCCGTCGGTGGTGCTCGAGTAGTGCTCGATCCCCTTCTTCAAAAGGCGCGCGATGGTGGACTTCGACGAGCCCACCGGGCCGTGCAGGAGGATGACGCGCTTCTCGGGGCCGTAGCCCTCGGACGCGGCCTTGAACACGTGCACGAGGCGCATCAGCGGGATGTCGAGGCCGTAGACCGCGTCGGCTCCGCCGTTCTGCTCGTCCTTGAAGAAGTTGTAGCGAATGAGCTTCTTCTTGTTGTCCGTGTACTCCTCGATGCCGTACCGGATGATCATGTCGTACGCCCGCTGGAAGGCGTTGCGCGTGACCTGCGGGTTCTGTCGGACGACCTGGAGGTAGTCTTCGAACGAGCCCTCCCAGGCAAGATCGCGGTAGAGCGCGAAGTCTTGCATCGCCGCGATCTTCTCGACCATCGCTGTCCGAATCTCGACCATCGTGGCACCTTCTCCGGGCACGGCTCTCCGTGCGCATCTGTCGATGAAGCGGCTCGTGGCCCCGCGCGCCTGCGTGGGGAGAAACAGGAGCTTACATCACCGATCCGGCCGAGGCGACCACCCGCGTGGGGCGATCTCGACGATCGTGTCAGCGACCATCCGTGCGCCGCGTACAGTTCGCGTCGGTCGCGCCGGGGGCCGCCGCTGCGTCGCGTCCCGCGGGATCCCACGAGAGCGCGCCGCCCTCGACGACACCGGGCCATCCATCGACGAAATGCGAGGGCTCGCCGGGGCTCGAGATGTCGATCCAGTACGCGTGGCCGGTGCCCGGACGACGGATGTCGACGTGCACGAATTTGCTGTTCGGGTAGAAGCCGCAGCCGATGTCGTCGAGCTTGTGGCACACCGCGAAGAGCGATTCGTTGGGGACGCCGCTGACGCTGATGTCCATCGCGCGCGCTTCGCCATGAAGGCTGTGATGACCGCCGGGCCTGGCACCCTTTGGCGCCGGGCGATACCCGCTGAAGATGTAGATGGTGCGCCAGGGAAATGCGTCGGCGACGCGCTGGAGCGCCCAGAGGAGACGGGGGTTGACGACGCGGACGCCGGGGAGCCATTCGCCTTTGCCTGCCGAGGGATCGGGCTCGTCGGGCAAGAGCTCGCCCGGCCGTTTCGCGTCAGGCACCCGTGCCATGAACGTCAGTCGGTCGAGGGCCTGCGGGGCCACCGCGCCGTCGCAGCGAACGAGCGCGAACGCGTCGGTCTCGGCGCCGTAGCGGACGAAGCGCACCGGGCGACGACGACAGCGCCAGTTGGGGACCGGCTTGCTCGGCGGGAGCGACCAGAGCGCGTCGAAGCCGTTCGACGCGAAGGTGCGCCCGGTGGTGGCGAAGGCCGGCGAGAGCAGCCCCTGGATCCACGACGGAGCGGGATCGGGCGCGAGATCGAGGACGCGGCCCGCGACGTCGCTCTCGGGCGTTCCGAAGCCGAAGCGGCTCTCGCTGTCGACGAAGAGGCCGTCGTCGCGCGGCGCGCTCTCGCTCGCGCTGTCGGGCGCGAGGCCGCCGACGGATGAGGCCCACGCGAGCTTCCACCGCGGCTGCGCGTTCCACCGGCTCCACGCGCCCGAGAGGTACTGACGCGTGCTGCCCGGGTGCTCGACGTCGGCCTCGTGAAACGATCGGAGCAGCGCGAGGCCCGACGTCGACGGATCGTCGAGCTTGAAATTGAAGAGCCGCGGCGGCTGATCGAGCAGCGTCGCGCCGCTGCCACCGAGCTGCGCGGCCGACGCCGAAGGCGCGCTCGACGAGGCCGCGGCGAGGACGCCGAGGGCGAGGATCGAGGCGAAGGAGCGGCGTACGGTCATGCGCGGAAGACGGAGCCGGATCGAGCCGGCGTGGTTCCAGCGCGGGAGTGTAGGGGCAACTGGAGTCACCCGCCAACCCCCTGATTCAACGCCTCTTTTGCAGGTAGCGCGGATCGTACGGCGGCATCGTCGAGAGCGTGAGCATGGCCAGGCCCTCGGCCATGGGGCTGACGCCGGCCTGGCACTCGGGCGGGATGGTGACGACGAAGCCACGCTGGAGCGCGTCGGTCGCGGTGACCGAGAGCCCCAGCTCCGTCGCGCACCCGGTGAGAATGATCTCGTCGGCGCCGAGCTCGTCGAGCAGCGGCGCGAGCGTGGACCGCGTGAAGGCGCTGTACGTGGGCTTTCGAACGATGTGATCCCCCGGCTCGGGGCCGAGGTCGGGCCACACGTCGGCGCCCGGCGTGCCCGCGAGCGCGTGAACGGGCCAGTCGTTGAAGTCGGTGTCGTCGGGTTCGTGTGTGTCGCACACGAAGATGATCGGCGTCCGGCGGGCGCGCTCGGCGGCGATCCGGATCTTCAACGCGGGGACGATGCCCAGCGCGCGCGGGACCTCGACCGGGCTGCCGGCCGTGAGGTGATCCTGGATCATGTCGAGGACGATGAGCACCGGCCGCTTCGGACGCTGCGGGCTCGGGTGCGCTG
This sequence comes from Byssovorax sp., assembly GCA_040006075.1. Taxonomy (GTDB): domain Bacteria; phylum Myxococcota_A; class Polyangia; order Polyangiales; family Polyangiaceae; genus JANYGI01. The sequence goes on along the minus strand of JBDTXR010000172.1, from coordinate 14,577 downwards.
CGAGGAGGCGCTCGCGCAGCGTTGACGACGGCGCGACCACCGGAGCGGTGAGCGCGAGCTCGACCAGCAGCTCGCGGCACTCGACCAGATCGGCGGCGTCGTCCGGGTTGAGGGCGGCGAGCGCGTCGACCGTGCGCGACGGGGCCCGCGCGAGGAGCGCAGTGAAGATCACATCGGGACCGAGTCGATCACTCATGTCGCCAATCTCGTGCAGTTACGCCCCACGGCCATCTGTACGCATCAGAGTAGGATCTGGATCCCGCTTCCCTCATCAAGATTTCATCTTCGCGCACTTTTTCTTGCGCCGCAGGAGCCAGGCCCGCGAAGAGCCGCGTCAGCGACCTCGACCCAGCGACTGCCCGTCCCCGTCGGCGTCGATCCACAGGGGCGCGGTGATGGCGAAGGGTAAGATTTCTGTCGGATCACCCGTGAGGACCGGCTCGAGCGGCTTCTGCCCGTGGACCTCGACCATCACGAAGGTGTCTTCGGTGACGACCGCGCGGAGGCCGTGCGCCCCGGGCTCGGCGGTCCGCCCCGGCCGCACGAGGCGGGCCTCGACGTCGTCGATGAGCGCGCCGGTCGGCCCGGGCTTGCCCGCGAGGGGCACCGTCTGGACGACGCCCCCGACCCGCAGCGAGAGCTCGGTCACGTCGATCCAGGGCGCCCGCTCGACGTGAATGCTCAGCGTCGCGCCCTGCTTCGGGAGCGTGACCAGGCCGCCCTGCTCGACCTCGCCGACGCGGACGGTGACGAAGGGCCCGTTCGTCAACACCACGTCACGTCGTGTCCGCAGGCCGGCCACGAGCTCGGCCGGATCGAGGCGCGCGGGATCGTCGTCGGCGACCTTCACGTAGGTGCGCGGGTAGCCGGCCTCTTGCCCGAAGATCCCGTGGGTGTCGGTGTTGGCCGTCGGCGTCACCGGGTGCGAGGTGCGGAGCAGCGCGAAGAGATCGTCGAGCACGCTCGATCGGGCCTTCACGAAGCGTCCGCTCCAGACCTCGACGGCGTCGAAGCGCGCGTCGTAGCCGGCTGTCGCGCCGACGCCGAGGGCCGGATCGAAGCGGTATTGATCGAAGTACCCCGTGCGCCCCGTGCGCGGGTGGTTGACCTGGATCACGTGCTCGCCGGGCGCCGCGCGGATCGCGTCCATGGCCTGATGCGCCGTCCGGTCGCGCACCGGGAAGGCGCCGCCGCGCGCGTCGCTGGCGTCGACCTGGAGCGGGAAGGCGTTGAAGTGACCGAACGGCTCGCGGCTCGCGTCGCTGGTGAGCTCGTCGCCGACGATCGATCGGAAGAACGGATCGAGCTTCATTTCTCGGACGATCGCGCCGAGATCGACGATGAGGTTGTGCTCGCTCGCGACCGCGCACTCCACGCCCTCGGCCGCGTTGGAGAGGACGCGCTCGCGCGTCGACACGCCGGAGTCGGCGCTGGGCGCGCTGTGCTGGTGGAGATCGCAGCCGAGGAAGCCGCGGGTGTCGACGACGCGATCGAGGGTGAGCGTGGCGGCGCTGGCCTTCCCGCTCTCGACCGTGATCACCTGCTCGGCCAGCGCGAACTCGGGGCCGCGCGAGGCGACGACGCGGTAGCGGCCTGGCGCCGCGGGGATCTCGGCGAGGCCGTCGCTGCCGACCAGCACGGGCGGGACGACGCGGCGTCCCGAGTCGATCGCGAAGATCTGGATCTTCCCGGGCGAGGCCGCAGTCGCGCCGGCGCGACGCTCGATCAAGGCGAGGCGGAGCGCGCCTGCGTCGGACACCGCGAGCCTGATCGCCGCGGTGTGGCCGGCCGAGAGGGTCACCGGCGCCGGCGCGATCTCGTGGCGGCCAGCGCCGGAAAACGTGACGAGGTAGCGCCCCGGGGGAGCCTCGGCCGCGGCGTTTGCGCCTGATTTTGCGGCCTCCGCGCTCACGCCGAGCCAGAGCGGCGAGGGCGCGGTCGGATCGGGATCGACGCGCGTGAGCGAGAATCGTCCGCCCTCCGGCGGCGCGATCCGCGCTCCCGCGGCGTCGGTGAGCGTGATCTCCAGGCCACCGGGCGCGACGCCCTGGAGAAAGGCGACCTCGGTCGCGGCGCCGAGCGTGTCGCCGCGCGGGGCGACGACGAGGACGCGCGCGTACGACACCTTCGCTCCCGGCGCGATGGTCACGCCACGGACGAAGCTGACGTTGCTCCACGCGGTCCCGTTCTTCGCGGTGAGCCCCGCGGTCACGCGGGGATCGGCGTCGAGCAGGGCGTACGCGGCGGAGCGCCCGGCCGCACCGATCCATGGACCCGCGTAATCGCCCACAAATCCAGGCTCTTTACCGATCGCGAATTTCTCGGCCGAGCCCCACTGGATCACGTCGCCGAGGTCGAGCCCGGCGATCGGCGCGGCGGTCTCGTTGACCAGCGTGGTCTGGATCAAGAGCGCGCGTTGCCCCGGCGCGAGCTCGTAGCGGGTGGTCACGCGGAGGTGCTCTTCGTAGAGCTCGTGACCGCGCGCCTCGATCCACGCGGTGCCCTTGCTGTCGACGCCGCTGTCGAGCGCGTCGTGGACGGCCTGGCGCGGGAACACGCCGAAGTACGTGAAGATCTGGCCGAGCTCGTCGTGCCGCGTGCGCGCGTCGGCGGCGTCGACGATGTTGCCTCCGCTCTCGGCGAAGCCGCTGCCGCGCCCGAGCTGATCGATGACCACCGCGATCTCGCCGTTCTCGATCACGAGATCCCCGACGCGCCCCGCGGCGAGAGGGCCGGCGAGCGCGTCGGCCGGGCCCGCGATGCGCTTCACGCGGGCCGGGAGGACGGGCTCGTCGGCTTCGCCGCAGAGGCCCTCTCCCGCGGTGGTCCCGTGGCGCCAGCGACAGACCATTCCCAGGCGCTCTGCCGCGCCGGCGCGAACCTCTACGCCCCCGCTCTGGATTGGCGGCGCGCAGGCGGCCCCCGCCGCGACGGCCCCGATCGAGGCCAGGAAAATACGCCGGCGGGCGAGGCGGGAGATCATGGCGAGGGCGCGCATAGCTCGGTTCCGACGCGTCGGCGAGGCAGGCCTTGGAAATGCGAGCACCGGCGAGGACCGGAGCGGTTGACCGGAGGCCAGTTTTCGCCGAATGATGACGCATGTGGCGTAACATCAGCTTAGCAACGTCGGCCCTCGCGCTGACCATCGCAGCGTTCGGGTGCGCGACCAGCGTCGGGACCTCGTCGACGACCGGCGACGGAGGCGCGGCTAGCACGACCGCCGCGACCGCGACCGCCAGCGCCAGCGGAACCGGCGGGCAGGCGAGCACCTGCACCAACGGCGAAGAGTGCGCGGGGTTCGCCGACGCGTGCAATCGAGGCGCGTGCGTCAACGGGATGTGCTCGAAGCTCCCCGACGCGGCCAAGGACAACGCGGCCTGCGAGGACGGCCTCTATTGCACGGAGAACGACGCCTGCCACGCCGGCGTCTGCGAGGGCGGCCTCCCGCGGGTGTGCCCCGGAGCCGACGCATGCAACGTGGGCGCCTGCGACGAGGCCACCAAGAAATGCGCCGCTGCGCCTGGAAACAACGGGCAAGGCTGCCCGAGCACCGACCTGTGCAAGAGCAACACGACCTGCAACAACGGCCTTTGCAGTGGCGGCAAGACCAAGGACTGCTCGATCTTCGACGACCTCTGCTCGGTCGGCGTCTGTGACTCGATGATCGGCTGCAAGCCGCAGACCAAAGGCGACGGGATGCCCTGCGACGTGGGGCAGAACAACACCTGCTACGACGCGATCTGCATGGGCGGAGCGTGCCAGAAGATCGCCAAGAACGACGGTGCTTCGTGCGATCCCGGCGGGTTCAACCCCTGCGCGGTCGGGGTCTGCATGGGCGCGGTCTGCCAGGCTCAGCCCGCCAACGATGGAACCCCGTGCGACGACGGGATGTTCAACCCCTGCACCCAGGGCATCTGCTCGGTCGGGATCTGCAAGTCCGGCGCCGGCCCGGACGGGGCGCCCTGCAACGACTTCCTGTTCTGCACGGTGAACGATCACTGCACGACCGGGATCTGCGGCGGTGATCCCAACACCTGCGGTCCCGCCAACGGCTGCTTCGTCTTCCAGTGCAACGAGGCCTTCCAGACCTGCTCCAGCGTCGCGGGCAACAACGGCGCGGCCTGCGACGACGGCAACGCGTGCACCACCGGGACCACCTGCGCGGCCGGCGTGTGCGGCGCGGGCGCCCCCACCAACGAGGGCGGCGCCTGCATCGCCAGCTCGTGCACCTCGGGCGACATCTGCACCGCGGGCGTCTGCGGCGGCGGCCAGGGCCCGATCATCTACTTCTCGGAAGACTTCAAGGACAACTCCAAGGGATGGCTGCTCGGGCCCGAGTGGCAGATTGGCCCGGCGCTGATCTCGTCGTCGGGGATGAACGGCGATGATCCGCCGAACGATCACACGCTCTCGGTCGACAACGGGCTCGCCGGCGTCGTCATCGGCGGGGACGAGAACCCCGTGCTTCACCCCTATCAGTACCTCGAGAGCCCGCCGTTCAACACGTCGGCGGCCGCAGGGCCGGTGATCCTCGGGTTCTATCGCTGGCTCAACAGCGATTACGATCCGTACATGCACAACCGGGTCGAGGTCTTCAACGGCTCGCAGTGGATCGTGGTCTGGCAGACGGGCGCCTCGCCCGGGATCACCGACTCGCCCCCTGTCGGGATGGGCTGGACCTACGTGAGCTACGATGTGACGGCTTACAAGAACGCCGGAATGAAGGTGCGCTTCGGCTTCGACATCGGGAGCGCGGGCGTGTTCATCATCGGCTCGTGGAACGTGGACGACGTCCTGGTCGCCTCGGCGGCCTGCCCGTAGAGTCGGTGTTCGCGGGGGAAACCCGCTGGATTTCGAGGACAATGGACATGCTCGACGGTTTCGCGTGGGTGCCGGCGGGCGTGGCCTCGGGCCTTCGCGAGGGCGAGGGCGCCGCGATCGGAAGCGTCGCCGACAGCCTCGTGGAAGCGACGGTAGTCGAGGCTGCCGGGCGCCAGTTCCTGCTGACCCGCGCGTCGGCCTCGATTGGAGAAGATCTGATCCGCGGGCTCGAAGGCATCGTGGCGCGCCTGCGGGCGATCTCGGCGCTGGGGAGCCTGGAGCGCGTCGGGCTCGAGTACGGGTTCCGGGTCGAGGACATTGTCGCGGTCCGCGTGGTGGTCCGCGACGAGGCCAGCCGCGCGGCGGCCGAGCGGTGGTTAGCGCGGCGCTTGCCCCGGGAAAGCGCGGTCCAGATCGCGATCGGCGAGCCGGCGGGGAGCGGCCCTGTCGCGGCAGATGCCGTGTTCGCCCGGCGGGGCGAGGTGGCCACGTCCCAGCGCAAGCAGTACGCGCGCGAACGCGGGCGGATCCGGGTCGAGGCCTTCGAGCTCCACGTCGTCGAGCACTGCAACCTGCGCTGCGCCCACTGCTGCAACATGTCCCCGTACGTGGCCGACAAGATGCTCTCGGTGGCCGAGATCGACGCCCAGTGCCGGACGATGGCGCGGCATCTCGACGTCGACGTCTTCAAGATCATGGGCGGCGAGCCGCTGCTCCACCCGGAGATCACCGGCATCCTCGGGGTGCTGCGCGAGACCGGGATCAGCGAGACGATTCGACTCTTCACCAACGGCCTCTTGCTCCACCGGATGACCGACGACTTCTGGCGGGCGCTCGATCATCTCACCATCTCCAGCTACTCCAGCGCTCCGGTGAAGCCCGAGCACCTCCGCCTGGTCGAGGACAAAGCGCGCGAGTTCGACGTGGTGCTCAACGTCAAGCCGGTCGACCGCTTCAGCGAGGTCATGGCCAGCGAGCGGCGGGGCGACGCCGCGGCGACGCAGGCTGTCTACGAGGCCTGCTGGCTCCGGCATCGCTGCCTCGTGGTCCGCGGCGGCGTCTTCTACAAGTGCACGCGGGCCGCGTACCAGAGGGATTTTCGCGAGCGGCTCGACGTGAAGGGGCGCGAGCTCGACGCCTTGCCCGAGCCCGGCGACGACGGCGTCGCGCTCGACGCGATGGACTTCGAGGACCGGCTGCTCGCGTACCTCAACGCCGATCAGGCCCTCTCCGCGTGCCGCTACTGCCATGGATCGTCGGGACCGCTGGTCGAGCACGTGCAGCTCTCGCGGCGCGACGTGCGCGAAGGGCGGTTTCTCCCGGCGCCCCGGCCGGGCCGCGCGTGATCGATCGCGATCTCCACGGCCTGCGACGCGTCTACTACCGACCCGACGGCGCGGTCTCGACCCGGCTCCGCGACCTCGTGAGAGCCGGAGAGCCCGGCCTCGGCCTCGGCTTCGATCCGCTCGGCGTCGGCTTCGCGTTCGGGGAGGTCGACGCGACCGATCACACCTGGATCCAGGGGATCCGCCGGGTCCCGCGCGGACATCGCCTCTCCGGCGCTCCCGGAGCATGGCAGATCGAGCCGTCCCCTCCCCCGCCCGAGAGCGGCTTTGGCAGCCTCGAACGGCGCTTGCTCGCGGCGCTGGACACCGTCGTCGGCCGCGGCGAGCGCGTGGCGCTGGCGCTGAGCGGAGGCCTCGACTCGGCGCTCCTCCTCGCGCTCCTCGCCGGCTCGTTTCGCTCGGCGATGCCGGCGATCTACGTCCTCGCGCCCCGCCTCGCCGGCGATCCCGCGTACGACGAGAGCGACGCGGCGGCGCGCCTCGCCCGATCGTTTGACCTCAAAGCAATCGTGATCGAGGCCGCCGAGCCGGACTTCCTCCTCGGGCTCCCGGCGTGCGTGGCGCAGGCCGAGACGCCGCTCTTCAACGCGCACCCCGTGGCCAAGCACCTCCTCTTCGAGCAGCTCCGAGGCGACGCGATCGACGTGGTGATCACCGGCGACGGCGCCGATCAGGCCTTCGCCGGGGCCCCTTCGGAGATCTACCTGCCGATCGTCGGAGCGCTCGCCGAGGCCTCGGGCGTCGCGCTCTGCTGCCCGTTCCTCGACGACGGCGTGCTCGCGCTCGCCGCCCGCAGCGCGCCCGATCCGCGCAAGACCGCGCTCCGCGACGCCGCCCGGGGCAAGCTCCCCGACGCGCTGGTCGACGCGCCCAAGGTCGCTCGCCTCGCGCCGGCGATCGATCTCTCGCGCTTCCTGGATCTCCCCCGCTTCGAACGGCTCGCGGCCCTCGTCGATCGGCCGCTGCGCCTCGACAGCGCGCGTGAGCGCACGCAGTGGACCACGCTGTCGCTGGCCTGCGAGGCGATGGGACTGGCACTCTAGGATGTGCGGTATCGCGGGGATCCTCCGCTTCGACGCCCCACCCGACGAAGCGCGGGTGGCGCGGATGGAGCGGGCCCTCGCGCACCGCGGGCCCGACGGGCGAGGACTGGTCTCCTCCGGCGCGGCCTGCCTCGCGCACACCCGCCTCTCGCTCCTCGATCACGCCGGCAGCGCGCAGCCCTTCCGGAGCCGCGACGGGCGCTATCTGCTCACCTACAACGGCGAGATCTACAACCACCGTGAGCTGCGGGCCGAGCTCGCGTCGGCCTGGGATTTCCAGACCCGCGGCGACGTGGAGGTGGTGCTCGCCGCCTGCGCGCGCTGGGGCGAGGGCGCGCTCGCTCGCTTCGATGGCATGTTCGCGTTCTGCCTCTGGGACACCCACCGTCAAGAGGCCTTTCTCGCCCGCGATCGGCTCGGGGTGAAGCCCCTGGTCTACGCGCGCACCGAGCATGGATGGATGTTCGCGTCCGAGGCCAAGGCCCTCCTCGCCGCCGACCATCGGCCGCCGCGCGCCCACGCGCCCTCGATCCTGGAGTACCTCGTCGCGCCCTGCTTCAGCGGCGTGGAGCACGGGATGTTCGAGCACGTGGAGCACCTCCAGCCCGGCCATCGCCTCAAGATCTCGCGGGCGGGCGTCGAGATCGCGCCGTGGTGGGAGCTTCGCCTGGATCCGGACGCGAGGGAGAGTGCCAGTCTGATACCCTCTCTCCGCGCGGCCCTGGGCGCCGCGGTGGCCGGCGCGATGCGGGCCGACGTGCCGGTGGGAGCGTTCCTGAGCGGAGGACTGGACTCGACGATCCTGACGGCGCTCGCAGCCCGCGAGGCCGATCTCGCGACGTTCACCGTCGCCTTCGAAGGACAGGAGTCCTACGACTACGCGCGCTCGGCCATCGTGGTCTCCGACGACGGCCCGTTCGCCGCGCTCTGCGCGCGCGAGCTCGGCGTGGCGATGGAGACAGTCTCCGTCCCGCGCGCCGGACTGGCGGGCGATCTCGCCCGGATCGCCGCCATCGACGACGCGCTCCCCGCCTGGGAGCAGGAGATCGCCCAGCACCACCTGGCCCGGGCCGCGAGCCGGCGCGTGAAGGCCGTGCTCGTCGGCGACGCCGCCGACGAGACCCACTATGGATATCACTTCTTGCTCGACGCGGAGGCCACCAGCTCTCCTGCGGCGATCGTGCGGCGCCTCGGGAGCGTGCCAGTCCGCCGCGACCGCTGGGCCGATCCGGTCGGGCACCTCGACGCGCACTACCGCGCTCTCGTCGCGTGCGCCGGAGGCCGCTACGGCACGCCGCGAGAGCGGCAGCTCGCGACCACGCTGCTGATCCTGAAGCGCTGGTTACCGCGGCTGCTCCACAACGGCGACATTCACACCATGGCCTTCGGCCTCGAGGCCCGCGTGCCCTTCGCGTCCCCGGCGCTGCTCGATCTGGCCCTGGCCATCCCGCCGGAGCTGGGGTTGCGAGGAGGCGTGGAGAAGTGGGCGCTCCGCGAGGCGGTCCGAGATCTCGTGCCCGAGGCGGTGCGCGTGCGCCGGAAGAGCGCTTTACCCAAGGATCAGGGCGCGGGCGAGATCTGGCGCGCCGAGGCCCGGAGAGCGATTGGCGACCATCGCGAATTCCTGAGCGAATTCCTTGATCTGGAGGCGATACAGCGATGGCTCGCGCCCGGGACCCCGCTGGAAGAGTGGGAGCGAGCAGCCTTGTTCCGCATCGCCGCCCTGGGGGCCTGGGCAGGGCACCACGGAGTCGTGAGCGCCACTCAGCGGTAGGCGGCGCGCGGACGCTTCGGGTGCGCCTCGGCGCGGTGATCCTTGCGGCAGTCGCGGTGCACCGGCTGATTGCATTGCTTGCAGAGCGCGCCCACGAGGTGCGAGACGATCTTCTGCCGGCAATGCGTGCAAATGCTCCCGGCGAGCTGAGGGCCGGAGTACGGCGGCTCGTCGGCGTCGCGCGCGGGATCGTAGCCGAGCTGAGGATTCTCGGGCATCGCCAGCGCCTTGACGAGGCGGATGACGCCGCCGATGATCGCGCCCCAGGCAAAGATGTAGGTGCCGTTGCCGACGCCGAGCGAGACCACGGTGATGAGCACGCCGAACCCGAGGAGAGCAAGCGCACTGGCGATCTGATTCGAGCGGTTCACGAGGATCTCCTGAGGTCGCGGTCGCGATCCGGCCCCGCGTCAGGGCCCGATGAAGACGACGGTGCCAACCCCATCGGCCGGGTGGCCGATGAAATAGGCAGCCTTGAGGCTCGCCCAGTCGGGGGCGCCGTTCTTCCCTGCCCAGATGGGCACCGACTCGACCTGCGATTTACTCCAGATGATGTCGGCCGGGAGCTTGTAGACGTTGCCGTCGCCGTAGGCCGACCAGATGGCGAAGCCGTCGGGCTGTCCGATCTTCGTCTTGTTCCAGATCTCGAAGAACCATTGAGCTCGCCCGGTAGCCTGCGGGGGCCCCGGGGGCGCCTCGTCGGGGGCGAGGCCTTGCGTGACCAGCGTGGCGGTGTTGTTCGCCGTGAAATTGTAGACCCAGTAGGTGGGATTATCGACGAACGTCAGCCCCTCCAGCAGGGGCATGGCCATCGGACTCACGTTCCAGTCGGAGGGGACGTGATAGAGGCCCGCGAGGTGGGCAGGATTGGTGATCTCGTTGAACGTGCTCTGCGCTGGCACCGGCGGCAACCACAGGCTGCCTTCCTGGATGTGGAGCATCCCGTCGCTGGTGAACACGAGGAGCTTGTCGAAGTGGTCGAGGTGACAGGTGGCCACAATCCCGCTCGACGGAGGGGCGTTGGCGCTGGTCCACACGCTGCTCAGGAGCGCGCTCGACCAGGTGCCGGTCGCCATGCTGAAGCTGTAGCGGTGCCACGAGGGCGGATTCACGACTCCGCCTCCGGCCCCGCCGGTACCGCTCGACGCGTCGGACGACGACGAGGCCGCTTCCGAAGCGGTCGTGGCAGGGTCTCCACCGGTGCCGACGGCGCTGCTCGTGACGGTGGCGGCAGCGCCCCCCACACCGCTGCTCGACGCCGCAATCTCGTAGTCTCCCCCGGCGCCGAGGAGGCTCGCGCACGACGCGAGCACACCCCCGCTCAGGAGGGTGAGCGCAATCCCCCAGGCTCGCTTCATCAAAAAGACCTTTCGATTCCGATCCAGGCCTCGTGCGGGCCAGTGACCGAGAGGAGGGGTACGAGGCGCGCGGCCTCCACCCGGGGCGGAGGATCTTTGCTTCGCGTCAGGAGCAAGACGATGGCTGCGCCCACGCCCACGGCGCCCACGGCGAAGCCAATGTTGCTCACCAGCGCGCGGGACTGGAGCGCGTCGGCGGCCGCCTTGCCCGCGGGGCTACAGCGCTTGTTCGCGTCGCAGCCGGCGTCGACCTCGCTCTTCTTGGTGATGGCGAGGATGCCCGTGACGGCGCCGACCACGAGGCCCGCGGCGCCGACGCCTCCAGCGATGTAGGCCGCGACGGGAGCGCCGGCGGAGCGTGGTTGTGGCACCGGGGCTCCCACCCGCGCGAGCGCCTTCGGGAGCGCGAGCTCGATGATCTTCTCTTCGCGCTCGACGACGCTGACGGCGCTGCGCTCCACGCCGTCCGGCGTGGTGACCGACACGTTGTGGCCACCGGGATCGACGCGCATCGAGGTGCCCAGCGAGGCGAGCGGGACCTCGAGCCCGTCGAGATCGACGCGGGCGCGGAGCCGGGTGTCGGCGGCGGCGAGCGGGAGCTTGAGGACCAGGCGCGGCGCCACGACCGACATGACGTCACGCTGCTGAAGTGCCACTTTTTCGCGGTCTTTGTGGCGATGTCGCTCGGCCGGCGAGAGGGCCTTCACCTTGGCGAGGAAGGCCTCGTAGTGACCGAGCGCGGTCGCCGATCGGCGCGCGAGCCGCTCGCACTCGGCCAGCGTGAAGAGCGTGCCGAGCAGCGGATCGAGGCGATAGCTCTCGGAGAGGGCCGGGCACGCGGCAGGGAAATCGCCGGCTTCCATGGCCTGGAGGCCGCGCGCGAAGAGATGATCGGCCTCGGACCTCGGCTCGGCCAGGGCCGCGGCGCCCGGGAAACACAGGCCGATCGCCGCGACGAGCGACGCGGGGATCCTCGGCCACCGACGTCGCTCCATGGCGGCGATCCTACGCGACGACGCGCGCTTCAGCCACAAACACCGCGGGAGATCGTCCTCGCGCCCGGCGCGAGCGCGCCGCGCGCGGTGGCGTGCGTTAGGATGCGCGCCGTGATTGCCGGATCCTCCGTGCCGCCGGCGCCGCTGCGCGTCCTCGGGCGCTACGCGCTGCACGGGCAGCTCGCGGTGGGCGGCATGGCGGTGGTGCACCTGGGGCGGCTGCTCGGGCCCGTCGGCTTCGCGCGCACCGTGGCGATAAAGCAGCTCTTGCCGCAGTTCGCGAGCGATCCGGACTTCGTCACCATGTTCCTCGACGAGGCCCGCGTCGCGTCGCGCGTGCGCCACCCGAACGTGGTGGCGACGTTCGACGTCGTCGTCGAGGGCGACGAGATTTTCCTGGTCATGGACTACGTGCAAGGCGAGACGCTCTCGCGCTTGCTCCGCGCCTCGGCGTCGCGCCGGCAGCTCGTCCCGCCGGCGATCGCGGTCAACGTGGTGCTCGCGGCGCTCGCGGGGCTGCACGCGGCGCACGAGGCCACCACGGAGCAGGGCGCGCCGCTCCACCTCGTGCATCGCGACATGTCGCCGCAGAACGTGATGGTCGGCGTCGATGGCTCGGCGCGCGTGCTCGACTTCGGCGTGGCCAAGGCGGTGGGGCGCGCGCAGCACACGCGCGAAGGCGAGATCAAGGGCAAGATCGCGTACATGGCCCCGGAGCAGATCCGCGGCCGCGGCATCGATCGGCGCGCGGATATCTACGCGACGTCGGTGATGCTGTGGGAGGCGCTCACGCTGCGGCGGCTCATCCGCGGCGAGACCGACGCCGAGCGCATGTACCAGGTGCTCCAGTCGACGCCCGAGCCGCCGAGCGTCTACGCGCCCGGGGTGTCGCCCGCGCTCGACGCGGTCGTGCTCCGCGGCCTCTCGGCGCGGCCCGAGGACCGCTTCGCGACGGCCGCCGAGATGGCGCTGGCGCTCGAGAAAACGGCTCCGATCCTCTCGACGCGCGAGATCGGCGCGTGGGTCGTCGACCTCGCCGGCGACTCGCTCGCGAAGCGCGCCATCCGGGTCGAAGAGATCGAGCGCAGCGGCGCGTCGATCACGATCCCGATCCCGATCCCGATCCCGATCGCCCCGGCGCCCCTCGCCGATCCCGAGACGGCGACGCGCTTGATGGAGCGCGCGAACGATCCGTCGGCGCGCGGCCCGGCGGCTCGATCGGCGCGCGTGACGCGGGCGATCGGGGCCGTGGGCCTCCTCGGGATCGGGGCGCTCTTCGCGTGGCATTTCGGTGCGCGGCGCGCCGATCCGCCCGGCGACGCGGTCATGACGTCGGCGAGCGCGACGCCGTCCGCGAGCGCTGCTGCGCCCTCGCTCGACGACGCCTCGACCCCGGCGATCCCCGCGAGCGCCCCCGCGTCCAGCGTCACCGCCGCGCGGGCAGAGCCGAGCGATCGCGCTGCGATCGCGCCTCCCGCGGGTCGATCAGCCGCGCCCGCGGCGCCCGCGCGCAAGCCCCCGCTCGAGCACCTGCCGCTCTACAAGCGCGAGTGAATCGGCGAGCGCGCCGGGCTACGCTCGCGCCGTGAACGTCCTCTTCGTGACGCTGCCCGAGCGCGGCCATCTCCACCCGATGCTCGGCCCCGCGGCCGAGATCGCGCGCCATGGTCACCGCGTCGCCTTCCACGCCGCGCGCGACATCTCGGCCGCGCTGGCGAAGGTCGGCTTCGAGCAGCTCCACGCGAGCGAGGTACCGACGCCCGGAGGCGACAACCGCGGCGCGGCGCTCGCGGCTCTGGTGCGCGATGCGCCGCGGCTGCGCGCGTGGATCAAGGCCTTGCTCCTCGACGACGTGCCGGCCGCGATCGAGCGCCTCGATCGCGTCGTCTCCGCGTTTCGCCCCGCGCTGATCGTCGCCGATCCGATGGCCTACGAGGCGCCGATCGTCGCCGCGCGCGCCGGGATCCCGTGGGCTGCGCTCTCGTCGTCGCTCAACCCCGTCGTGCCGGAAACGCTGGAGAGCGAGCTCCTCGCCACCACCGCGTGGCTCGCCGAGGATCGCGACGCGCTCTTCGCGCGGCACGGTCTCTCGGCACGGTTCCGCGTCTGTGATTGCCTCTCTCCGGATCTCACGATCGCCTTCACCACCGAGGCGCTGGTCGGCAGCGCGCCTCCGGGCGTGGTCCTCGCGGGCCCGTCGCGACCGCGCGGCGCGCGCGGCGATGAGCTGGATTTCCCCTGGAATCAGGTCGAAATCGATCGCCCGTTCATCTACGTCTCGCTCGGGAGCCAGGTGTTTCATCAGCCGCAGATCTTCGCGACGCTGATCGAGGCCGCGCGGGGCGAGCCGTATGCGCTGGTGATCTCCGCGGGCGATCTCGCGACGTCGATCGCCGCGCCCGGCGTCACCGCGGTGCCGTACGCGCCGCAGCTCGCGCTCCTCCCCCGCGCGGCGGCGATGGTGACGCACGGCGGGGCCAACTCGGTGATGGAGGCGCTCTCGCTCGGCGTGCCGCTCCTGGTGACGCCGATCTGCAACGATCAGCCGCACAACGCGCATTTCGTCGAGCAGAGCGGCGCCGGGATCCGCCTCGATTTGCAGGTCGCGAGCGTGATCGCGTGCCGCGCGGCGCTGCGGTCGCTGCTGGCTGCCGGACCGATGCGCGAGGCCGCGGCGCGCGTGGCGGCGTCGTACGCGGCGCGCGACGGCGCGGTGATCGCCGCCGAGCGCGCGCTCGCCCTCGTCGCATGATCCCGCTGGTGATCGCCGCGAAGAACGAGGCGCGAGCCCTGGGCGCGTGCCTCGACTCGCTGCTGGCCTCCGCGGCGTTCGCCCTTGAAAACGAGGGGTTTCGCTTCGATCCGGTGGTGGTGCTCGACGACTGCGTCGACGCCACGGCCGCGGTGGCCGCGTCGCGCGGGGTTCGGACGATCGCGAGCTCGGGCGGCAAGGTGGAGGCGCAGCGAAGCGGCCTCGTGGCGGGCGCGCCATTCCACGTGTTCGCCGACGCCGACATCGCGGTGGAGATCGCGACGCTCGCCGCCCTCGCGCGCGCGATGGTCGATCCCTCCATCGAGGTGGCGTGCCCGCCGCGAAGGCCGCTCGCGCCGGCTCAGCGCACGCCTCTCGCACGAGCGATCCACGTTTACAACGCCCATCGCGGCTTCAGCCCCCAGCGCACGTGGTTCAACGGGAAGCTCTTCGCCATCCGCCGCTGGGCGATCCCCACCCGCGCCGAG
>JBDTXR010000171.1:0-17422 GCA_040006075.1 Byssovorax sp. | reverse complement strand
CAGGGGGGCTCCGTGCCCGCCCTCGTCGAGGCCGACGATCTCGGGCTCTATGTCGTCAAGCTCCGCGGCGCGAGCCAGGGGCCCAAGGTGCTGGTCGCCGAGCTGCTGGCCGGCGAGATCGCGCGCGCGGCCGGCCTCCTCGTGCCCGAGCTGGTCTTCGTCGAGCTCGACCGCGAGCTCGCGGCGAGCGAGCTGGATCCCGAGATATTCGCCCCGCTGGAGGCCAGCGCGGGGCTGAATCTGGGCCTCGATTTCCTGCCCGGGAGCATCACCTTCGATCCCGTCGCCGGCCCCGTGCCCGACGCCGCTACGGCCTCGCGGATCGTGCTCTTCGACGCCTTCGTCACCAACGTCGATCGCACGCCGCGCAACACCAACCTGCTCTCCTGGCACAACCAGCTCTGGCTCATCGATCACGGCGCCGCGCTGTATTTTCACCACGGCTGGCGCCCCACCGATCGGCTGGAGGGCAGCCGCGATCCCTTCGTGGAGGTGGCGCAGCACGTGCTTTTGCCGCAGGCGACGGCGACGGCGCTCGGCGACTCAGCCGCAAGGCTCGCTTCGGTCGTCACCCACGAGCTCATCGATCACCTCGTGGCGCAGATCCCGTCGAGCTGGCTCGAGTCCGATCATGCCTTTGACAGCGTGGAGGATCACCGCGCCTCGTACGTCGCCTGGCTGCGCGACCGCGTCCTCGCCCTCCCGCTCTTGCTGAAGGAGGCCGAGCGTGCCCGCGCCCTGCTCGTTTGAGTACGCCGTCGTGCGCGTGGTCCCCGACGTCGAGCGCGAGGAGTTCATCAACGCGGGAGTCATCGTCCACTGCCACGATCGCCAGTACCTGGCGGCGCGGATCGAGCTCGACCAAGCGCGGCTCCGCGCGCTGGCGCCGGACGCCGATCTGCCCCTGATCCAGCGGCACCTGGCGACGATTCCCCTCCTCTGCGCGGGCGGCCCGGAGGCGGGCCCCATCGGGCAGCTCCCGCGGCGCGAGCGCTGGCACTGGCTCTCTGCGCCGCGGAGCAACCTTGTCCAGATCTCCGCGCCCCACGCCGGGCTCTGCACCACGCCGGGAGAGTGGCTGGAGCGGCTGATGAGCCGCGTGGTGCGCTCGCCGCGGCGGGGGTGATCTTTCGCGCGGCGCCGAGCCCGGTTCTGATAGCATGTTCGATCATGCGCTCACTCACCTTGCTCGCAGCGTCGATCGCCCTGATGCTGCTGGCGGGATCGTGCTCGTCGGGGCGCGCCGGCACGGGCAGCACGAGCGGCCATGGCGGCGAGGCGGCCGCGACGACCACCGGCGCGGGGGGCGACGGGTCCTCGCCGACGTCGGCGTCGGCCTCCATGTCGGCGTCGACGGGGCAAGGGGGAGCCGTCGACGACAGCCAGTCTCTCACGCACATCGTCCAGTATCCGAGCCTCTCGAAGACGTGGGAGGGGGCGGTCCTGGTCCGGACCGGTGGCCCGGTGAGCACCTGGAAGCTCGACAACCTCCCTCTGCCCCCGCCGACCCCGAAGAACCCCGATCTGCTGCTCGACACCCGCCAGTTCGCCGACGGCGAGCACACCCTCTGGATCGAGGCGCTGATCAGCGGCGCGGCGCGGGATTTCACGGGGAAGATCACCTTCGACAACGGTGGTCCGGCCGGGCCGTTGCTTCAGGGTACGTTCGTCGACATCGCTCCTTCCCTGGGGATCCCGTTCCCCAGCATGCCCACGGGTCAGGACCAGGTCGGGGTGATCGCCGCGGATATCGACGGTGACGGCGATCAAGACCTCTTCGTGTGGTCTCCCTCGCTGTTCACCGGGCGGACGTACTTCCAGACTGGCCCGATGACGTTCGCGCAGGCCGCGCCGCCCCTGGGCGGGCAATTCTACGCCGTCGGCCTCGGCGATCTCGACGGCGACGGGCTGCCCGAGCTGGTGGCCGCCGGCAACACCCTCCGGATCTTCAAGAACACGAGCGGGAGCTTCTCCGACGTGACCGCGGCCTCGGGCGTGGCCGAGAGCGTCAGCCTGCGTGATTACCGGGGAGTCACCCTGGTCGATCTCGACAACGACGGTCTGCTCGACATCGTGGTCGCGCGGCTCGACTGCACCGGCGGCCAGTCGCCGAATCGCTACCTGCGCAACGAGGGCGATCTGCGCTTCGTCGACATCGGCCCTGCGCTCGGGCTCGATCTGCCGGAGGCCAACACCTTCGCCGTCGCCGTCGACCGGGTCGGGACCGACGGCGCGCTCCACGTGTGGCCGTTCCAGGATAGCTGTCAACAAGGGCCCATGGGCAAGCACTACCGCTTCGCCGACGGCCCCGATTTACCGGTCCTCCTCGACGCGATCGCGCCGGACGAGAACCTCGGGCCCATGGGGAGCGCGGTCCTCGACATCAACGGTGACGGCCTCGTCGACGAGTTCATCGCGGGTTGCTTCAACAGCCCGGTCTGGACGGCTCCGGCCTTCACCGGGACCATCGGGCCCTATGTCGGGCTCGACGCCTTCCCGGATCCCGATGGCCATTTCATCACCGCCTGGGCCATGGCCACGCTCGACGCCGACCTCGACGGCCGGCCCGATATCTACGTGACCCACAACCCCTCGGATCCCAACGGCAACGGTCCCGGCTCGCGCGACGCGCTGTTCTGGCAGCGGGCGCCGGGGCATTTTCGCGACATCGGCAAGGCGGTCGGGCTCACGGGATACCAGCCTTGCCGGAGCGTGCAAGTCGCGGATCTCGACGGCGACGGCGACAGCGATCTCCTGATTGGCTGCTCCCAGAGCGTCCGGGTGCTCCGCAACGATCTCGTCGATCCGAGCGCCGGCAGGACTCTCGTGCTTCATGGCACGCTCTCGAACCCCGACGGCGTCAACGCCATGATCACCTCGCCCACCGGCGAGAGCCGCCTCACCCGCGGCGGCGGGAACCCCTACGCCGGAGGCGTGACGCGCGAGACGCTGCGCGCGCCGACAGGCACCTTCACCATCACCTGGCCGAGCGGGATCGTGCAGAAGGTGGACGCCGGTCAAGGCCACGTGATCAACGTGACCGAGCCCGACGTCGTCTCGGTCCTGCCAAGGCGGGTGGACGCCTCGGCGCCGGCGCCGGTCGCGATCCAGATCAAGCCCGCTGCGCTGGGCGATCCAGCCGCCGCGGTGACGGTGACCGCGAGCGCGGGCGTGTTCTCCACGCCGATGCACCAGGACCCCGACGGCGTCTGGAGAGGCACGCTCGCGCCCCCGAGCGCGGTCGCGACGGTGGTGCTCGAGGTGACCGTGGGCGCGCAGAAGCTGAAGGTGAGGCCGCGCGTCTACGTGCGCTGAGGCCCGGCCAGGGCCTCGAAAACCGCGGCGAACGCGGCTGCTCCGGGATCGATCACCCCGCTCAGCGCCTCTGCCGGCACATGGCTCGATCGCCCCGCCCGCGCGCTCTTCATCTCCGCGGTCACCTCCGCTCCGCGCCTCGCCGCGGTCGCGGCTCCCGAAAACCCCTCTCCTGCTTCGAGCGCGCGCGCCGCGGGCCAGAGCCCGTCGAGCTTGCCCTCGCGCCGAGCAGCACAGCGGCGTCGATGGCCTCGGTGACGATGGTGCTTCGATCGTTGATGAAGTGCTTCATTCTTCGTGTCTCTTCGCGCGGCCTCACGCCACGCGCTTCGCCAGGTGCTGGCCAGTGAGTGAATCCGGGTGCTTCAAGAGCTTTGCCGGAACCCCTTCAAAGACGATTTTTCCGCCTTCGTTTCCCGCGCCCGGACCCAGGTCCAGGACCCAGTCTGCGCGGGCGACGACGTCGAGGTTGTGCTCGATCACGATCACCGTGGAGCCATTGTCCACCATGCGATCGAGCAATCCGAGGAGGCCGGCCACATCGGCCATGTGCAGCCCGGTCGTCGGCTCGTCGAGGATCACGATGTCCGAGGGCTTGCCCAGCTCTTCGGCCAGCTTGAGGCGCTGGCGCTCACCGCCGGAGAGCGTGTTGAGCCGCTGCCCTAGGGCGAGATAGCCGAGCCCCACGTCTTGCAGGGTGCGCAGCGTCGCCAGCACCGGCTTCTCGACGAAGTAGTCGAGCGCCTCGTGCACCGAGAGGCCGAGCACGTCGTTGATGTTCTTTCCGCGCAGCTTCAGCGTGAGGACCTCGTCGGTGAAGCAGCGGCCCTCGCACGCTTCGCAGCGCGTGGCGACAGGATCCATGTGCTGAAGATCGGTGTAGGTGACGCCGAGACCCTCGCAGGCCGGACACGCTCCCTTGGAGTTCGCGCTGAACATCGCCGGCTGCACCTTGTTCGCCGTCGCAAAGGCCTTGCGGATCGCGTCGGCGGTGCCCGAATACGTCGCGAGGTTGCTCCGACGTGAGCCCGGGGTGAGCGCCTGATCGACGACCACCGCGTCGGGGTGGAGCGGCACGAGACACCCGTGGATCAGCGAGCTCTTCCCGCTGCCCGCGACGCCGGTGACGACGGTGAGCACGCCTCGGGGGATCTTCGCCGTGACGTTGCGCAGGTTGTTCAACGTCGCTCTCTCGATCAGAAGATGCCCTTTCGCTTTGCGGTACTCCGTCTTCAGCGCCGCGCGCTGCGAGAGGTGCTGTCCGGTCCTGGTGCCCGATTTCTTCAGCGCCGCGAACGTCCCCTCGAAGACGAGAGCACCGCCCTCTTTCCCGGCGCCCGGACCCATGTCGACGAGGTGGTCGGCGATGGCCATCACCTCCGGCTTGTGCTCGACGACGAGGACGGTATTGCCCTTGTCGCGCAGCATGCGGAGCACGTTGTTCAGGCGCTCGACGTCGTGCGGATGGAGCCCGATCGTCGGCTCGTCGAAGATGTAAACCATCTCGGTGAGGGCGGCGCCGAGGTGGCGGACCATCTTCACGCGCTGCGATTCGCCGCCGGAGAGCGTCGCGGTCGCGCGGCTCATCGTCAGGTAGCCGAGGCCGATGGCGACGAGGTGCTCCAGCCGCTCGACGATGCGTGCCTGGAGCGGCGCCACCGACGGTGCTTTGAGCTTCTTCACCCATTCCAGCAGCTCGCTGATCGGCATCGCCGACACCTCGGCGATGCTGTGCTTCTCGATCTTGCAGGCGCGGGCCGCCTCGCCGAGCCGCGTCTGGCCGCAGGTGTCGCACGGACCGCGCGTCACGATCCGCTCGAAGGGCTCCCGCAGGCTCGCGGTCATTTTCTCTGCGTCTTTGCCCAGGTAGATCCGCTTGAACTTGACGATGAGGCCCTCGTAAGGGCTCTTCATCTTGCCGATCGATCGCACCTTGATCTTGGGGTCGTCGAGATAGAGGAACTTCTCCCATTCGGCCTTGGTGTAGTCGCGCAGCTTCTTCTTCACGTCGAAGAAGCCGGAGTTCGCGAAGATCGCCCAGTGGTATCCGTCGATGGCGAACGTGGGAAAGAGGATCGCGCCGTCGGCGAGCGATTTATTCCTGTCGACCAGCGCGTCGAGGTCGATCTTCGATACGCGAGCGAGGCCCTCGCATTCGGGGCACATGCCCCGCGGATCGTTGAACGAGAGCATGAGGGCGTCCGGCACGCGGGGCGCCCCGAGGCGCGCGAAGAGCACGCGGAACAGCGTGTACACGTCGGTGGCGGTGCCGAGCGTGGAGCGTGGATTGCCGCCCAGCCGCTGCTGGTCGACGATGATCGCCGTGGAGAGGTTGTGGAGCGCGTCCGCGTCCGGCTGGCCGAACCGCGGCAGAAACGTCTGCACGAACGTGGAGAAGGTCTCGTTGATCAGCCGCTGGGACTCCGCGGCGATGGTGTCGAACACCAGCGAGCTCTTCCCGCTGCCCGAGACGCCGGTGAAGACGGTGATCTGCCGACGGGGAATGTCGAGCGAGATGTTCTTGAGATTGTTCTGTCGCGCGCCGCGCACTTCGATGCTGCCGAACGGAGAGCCCATGCGCGCGTCATACCACGCACGGAACGTCGGGCTGAAATAGATCGTGGACGCCCTGGATCGGCGCGGGCGCGAGCGCTATTCGTGCTTGGCCTTGCGCCGCCGGGTCACGCCCGCGAGGCCGAGGAGCACCACGAGCGCGGCTGTTCCGCTCCCGGATCCTTCGCCGGTATGGCAGCCGCAACCGCCGCTGCTCCCGCTGCTGCCCGCCCCGCCGCTGCCGCCGCCGGCGCCGGTGCTCGTCATGGTGCCTCCGCTGCTCATCGTGCCTCCACCTCCCGCGCCGCCGGAGCCGGAGGGCCCGACCGGGACGACATCGACGCTCTCGGTCACCTTGCATCCCTCCTGAGCGGCGCCGAGCACGAACATCAACGGGTGGCCGGCGAAGCCTTTTCCGGCCTCGATCGTGATCACGCAGCGGCTCCCGCTCGCGGCGGCGGTCACGATCGACTCGCCGTTCGCGTCCTCCGGCGCGTCGAAGACCACGTGGCGTGAGGCGGTCCCGGGGACTCCATACGTCATCTTCGCCGGCGCGGCGCCGTCGATCGCGCTCGAGGCGACCACGTAGCTCTGCTTCTCGCCGCGGAGCACCGCTGCGCCGAGGACTCCGCTGTTCTGCTTCGGCGGCGGATCGACGGTGTCGTCGCCGAGAGAGCCAATCACCGCCGGCGCCTCGCCCGCCGCGAGCGCGTCGATCGCGTGGACGGCGACGGCCCACGGGCCTGGCACCTTGACACCATATTTGTCGACGGCGAAGCGCGCCGCGTCGCAGGCCCCGCAGGGGTAGCTGCACGAGATCGAGCAGTCGCCGACCTCGGGCTGGGTTATCGCCGGGGTGCCACCGGAGAGGAGCACGCCGTGAATGGCCACCTTCGATCCGCCGACGTCGCCCGTCGCCACCCCGTTGCCGAGCGCGAGCTTGCCGGCGGTGTTGGTGTGAAACCCGACGAACATCGCGTGGCTTTCGTCGACCGTGTGGACGCGATCGATGGTGACGATCTCGCCTTCGGGCAGGAACACCCACTCGCGGTGGGCATAGGGGATGTCGCTCGGCGTCGACGAGAAGATGAAGGCCTTGGCGAAATCGCTCCTGGCCGCGTACACGGCGGTATCGGAGCCGCGCGCCCAGACCAGCTCGGCCTCGCTCCAGGGCGTCTGCGTCGGCACATAGTCCCCTTGCGCGACCGACGATTCGGCGGTGACAGCGTTGGTGGCCAGGCTGTCGACCTCACCGTACCTCGACGGATCGACGATGAGCGGGTCGGCGCCGCGGCTGAGCACGAAGCTCGAGGCCGAGTAATGGATGTGGTCGGACACGACCGCCGGCGCCGAGGTGAAGACCGACCAGAGGGCGTCGGGCTTCCACGAGGTGCGCGCGTAGATGGCGCGAGTCCCCCGGGCGAGATACCACCGCGCCGGCTCGGGGCTCTGCGCTCGGAAGTCGACCGGCGTCGCGGTCCGGATCTCGGCGATGGCGTTGTAGACGTAGTCTCCCGCTTTCACCGCTTGAGCCTGCTTCATGAACGCTGCGAATGAAGCCGATTTGTCGGTCGAGAGGCCCGCGAGCACGGCGTCGAGCTGGTTCACGTTCGGCGGCGTATAGACCGCCTGGTCGTCGAAGTCTCCGCCCACCCACTGTCCGGAGAGATCGGGAAGGGCGCCATACTGGTTTCGGAGAGCGAGGCTGTCGGTCCAGGAGGCCATCTCGGGCTGCGGCGCGCCGTGCTCGTCCAGCGCTCGGGCCGCCACGGCGTACTCGAGCACGCTGAGCGGCGCGTACTGCCACCCTTCGGCCCAGTCTCCGCCGGCCATGGGGCCTGCGGGTGTGCCGAGCGCGCCGCTCACGCCCTTCAACCCCTCTCCGACGAGGAGCTGGGGAAACAAGGTCTGGGTCGTCTCGGTCCAGAGGTGCCCGTCGGCCCCGCCGTCGTCGCCGATGGCGATGGCACCGAGGGTCTTGGCGATGACATACCCCGCGTTGTAGTTGGCGCCGGCCTCGTCGTGGTGATAGCCACGATCGGTGTAGTAATCGTTCCAGGCCACGAGACAGGTGCGGGTCTGCCCGAGCAGCGCCGCGTCGACGCCCGGCGCGTCGTGGAGCCAGTCGTAGGTGAGCGCGATATCCGGGCCGTACCAGCGCATCGGATACCCGGTGTCGTGGGTCACGGTGCGGATGATCGTCGGCGCCGGCGGATTCCCATCCCAGGCCTGCCAGCTCGTCGAGACGCCGGCCTTGCAGCCCTGGCCGTCACCCAGGGTTTGATCGTCGTCGAGCGAAGCCTGCCAGTACTTGAGCGCCTGGGCGAGGTACGCAGCCTTCGTGGTGGCCTGGTAGGCAAAGGCACATCGCACGGCCGATCCAGGCCAGTAGTCGCCGTCGGATCCGCCGCGCGTGGTGTAGTCCTGCGGGTTGTCGATCGTGTCCTGGCACGAGGCGACGAGCTTTGCCGCGGCCGTGCCCGCGGTCGCCGCGTTCTTGGTGAACGCCGCCACGCTGGCCGCGCTCATGAAGAGGCGCGGATGCGCTCCCGTGGGCACCGGGGCCGCGAGAGCGAGGTTGGTCGAGGACGCCGCGACGAGCGCGGCGGTGATCACCCACGGAGCGACGCGTACAAGCATGCACCCAGGAATACGCTGGATCGGGGCCCCGGTGTGTCGCGTTCATGTCACGCTCGCGAAGGAGCCGGGGAGTGGGTAGAGTGCGCGACGATGAGCGCCGCGTGGTTTGCGCCGCTCTGCTCTGCGAGGTGGCGTTCGTCGCCGAGTTTTGAGGAGCGGCCGCGCGGCTACCGGAGCTTCCAGCCGTCGATCGCCGCGGCGCGGGCGACGGAAGCATGACGGGCGTCGCGCGCGGCGGCCTCGCAACACGCCGCGCGATCGGATATCCTCTCGGATCGAGAGATACCCATGGAAATCCTCGAAATGATCGGCGACCTCCGCCCCCTCGGGCCGCTCCTCGAACGGATCATCGCGCGAATGGCGCCCGAAGAAATCTGGCTATTCGGCAGCCGCGCCGAGGGCCGAGCTCGTCCGGACAGTGACTACGATCTTCTGGTGGTCATGCCGGACGAAAGCCCCGCGACCCATCTCGACATCATCTCCGCGTGGTCGCTCGTTCGCGGGCTCGACGTCCCCGCGGACATTGTCCCCTGCACGCGCGCGGAGTTCGAGGAGGAGAAGCACGAGATCGACTCGCTGGCGCGAGCCGCTTTCCTGCGCGGGAGGCGGATCTATGAGCGTTGAACGCAGGATAGCTGGATTGCTCGACATCGCGACCGAAGACGCGAGCGGCGCGCTCACACTCGCCCAGACCGGGAACCGAAACTCGGCCTATCTGTGCCAGCAAGCCGCGGAGAAGCTCATCAAGGCCATCTTGCTCGACCAGGGAATCGAGGCGGGCACGGAGCATCACCTGGATGTGCTCGTCGGCAGGCTGCCAGACACTCACCCGTGGAAGGCGAGGCTACGCACGCTCGACAAGTACACGCCGTACGCCACCGCATACCGGTATCCAGGATCCGGAGGGCGCGTGCCGTCAGCACCGGACGCGAAGCAGGTCGCCGCGGACTCGGCTTTGATCACGCAATGGATCGCGAAGGCGCGCGGCGAGCTGGGGAAGCGCAGCGGCTGAATCTTCAAAGCAGCTTGCAGAGCCGGTCCGGCGTGGTCGCTACGCACTGAAGGCTCGCGTCGCAGTCGGTCGACTCGCAGCTAAAGCCCGGATCGGTGTCTGGATCGCAGACCTGGTCCCCCACCTTGCCCATCGGGGCGCATTTTCCCACGCCGGCGGTGATCTGGCAGAACTCCCCATCGATGTAGTCGCAGCCGCCGGCGGCCATGTCGGGGTTCTGGCAAGGCGCTCCCAGCGCGAGGAAGGGCACACACTTGCCGTTGGTGCATTCGCCCTTGTCGCAAATGATGAACGAGGTGTCGCCGAGGTTGGTGTCGTCGCACGTGGCTCCCGCGGGGAGCTTGCCGTGGAGAGCGGCGAAGCAATCGAGCAGATACACGAAGTCGGCGGGCCGGGTGCACGCGGCGCCGCCGCCCTTCATCGATTCGAGCCTCGCGACGCAGGCCGCGAGTCGGGTCTGGTCGAGCGCGGTATCGCCCGCTTTCAGGTGAGGGAGGATGGTGTCCGTGAGCTGCCCTTTGCACTCGTCACCCACCTTGGCTTCACAGCCCGCCTCGGTTCCCCCCTCGGCCTTCAGGGAGTCTGGATTGACGGTGCAGCAGGCGAAGAGCGCCTGGCAGAACGGAGCTGTGGTGTCGGCGCAGAGCTTCGCCATCTGCATCTCGGGTGTCAGCGCGGCGCCACCGCCCGCGCTGCTCGACGAGGTGGTCGCGCTACCGCCGCTGCCGGCCGTCCCACCGGAGCCGCCGCAGGCGACGAGCGTCAAGGGAGCGAGCGTCCAGGCGGCGAGCAGCAAGGAAGAACGGTTCATGAGATCTCCTGGAGAGCCATCCGCGGCGCCTCAGGACGCAACCTATCCGAAGATCGCTGCGCCGGTCAGTCGATCGCGGCCGTGACGTGGGCTCCGGCGCTGTCCAGATGGAGATCGAGAACGAAGGGCGAGCGCTTCGCTTCGAAACGCGCAAAAAAATCTCCGCCGGGTCTCGCAGGCTCGCTATCGCTTCAGATACCGCACCACGACGATTCGCTTGCCGCTCACGCCGTCGGAGGCGGGTTCGAGGGTGATGGTGTCGGTGAAGCGCTTGACCGCGCCGAGGCCGGCGCCGATGCCGTGGCGCTTCAGGAAGGTCATCGGGTCGAGCGGGCCGCGGTCGTCGCAGCCGTCGAGCAACGCGATCTCGAAGTCGCAGAAGGGGGGGCCCTCGTCTTCGGCGATGATCTGGACGCCCACGCCGCGGTCGGGATCGCTGCTGGGCTCGACGGTGATGCCGCCGCGCACGCCGTATTTCACGATGTTGGAGCCGAGCTCGGTGACGGCGATCGCCAGCTCGATCGCGGCGCGGCGGTCGAAGCCGAGCGAGGTGGCGAGGTCGCGCGCGCAGCGGCGCGGCGCGAAGACAGACACCTCGTGATCGATGCGAAAGTACGGCAAAAGTCGGTCAGCGGCGAGAGGGGGGGACCTTGATGTGGCGGCCGACGAAGTGGGTGAGCGCGTCGCGCAGGCTGCGGTGCGTGGTGACTCCTTCCATGTCGACGCCCATGTGAACGATGGTCTGGGCGATCTGCGGGTTGATGCCGGTGAGCACGCACTCGGCGCCGAGGAGGCGCACCGCCTTGGCCATGCGGATGAAGTGATCGGCGGTGCTGGTGTCCATCACCTCGATGCCGGTGATGTCGATGATCGTGCAGCGGGCGCGGGTGCTGACCACCGATTTCAGGAGCGCGTCGGTCATGTCGGCGCTGCGGGAAGAGTCCATGATCCCGACGACCGGGAGGCAGAGGATGCCCTCCCAGACTTCCATGATCGGGGTGGAGAGCTCGCGGATCGCGGCGCGCTGGAGCTCGATGGTGTTGAGCTTCTCTTCGAGGTCGCGCTGGTACTCGACCGCGCGCTGCTGCTCGGAGGCCAGCGCCTCGATCATCTCGTTCACGCCGACGTAGAGCGCGGCGAGCGGGTGCTCGGCGGGCAGGTCGGTGGGCAGGCGATCGCCGTACTCGCCGGTGCCGACGGCGGAGAGGACCCTGAGCATGTCCGCGACGCGGTCGTGGATGTCGGTGGCGATTTTGTCGTTGTTCATGTCTCTCACGCTTGCGACGACGAGCCGCGCTTGCGCTGCGGTGGGCCTTCGATCACCGCTCGATCGGCTGGCTGCCAGTCGTCGGCGTCCGATTCTTCGTCTTCCTCGGCGCGGCGCACCTCGAGCCCGAGCATGCCCAGCGCCTGCTCGAGGCTGAGCGCGGTGCGCACCGACTGGAGCTCGACGCCCATGGTTTGCAGGGTCATCGCGATCTCGGGGCTGAGGCCGCAGATGATGGTCGGCGTGCCCATGAGCCTCGCCGCGCCGGCGAGGTTGGAGATCACCGAGCAGAGGTGGCTGTCCATGATCCACACGCCGGTGAGGTCGAGGACCAGGCCGCGCGCGCCGCTCTCGTGGATGACCTTGAGGACCTCGTTGCTGAGGAGCTCGGCGAGCTCGTCGGTGATCTCGCCCTGGATCGGGACGACGATCCGATCCCAGAGCTTGATGATGGGTAACCTTCGAAGTTCCATGGTGACTCTCAAGCCTCGAGGTCGGTGACGAGCACCGTGCTGTCGTCGTGGGGGCGGCGATACTGGGTCATGAGCGCGTCGCAGGCCGGGCCGGGCGCGAGGGCTCGGATGCGATCGAGCTCCATGCGCGAGGAGAGGCCGTCGGAGAAGATCACCAGGCGATCGCCAACGGTGACGCGGGCCTCGAAGGTGCGAAGCCGGTTGATCGAGGCGCCGAGCACCCCCGGGGTGAGCACGCTGGGGACGCGCGAGCCGACGGCGCGGAGCTCGACGTTGCCGACGCCGCAGCCGTGAAGGCGGCCGTCCGGCGTGAGCAGGAGGATCATCGCCGCGGCGCCGCGCGAGCCCTTCAGAGCCAGATGCAAGCCGTCCACGAGCGGGAGCAGGCCGCTCGCGAGCGGCGCTTCGGTGAGGTGCTTGGCCGCGATGCGCGCCGCCGCCGCCGCGAGCGGGCCGTGGCCGAGCGCGTCGACGACGGCGAGGAGCGTGATCCCGTCGGCCGCGCGCACCACCGCGATGTCGCCGCACTCGCGCTCGCCTTCGCGGGGCACGCTGCGATGCTCGGTCCGCGGCGTCACAGGTCCACCTCGACCTCGATGCGCGTGCCCGGCGGGCCCGGGTTGATCTTGAAGCGCTCGGCGAGCCGCTTCACGCCCATGAGCCCGCGCCCCATGCCGGTCTTGCTCTTGTAGCGGCCGGCCATGATCTCTTCGAGGTTCAGGATCCCCGGGCCGCCGTCCATGGCCAGGATGGAGCAGCGCGGGGGTTTGTCGCGGATGACGCCGACCTCGATGGTGCCGCCGGGCGTGTAGTGGACGATGTTGCGCGCCAGCTCGCTCACGATCGTCACGATTTTGTGGGTGATGAAGGTGCGCGCGCCCGCGCCTTCGCAGATGGTCTTGGCGACGCGGCGGACCTCGCTGATGTCGGCTTCGTTCTTGATTGCCAGGGTGCGCGTGCGGCGCGAGGGGCGGCCGCCGCCGATCTCGGCGAGCTCCTGGGCGATGCGCGTGTGGCGCACGGGATCGACGTAGAGGCGGATGCGCCGCTCCAGGCTGGGGAGGAGCTGATGGAGATCGCTCAACGAGAGGCCCTCGGCGCGCAGGCCCGCTTCGCGGATGCTCCGCAGGAGCGTGCCCTCGGCGTTGGTCGGGGAGAGGTGCCGGAGGAGCACCTCGAGGATCTGGTCGTAAGCGGCGGTCATTCGGCGAGCTCCGGCTCCCCGCGAGGGGCGCCGAGGTTCGAGGCGACGAGCGCGCCCCGGCGAACCCGGGCCGGCGTCGCGATGAGCGCCGCGCAGCCCGGTTTTGCCGGACGAGTATAGGGAGGGATTCGAGCGAGCGGTGGCCGAATTTCAGCCGATTCGAGCGACGAAAGAAACCTGCGGTAGCCGGCCGGTTCCCTTCGTCTCTCGCGGTGCTCAGCTCTTCTTGGCGACGGTGACTTCGACCGTGGTGCTGATCGAGGTCGCGAGCCGGATCGTGACCTGGTGCGCGCCCAGGGTCTTGATCGGCTCCATGGTGATGCGGCGGCGATCGACGACGTGCCCGGCGGCCGCGAGGGCCTCCTCGATGTCGCGCGAGGTGACCGATCCGAAGAGGCGGTCGCCCTCGCCCACGGGGCGCGTGATCGTGAGCTTGACGCTCTTGAGGGACTCGGCGAGGGCCTCCGCTTCGCTCTTCAGCTTGGCGTTGCGGGACTCGGCGACCTTCTTCTCGTGCTCGATCCGCGCGACGTTCTCCTTGGTCGCGCCGATGGCGAGACCGCGGGGAACGAGGTAGTTGCGAGCGTAGCCCGAGCGAACGCGAACGAGCTCGCCGCTCTTGCCAAGGTTCAAGTCCTCGGTGAGGACGACGTGGATGTGGTGAGCCATGGGTGTCCTCCTTGCCTACGCCGTGACCGTGAAGGGCAGCAGCGCGATCTGGCGCGCGCGCTTGATGGCGAGCGTGACCTTGCGCTGGTGCAGGGCGCAGTTGCCGCTGATCCGACGCGGCACGACCTTGCCGCGCTCGGAGATGAAGTACTTGAGGGCCTGGGGGTCCTTGTAATCGATGATCATCGCCTTGTCGGCGCAGTAGCGGCAGACCCGCTTGCGGCCCATGCGACGGCGCCCGGGGGCGTCGGCGTTGAGGTCCGGCGTGCGGCCGAACTCGCGATCATCGTCACCGTAGCCGCCGCCGCCGCCGCTGCGGCCGCCGCCTTCGTAATTGCTGCGCTGGTTCATCGCTCAGCTCTCCTCTTCCTCTTCGGGGGCTTCGGCTCCGGCTTCGGCTTCCGCCTCGTCCGGCTCCGCGGCGACTTCCTGGCTGCGCATCTCGCGGCGCTCCGGCTCGACGAGGCCGAGCTGACGCTCGCGCGACTCGTCGCGCTCTTCCTCGATCGGGGTGAGCTCGAGCCGCTCGAAGCGGACGTCCTCTTCCGCGATCTCGAGGCCTTCCATGACGACGTCGGAGCGGACGAGCACCGTCTGGTACTTCATCACGCTGTCCGAGAGGCGCAGGTTGCGCTCGATCTCGGCGACGACCTTTCCGCCGCCCAGGTACTTCAGGTACATGTAGACGCCGCGGCGCTGCTTGCCGATGTCGTAAGCGAGGCGGCGACGGCCCCAGCTCTCGACCTTGGTGAGGCGACCGGCTTCGCGGCCGACGACCTCGGCGAGGCGGCTGCCGATCTTCTCGGCGCTGTCGGCGTCGATATCGGGCTTGAGGATGTAAATCGTTTCGTACTCTCGGGCGCGGTTCGGGCCCGTGATTGCTCGGCTCATGCAGTTTCCTCTTGGCCAAAGGCCCCGGTGCGTTACGCCCGGAGCGAGGAGCGCGCGGGGAGGAGCCCCCGGGCGAAGGCGCGCGTCTTACGGCACCGCGGCGGCGAACGCAAGGATGATTGCGCTGTTCAGTACCCGCTTTTTCAAGCCTTTTCGGGAGGCGGAGCGGGGTCCTTTGGCTTCTTCGGGGCCTTGGGTCGGGTGTTGCGCGCGTTCATCGCGGCCTCGAATCCGCGGCGGATCACGTCGAGCACGGTGTCGCCCGAGGTCTTGATCACGTCGGGCAGGGTGGCGCGCTCGACGGCGTCGAAGCTCGACAGGACGTAGTCGGCGATCTCGCCGCGGAAGCCGGCGGGCGGGCGGCCAATGCCAAGGCGGAGGCGACCGAAGTCGGGGCCCATGACCGCCATGATCGATCGCAGCCCGTTGTGCCCCGCGTGGCCGCCGCTCATCTTGAGGCGCACGTCGCCGAAGGGGAGATCGAGCTCGTCGTGGAGGATGATCACGTCCTTCGGAGGGACCTTGAAGAACGTCATCGCGGCCTGCACGCTCCGGCCCGACTCGTTCATGTAGGTCATGGGCTTGAGGAAGACGAGCTGCTCGTCGAGCATCTCGCCCTTGGCATATTCGCCCGAGAATTTCTCTCGAAACGCGTCGGCCTTGGCGCGGCGCGCGAGCTCGTCGACGGCCATGAAGCCGACGTTGTGGCGATGCGACGAATACTCTCTGCCCGGATTCCCGAGGCCCACCAGCAACAACATAGAGACCCCGCGTCGAACAAAAAGAAGCGGGGCCTCCCGAAGGACGCCCCGCCTCGATTACCGCAGAAAAGAAGCTTGGAGCCTGCTCTTACTTCTTCTTCGCGGGTGCGGGGGCCGCGGCGGCCTTCGCCGGAGCAGCGCCCTTGGCCGGGGCAGCGCCCTTGGCCGCCGCAGCGGCCGCCGGAGCAGCGCCCTTGGCGTCCTTGGCACCGGCCGCAGCGACGGCGCCGGCCGCCGCAGTGCCCGGCTTCGGCGCCTCTTCCTCGCCGCCCTTCTCGGGCGCGGCGACGACGACGATGGTCTGGTCTTCCGGGAGGCGGATCGACACGCCCTCGGGGAGCTTGAGCTGGTTGACCTTGAGCGACTCGCCCATGTCGAGATCGGTGACGTCGACCTCGAGGAAGGCCGGGATGCGCTCGGGCAAGCAGCTCACGGGGAGCTTGCGGAAGATCTGCTGGAGGATGCCGCCCGAGACCAGGCCCTTGGACTTGCCGGTGGTGCGGAAGGGCACCTCGACCGCGACCGGGGTGTCGAGCTTCACCTGGATGAAGTCGGCGTGGAGGAGGGCCCGCGTGACGGGGTGGTACGAGTAGTCGCGCACCATGACGGTGAGCTTCGAGCCGCCGTCGACGGCGAGCTCGACCACCGAGTTCTGCCCGTGCTCCGACTGGAGAACCTGGAGCAGGCCCTTCGGCGAGATCGCGAGCGAGGTGGCCGCGAGCTCGCGGCCGTAGGCGATCGCGGGGATCTGCCCGGCGCGGCGGAGCAGGCGGGAGGCGCCCTTGCCGTGCGCAGGCCTCGGGGACGCGGTGAGCTTGATGATCTCCAACATGACGGCTTCTCTCGATCTTGGGGTAGGGGCGCGGCGCTATAGCCGAGGCTACGACGCGCCGCAAGGACACGTGGTCGGCACGCCTCGGGCGGGGTCAGGGAGCGCTCCCTTCCCCGCCTTCGCTGCGTGCTCCTGTTGATGGACGACTAGACGAAAAGGCTGCTGACAGAGTCCGAGTGGTGGATGCGACGGATGGCCTCCGCGAGCAGGCGCGCGACGGAGACGACCTTGAATTTCCCGGTGGCGCGGGCCTCCTCGGAGAGGGGGATCGAGTTGGTGATCACCACCTCGGAGAGCGAGCTCTCCTTGATGCGCTGGACCGCGGGGCCCGAGAGCACCGCGTGGGTGGCGCAGGCGGCGACGCTCTTCGCGCCGGCCTTCAGCAGCGCGTTCGAGGCGTTCACCAGCGTGCCGGCGGTGTCGATCATGTCGTCGAGGATCAGGCAGCGGCGGCCCTCGACCTCGCCGATGATGTGCATGACCTCGCTCTCGTTGGCGCGCTCGCGGCGCTTGTCGATGATCGCCAGGTTGCCGTTGAGGCGCTTGGCGTAGGCCCGCGCGCGCTCGACGCCGCCGGCGTCGGGCGAGACGATCACGCAGTCGCGGCCGTAGTTCTCGCGCAGATGCTGGTCGAGCAGCGCCGGCATCGCGAAGAGGTGGTCGAAGGGGATGTTGAAGAAGCCCTGGATCTGCGAGGCGTGGAGGTCGAGCGCGACGATGCGGTTGACCCCGGCGGCGACGATGAGATCGGCCACCAGCTTCGAGGTGATCGGCGTGCGGGGCGCGACCTTGCGATCCTGACGAGCGTAGCCGTAGTACGGGATGACCGCGGTGATCGAGCCGGCGGACGCGCGTCGGAGCGCGTCGACCATGATCAAGAGCTCCATCACGCTGTCGTTCACGGGCGAGCAGGTCGGCTGCACGACGTAGGTGTCGACGCCGCGCACGTTCTCCTGGATCACGCAGAAGGTCTCGCCGTCCGAGAAGCGCGAGA
>JBDTXR010000170.1:0-17441 GCA_040006075.1 Byssovorax sp. | reverse complement strand
CCGTGGAGGTTGAAGCGCGCCGACTCCGGCACCGCCACGCGCACGTCGCGCGTGAGCCAGGCGTTGGCCATGTCGGTCGATCCCACGCCGAAGGCGAAGCACCCGAGCGCGCCCGCCATGCAGGTGTGCGAGTCGGTCCCGGCGACGACCTGGCCCGGGAGCGCGATCTGCTCGATCACCATGTTGTGGCAGATGGCCTCCGAGCCCACGAGCTTCCCGTCGCGGAAAACCTCGCCATACAGCTTGATGTGCTGCTTCTTCGTGAAGGCCTCTTGCACGGTCGCCAGCGACTGCGACTGCTCGCGCAGGCCGAGCTTCACGTGCGAGTCCGACATCACCTTGTCGAGGAAGGTGAGGTGATCGCGGAACGCAAATACGCTCTCGGGCTCGGACACCTTGGCGTCGGGCCCGAGGCTCGCGCGAAACAGCGACTCCGCCATCGGCGTCACGTACTCGTGCGAGAAGCGCACGTCGGTCCGCACGAACATCGCGTCGCCCGGCTGCACCGCGGCCACGCCGAGCAAGCCCTGACGCGCGTCGACGATCGCGTGGCGCGCCAGGATCTTCTCGCACAGGGTCATCGCCCGCGGCGCCGTGGTGATCGTCGGCGGGTGGACCTCGCCCGCGAGCCGCGCCTCGTTGTACGCGAACAG
Source organism: Byssovorax sp. (assembly GCA_040006075.1). Taxonomy (GTDB): domain Bacteria; phylum Myxococcota_A; class Polyangia; order Polyangiales; family Polyangiaceae; genus JANYGI01. The sequence goes on along the minus strand of JBDTXR010000170.1, from coordinate 16,788 downwards.
TCCGCCGTGCTCGACGACGTCGGCGCTGATCGGATCGAGCCCGCGCGTGAACTCGCTGATCGGGATCTCCTCGCCGCGCATCGCCCGCTCGACGATGCCGAAGTCGGTCGTGGTGAGCAGCCCGATGTTCTGGCAGTTCTGCCCGTAGATCTTCTCGATGCTCTTCGCGACGACGATCTTGATCCCCGACTCGCGCTCCGAGTACGGCGCCGTCTCGCGCGAGCTCCCGCAGCCCTTCGAGCGCCCGCTGACGATGATCTCGAAGCCGCCGTTCTTCACGTCGTCGCGCTGGATCACGCCGCCGCGCAGGCCGACCAGGCAGTACCGAGCGAGCGTCTCGTCGTAGTAGTAGCAAACCCAGCCCGGCGTCAGCTCGTCGGTCGAGATGTTGTTCACGAGCGCGTGACGCTCGGGATCGAACGCGATCGCCTCTCCTTTGAGCTGCTGCTTCAAGAGCTCCGCGTCCTCGGTCAGATAGAGGACTTTGCCGGTGATTTTCACGGATTTGCGACGCGACGTCGACATCGGAGCACCTCGAAACGTTGAAGGGCGGTCGGAGCGCGGTGAGCCGCTCCGGCCTCTTTCGCTTAGTCGCTCCCGCCCCGCGAGCCAATTGGTTGAAGGCTCTTCGCGCGGGGATCGCATGCCGCGCTGCGCCGCGCGTTGCAGGAGTGAAATTGCGCGATAGCGCCCGGAGCGCCTCGATCTAGCGAGGCCTGCTAACCTCGCTCGCATGCGAAGACCGCTCGTCGCCGCGGCGTGCCTGCTCGCCCTCCCGCTCGCGGCGATGGCGTGCAAGCAGCTCAGCTCCGGCGCGCGCGAGGATTTTGCCGCGCGCTACAGCTGCCCCGAGGATCGCGTCGAGGTGAAATCGCGCGCCGATCTCCAGCCCGCGCAGGTCCTCGTCCGCGCGAGCGATGCGCCGGCGACGCCGCCCGACGAGGTGAAGCGCGATCCCGGCCGCTACGCGAAGTGGCAGAGAGATCAGGCCGATCGCCGCGAAGCGAAGCTCGCGACGTACATCGGCTACGAGGTCATCGAGGCCTCCGGCTGCGGCCACACCGAGCTCCTGGTCTGCCATCACCCCGGCGGATCGAAGGGGGGAACCCGCACCGGCGACGTCACCTGCGAGAAGGGCAAAGCACCATGAGAGACTCCATGTCGAGATTCACGAGGCACCTCGGGAGCGGCCGTATCGGCGCTGGCCTCCTGACGATGACCCTGCTCACCCTGCCGCTCGCGGTCGCGCCGGCGTGCTCCGGCGCGCTCCCGACAACGACCCTGGGCACCAGCGGCTCCGCGGGAACGGGCGGCGGAGCCACGGGGACGGGCGGATCCGGCGGAATGGCGCAAGGCACCGGTGGAGCCGTCGCCACCACCGGATCCACGGGGACGGGCGGCGCGGGCGGGACCGATCCCGGGCCCAACGTCGATACCAGCGATCCCCAGCTCTACACCCTCAATTTCAAGCCCGACGACGCCGATCCCGCGGCCAAGACCAGGCTCGGTGTCCAGCCTGCCTACCTCGACACCCGGGTCACGCCGCGCGGCCTCCTCGTGGTCTATCTCCACGGCGCGGGCGCTCCGGGCACCTGCGGATCGACGGCCCACGAGCAGGTGCTCGCCGGCCTGGGCTTCCACGTCCTCGGCCCCTGCTACACCAGCGATTACGGAATTGGCAACTGCGGCGCCGACATCGAGGGCTGTCGACTCGAGGCCTTCGACGGGCAAGATCACCACCCCTTCATCACCATCACCCCGCCCGAGAGCATCGAGACCCGCGTCGCCAAGGGCCTCGCCTACCTCCAGACCAAGAACCCCAAGGGCGACTGGGCCTATTACCTCGACGGCGACAAACCGCGCTGGTCGAAGATCATCATCTCGGGGATCTCCCACGGCGCGAGCACGTCCGGCGTGATTGGCCTCCATCGCCTGACCAACCGCGTGGTCATGCTCTCGGGCCCTCTCGACACCGATCAAGCGTGGCTGAAGAAGACGCCGATGACGCCGGTAGGTCTGTTCTACGGCTTCTCCCACACCGCCGATCCCCAGCACCCGGGGCACCTCGCCGCGTTCGAATCGCTGGGATTACCGGGGAAATCCACCACGGTCGACGGCGCCATGCCGCCGTTCGGCGGGACGCATCGACTCGAGACCTCCGCGGCGACCTCGGACGGCCACTCGTCGGTCCAGGCCGGCGGGACCTCGCCGAAGATGGGGACCAGCTACGTGTTTGCCCCGGTCTGGGACTACCTCTACACCAGCGCTCCGTAGCGCGGCGCAGCCGTTTGCCGCGCCTTATTCGAGCGCAGTGCCGGGCTCTGCACCTGCACACTCGCTCATGGTTCACCGAGATCCCTCGCTCTCTGGCGATCTCTTCCCATGAAAGCCCGGCGATCTTCACGTCGAAGACGAGTCGCTGCGCCTCTTCGTCGATACAGTCGAAGAGCCGGCGCAAGATCTCCCTGTGCTCGACGATCTGCTCCGGGGTCGGCATCGCGCTGGGTATCTCCTTGGCCCCCGCGAGCGCCCGCCGCAGTGCCTTGTGACGATGGTTGCTTGCGTGCTTCCTGGCACACGCCCAGAGCCAGGCGCGAGGGTTGTCGATGGTCTCGCCGCGCACGAGGGCGATGTAGCCGGCCAGGAAAACGTCGTTCGTCAAGTCCGCCCGATCTTGCACGGACCGGATGCCATACCACGTGAGCGCCCGCCCGATCGTGGAGGCGTGCTGCTCGAACCATCCTCGGACCAGCTCCGCAGCGTCTGCCGGTGTCATCCCTCCCAGGTGTCGCCGGATCCGGGTTCTGATAAAAAAATCGTCATGGCCCTGCCGATTGTCGCGCCGCGCGCCGCGCGAGGAGGGCGAGGACCAGCGCCGCCACGAGCGGGAACGCCGAGCCGAGGACCACGGCCGCCAGGCAATTCAACACCTCGGAGATGAAATTGGCCAGGAGCGTCGCGCGCTGCGAGGGATCGACGGCGCCGCTCGACCATCCGGCGGCGATCGAGGCGCCGCCGGCCACGACGGAGACCACGATGAGCACGAGCGCCGACGCGGCGCAGCGAACGGCCAGCTTACGCCGCTGAATCGGGGGCTTCGCGCGACCGGCCGCGACCCAGGCGAGCGCGACGAGCGCGTGGATCTGGGCGCCGAGCAGGACCGCGATCAGGAGCCAGGTGAGAACGTGGAGGATCATATCAAGTGGTGCTCGTGCGCCTCACGGCCCGTCCTTGCAGCAGCGGATCCCCGTGCCCCCGTCGCGCTCTTCGCGAAAATTGCCAGACCGATCGACACACTTCGTAAAGGCCTTTGCTCTGGCATAGTCGGCGCCGAACGTGGCCATGATGTCGCTCTTGCCGGTCAAGTTGTTCGACTCGTCGACCCATTCTGTGGCATTGCCGCCCATATCGTAGAGCCCGGGAAACCCGCCCTCGCATTTCTTCGCTTCCCGGATCGGGCGAAGCACGAACGTCGAGTCTGCCGGAACGGGAGTAACGCCATAGTCAAATGTCACGCAAGCCGTCTTGTCGTAGTCATTCCCGTAGGGGTAGGTGCGTGTTCCCCCCGCCGTGCAGGCATACGCCCACTCCTCCTCGAGCGGATCGACGGCGTTGGGGTCGCCCGGGCTCCCCAACACGATGTGGCCGCCCCCGATCTTGCCGCAAAGGCGCTTGCCCGCCCAGGCGCAGTAGGCGCGAGCGTCACACCAGTCCACTCCGACCACGGGGAGGTTGTCTGCAGGAGTTGGTACGGTCAACGCCGAGGCATAATCGTCGTTCCACGCGCAGTACGACGGCTGCTGCGAGCGAGGATAATTCGCCTGGAGAAAGGCTCTGTAGTGCAGGTTGGAGACCTCGGTCGAGTCGATGCAGAACGAGCCCCCGTCCGGCAAAGGGACGCGGACCATGAGCGGACCCCGGAGCGCCTTCCCACATGGCTCGTTGTGCGCGGGATCGAGCGGAACAATGCTTTGCCCGCCTTGCCCGCCCCCGCTCGCCTGATCCTTGCGCTCGCCTTCGAGCCAGGTGTCCACGTCCAGCAGCGAGGAGCGCGCGCCGCACGCGCTGAGCGCGGCGGCGCAGAGCAGCATACCGAGACCGCGTTGAGTGCCTGTTCTAGCGTACACGCAGATGTCCTCGCGAGTCGTGTTGGCTCATGGGCAGGGAAAACACTCGTCCTCCGCAACATTCATCTCGGGCGCGCTGCCACTGTCCCGCGGCACGGCACCGTCAGGATACGCGGGTTTAATAGGCACCTCGCAGGTCGCCCAGGGCGGGCTGCCGCCACCGAATATCTGGTAGAGCGCGACCAGCGCTGCTTCCCCACGGTCGGCGTGTACGGCTTCCACACCCAGCGTCGGCAATGCATAGAGCCGCTTGTAGGTCGAGCGGATTACACACTGACTGTTGGGCTCGCCGAACGTCGCTTCGCAGGAAAAGTTTCTGGGCTCGAGCGCGCTCAGCGCCAGGTTGGCGACGTCCGTCGCCTCGGGCTCCGGGTGGCCGTTCTGCGTGAGACGCGAGTGCAGCAGGTTGAACGCTTCTATTTCGCCGTTTTTCAGGACGGTTGCCTTGCCGAAGCAAAACGCCTGCTGCGAGGCCAGGGAGGCTTGCTTGTCGGAAAATATGGGCTTCAACATCTTCTCCGCCGGGAACGCCTGCGGATCCGCGAATGCTCGCAGAGCCTCCACGAAGCGCGTGGAGAGCGCGGCCTCGACCTTGGCCTTCATCACGTCGTTGAAGGTGACCACGCCGAGCTGGGCCACCTCGATGCCGAGTCGGCCCGTCGCCGGATCGACGCCGAAGGTATACACGGGGTTGATGGTCACCTCGTCGGAGACGCCGTACTGGGACTCGGCCTGGTAGGTGGCCGTCAGCAAAATCCCGTGCTCTACGTCGTCGTGTACGCCGGTGAAGTGCGGCTGAATGTCCACCATCGTCCGGTTGATCTGGTGCGGAGCGCTTCCGATGCCGATCGCGCATTGCATCGCGCAGCCGACCGCGGTGTCCAGCTTCTGCTTGACCTGCTCGAAGAGAAAGCCCCAGTTGACGAAGCTGCGGCAAGCCCCGCGGTCCACGCGCATCAGGTGTCCGGTGGTGAACCCGACGCCGCCGTTCTGAAAGCTGGCGAAATTGTACTTCTTCTCCACCTGGCCACCGGTGCCAGGCAACGAGACGAAGCTCCAGTTATAAGGCTCCGAGCACCCTGGGCAGCTGGGATCGGGCAGAGGTATGCTGAAGTCGGTGTCGAACGCGATCAGGATCTGGTCGGGAGTGGATGCCGTCCAGGTGAGGCGGTGATCGGTGCCATAAGGATCCGCGGCCGGCGGGAACAGCTCGTCCGTGCCCCAGGCGTAGGTGGCGACGCCGCCCGTGGTCTTGCTCACGGTGTTGGAAGGATCCGTTCCTGATATGCAGGTGGAGCCGCAAAGCACGATCGCCTCGGTGGGTTGAGAGGGTAAGACCGGATCGCAGGCGGCGGCGAGCGCCAGCGCTGGAACCCCGAGCTTCATCACGAACATTCTATTTCTGCGCATGCTTCCTCCGTGTCGTCAGATCGAGATTCTGAGAATACTTTCTCGGGGCTCCCGTCGATTTGTGGCAGGTTCGCCTACAGTGGTCTCTGCTCACGGCAAACAGCAGTAGGTGGAGGGCTCCGCCGGGAGAGCCTGCCCCGTGGGCTCTCCTCCGCTGACCTGGCAGGCGCCCGGCGCATACACCGGCGCCGTCGCGAGCTTGCTCCCGAGGGCCTGTCCGGAGGGCGCGACATCAAGGCACACGGGGCCAGTCGCATCGATGGTGCCCGCGACCACGAGCGCGGACGGAGAACAGGCGTCGTCTTTGAAGACCGAAACAACCGCGGAGCAAGCGCCGCCGATCGGGGCGCTGCACGCGCACGCGGTGCAAGCGCGCGTGTCGACAAACCCATCGTAGAAGACATGCCTGACAGAGTAGGCGCCTGGACACTCCTTATCCCCGACGTGGACGAGGCACTGAGCAAAGCCGGGTTCGACGGCCGGCGTGCATACCTCGTTCGGGTTACCGCACTCTCCCGAGAGCACGCCGCGACACGAGCGCGCCATGGTTCCCCAGGTGTACGGCAGGTCTGCCGCGATTGGCTCCACGGTCACCCCGCAAGGAGTCTCCGTGAGGATCAACGGTGCGATCGTCAACGACTGGACGCAGTTGCCGCCGAGGCACATCAGCTTCGCGGGGATCGGGTTCGCGGTTGTACACGACCCATCCCATCCTGCCGGCGCATAGAAAGGCGTCTGCGTGACACCTGGCGCGGTTCCCGGGCACTGCGCTGATGCTGCGGTCAGCGTCGTCGGAAGTGCGCAAGATCCCGAAGGCGCGTCACACTTGCAGGCGCCGCAGAGGGTCGGCGAATTCAGGTCGGCGAAGACCGGCGATCCCTGGACAGGCGCGCTGGCGGGACACTCGGGCGCCTGGCCTTCCTGACCAATCCACAGGAGAGCTGGACCCAGCCATTCCACCGGGCCGAGCGGCGCACACTGCCCCTGGCACCCTCCGCCCGCACCTCCTCCCGATCCGGTATCTTCGTGGATGAACACGTCATTCGTCCCACAGCCAAAAGCGGCGGCCGTTACCGAGAACACCAAAGCGGCCCGCGTACGAATCTTCGCGCTGGTTCTTGTCATGGCTACACCTCGTTGCAAACCGGATCCACGGGCCCAGCGTCTTCGCCGGCATCTCCCCCGTCTTGCGGCCCCGCGTCAGGACATTCGTGGATGAAGACGTCGTTGGGGCCGCATCCGCTCGCGCTCGCTGCAATCGATACCGTCGCGCCGAAGAGCACCATTGCGAAGAGCATCAATCCCTGCCATTGGTACTGCTTTGAAGGCTTGCGATGCATTGACGTATCCTTGCTCAGATGCCCGAAAAAGTAAATACGGGGCCAAGGCCGATCGAGCCGGATACTCCGGTCTGGATCCACAGGATGGAGCTTCCTGGCATTTTGCCGAAGCGTCCAGGAAGTGGTTGTCCGAGAAGCTCGATATACGCACGAAGCGCGAGTGAGCTTGTGAGTCGAATGTCTCCGCCGAATCGCGCGCCAAGGCCAAGGATTATCATCTGAGATGGATTGAGCCTGACCTGGGCGTTGCCGAAAGATAGATTGCCGGCTTCTACTCTTGCGCACGCAAAGAACCATCCGGGCTGATGGCAGACCGACCCGGAGAGCGCGGTATAGGTAAAGTGATAACCGTCGCGCGTTTTTACTTGCTCGATCGTCGCGGATGGAGCGAACAGCGCGCGCCCTTCGAGCGCCAGCGACACGGTGGGACAGCGGACGCCGAGGAATCCTCCGACGCCGCCCACGACCGTCGGCGCGGTGCCGATCGAGAACACGGAGGCGAAGCCCGCCTGGAAGCGGCGCCCCGGCGGGAGCGGGGGCGGTGCGACCGGCACAGGCGGCAGCTCCGCCGGCTCGAGCTCCGGCGGGCTCGACGGCAGAGTCTCCGCGGGGCTCGGGGGCTCCGGCGGGGGCGGCGGGGGCGGCGGGGGCGCCGACGGCTCGGGAGGCTGCATGAAGTGGATCGAGATCCCGACGGCCACGGAGAACACGGCGAACGTGCAGTCCATCGCCGGGTAGGTTCGGGCAAACACGACCTTCCCGTCGTCGTCCACCATCTCGCCCACGGCGCGGAATCCGCCGCTCGTCCGATCGAGCTTCACGGTGAGATGCTTCGGCGCGCTCGGCTGAAACAGCTCGTACCCGAGCCTCACGAAGACCTCGTTTTGCAGGTAGTCCGCCTCGGGACAGACGGCGACCACAGCGCGGCTCGGAAGGTAGGTGAGCGTCACCGCGCTGTGCTCCTGCGCCGCGCGCGCGGGGAGCGCGATCAGCAGCGTGGCTGCCGCAACGAGGACGGGGCGGATCATCATTGAAGGTGAGGTCCGCGAGCGAGGCTATCTCTTTCAGGGCGTCCGTCTACCGGCCCGCGCACGTTTGGCCCTCCCCGCTTCGATTCTGCTATGGTCCGCCGCCTTTCCCGCCCGGACCCGCATGACCCGCTCCTCGACCTCGACCTCGATCCCGCCTCGAACCAGCACGCCCGTCGCCATCCTCGGCGCTGGCCTCACCGGCATGGCGGCCGCGTTTCACCTGAAGCGAGCGGGCGTTCCCTTCCGCATCTTCGAGCGCCTCGATCACGCGGGCGGGCACGCGATCACCCTGGAAGACCAGGGGTTTCGCTTCGATCGCACCGGGCACCTCCTCCACCTGCGCGACGCGGCCACGCGCGCGCTGGTGCTCTCGTGGATCGGCGACGACTGGGTCGAGGTCGAGCGGCGCTCGATGATCTGGTCGAGCGGCACGTACACGCGCTACCCCTTCCAGGCGAACACCTTCGGCCTCCCGCCCCAGGTGGCGTACGACTGCCTCCAGGGCTTCTTGAAAGCCCATTTCGCCAAGGATGCGCCCGCGCCAAGGACCTTCGAGGACTTCTGCTACGCCCACTTCGGCGAGGGGATCAGCCGCCATTTCATGATCCCCTACAACACGCGGCTCTGGGGGGTTCCCCCGAGCGAGATCACCGCCGACTGGTGCGCGCGCTTCGTCCCGCTTCCGAAGCTCGAAGACGTGGTCGCCGGCGCCGTGGGGCTGAACGACCGCGAGCTCGGCTACAACACCCGCTTCGTGTATCCCCGCCTCGGGATTGGCGCGCTGGCCAGCGGGCTGGCCAGCGCCGTGCCTGAAATCGAGCTCAACCGCGCGCCGACAGCCATCGACTGGAAGGCGCGCGAGCTGCATTTCGAGGACGAGATCGTCCAGTACCAAACGCTGATCTCCACCGCGCCCATGGAAACGCTGATTGGCACTCTGGTCGATCCGCCCGCGCCGGTGGCCGCCGCCGCGAAGCGCCTCCGCTGCACGCACCTCTATTACCTCGACGTGGCCCTCGACACGCCGTGCCAGAAGCCTCTCCACTGGGTCTATGTCCCGGAGGAGAAGTACCCGTTTTACCGCGTGGGATGCTACTCGCACTTCTCTCCTGCCCTCGCGCCGCCGGGCAAAGCGTGCCTGTACGTCGAGCTGGCCTCGCGCGAGGCGCCGGATCTCGACACGCTCCTCCCCGAGGTCGCGCGCGGTCTGGTGGAGATGGGGCTCATCCACGACGTCAGCGCGGTGCGCTTCGCCCGGCTCCGCCGCATCGATCATGCCTATGTGGTCTTCGATCACGCCTATTTCCCCTCGCTCGAGGTGATCCGCCCCTTCCTCGACGAGGCCAGCATCCTCTCGACCGGGCGCTACGGCGGCTGGAATTACTCGTCGATGGAGGACGCCCTCCATTTCGGCCGCGACGCCGCGACGGCAGCGCAGACTCGACTGAACGATGAACCGCGGAGAGACCGATGAGCGAGAACGAGACCGAGAGATTCCCTGACTCCGTGCTGCCCGAGGGCGCCCGCCGCCCGCAGGTCTCGATCGTCATCCCGGTGTATAACGAGCAGGCGATCCTCCACGCCGCCGTCATCGATCTGCGCGAGCGCCTCGAGTCGGTCGACTGGACCTACGAGATCATCCTCGCCGAGAACGGCTCGCGCGACGACACCCTGGTCATCGCCTCCGAGCTCGCCACCAAGTACCCGGAGATCCGCTTCTTCTCCCACGGCGAGCCCAACTACGGAGGCGCCCTCCGCCGCGGGATCGCCCGCGCCCGGGGAGATATCGTGATCTGCGACGAGATCGATCTCTGCGACGCCGACTTCCACCGCCACGCCGTTGAGCTGCTCCAGACTGGCAAGCTCGACATGGTGATCGGGTCCAAGCTCACCCAGGGCTCGCAGGACGACAGGCCCTGGGCGCGCCACGCCGCGAGCCAGCTCTACAACGGTCTGCTCAAGACCATGCTGGGCTTCGAAGGCACCGACACCCACGGATTGAAGGCCTTCGTGCGCGAGCCGCTCTTGCCCATCGCCCAGGCCTGCGTGGTCGAGAAAGACGTGTTCGCGAGCGAGTTCGTGATCCGCGCCTACCGCGCCGGCCTCCGCGTGCGCGAGATCCCGGTCCGCGTGCTGGAGAAGCGGGCGCCATCCATCAACCTCACCCGGCGCGTGCCCAACGTGCTGAAGAGCCTGGCCAAGCTCACCTGGGCGATCCGCGTCAAGGGCTGAGCCTCTCGCGTTCAACGGAGCGTCGACCAGCGCACGCCGGACCACGCTCCGTGCTACCGTCCGCCCGCCATGCGCGCCACTCGCCCCTTCGCCGCTCTCGTCCTCGCTCTCCTCGCCGCCGGGTGCGGTGAGCCTCCCACGGTCGCGCCCGGCCCTGCCCCGCCCCCGCCATCCGCGAGCGTCGCGCCGCCCGCCTCCTCGTCGGCGCTCGCCAAAGAGGGCCCGCCGGTCGCCCCGGTGCGCGAGGTCGCAGATACCTATTTTGGAACGAAGGTGATCGATCCCTATCGCTGGATGGAGACCGACTCTCCCGAGCTCGCCGCCTGGATGAAGGCCGAGGCCGACTACACCCGCGGCGCCCTCGACGCGCTCCCGCTCCGCGCCGAGCTCGGCGCCCGGATCAAGGCCCTCGACAACGCCGGTAGCCTCCTCGCCAGCGCCCGGCAGCGCGGCGGCAAGATTGTCTATCTCGGCACCGAGGCCGGGAAGAACACCTTCAAGCTCCAGATCCGCGACGCGAAGGGCAAGAGCACCGTCCTCGTCGATCCCGACGCGCTGGCCACGAGCGACAAGCACTTCTCCATCGACTACTACGTTCCCTCCAGCGACGGACGCCTCGTGGCCTATGGCCTCTCCCAGAGCGGATCGGAGATGAGCGTCATCCACGTCATCGACACGACGACCGGCAAGGCGCTGCCCGACGTCATCGATCGCGCGCGCTACGCCGATATCTCCTGGCAACCCGATGGAAAGGCCTTCTTTTACAAGCGCGATCGCGAGCTGCCGCCGGGCACGCCGGACACCGAGCGGTTCATTCGATCGCGGGTGTTCCTCCACACCCTCGGCACGCCGCCCGAGAGCGACAAGGCGGTGTTTGGATTCGAGGTCTCCCCGGCGATCTCGGTGCCCGACGAGGTGTTCCCGGCGGTGTTCTCCCCGCACGACGGCGGCTACGTGCTGGCGATCATGTCGTTCGGTGTGCAGCGCGAGCTCACGGTGTATGCGGCGCCGAGAGCGTCGGTCGTGGGCGAGAAGACCCCGTGGAAAAAGATCATCGATCGCGCGGACGAGATCGTCGATCTCGACGTTCACGGGAGCGATCTCTACCTGCTCAGCCTCCACGGCGCGCCGCGCGGCGCGGTGGTGCGCACGCCGCTGGCCAAACCCGATCTCGCGCACGCGACGGTGGTCGTCCCGGCCGGCGAACCGGTGATCCAGGGCTTCACCATGGCCAGAGACGCCCTCTACGTCGAGGCGCTCGACGGCGGCGTGGCCCGCATTCTCCGCGCGCCGTTCGGCAAGGGAGCCGTGGAGTCCATCGCTCTGCCCATCCAGGGGTCGGCGCGCACGCTCTCGGCCGATCCTGCCGCGGACGGCGCCCTCTTCGCGCTCACCGGCTGGACGGCCTCTCCCGCGCTCTACTCTTTCGACCCCAAGCGCAAGGTGCCAGTCGAGGACACCGGGCTGATCGCGAAATCGAAGGTGGATTTCGGGGCGATCACCGCCGAGGAGGTCAAGGCGAAGAGCGCCGATGGCACGCTCGTCCCCCTCTCGATCATCCATCGCAAGGACCTGAGCAAGGACGTGGCCCACCCCACCTTGCTCCAGGGCTACGGCGCCTACGGCGTGACCGAAGAGCCGGTCTTCGATCCCATGAGCCTGGCCTGGCTGGAGCGAGGCGCGGTGTACGCCGTCTGCCACGCTCGCGGAGGCGGGGAGTACGGCGAGGACTGGCACAAGGGCGGAAAGCTCGCGACCAAGCCCAACACCATCGAGGATTTCCTCGGCTGCGCGCGCTACCTCATCGACCAGAAAATCACCTCCCCGGGGAGCCTCGCCGGCGAGGGCACGAGCGCCGGAGGCATCCTGATCGGCGGGGCGATCACCAGACGTCCAGACCTCTTCGGCGCGGCGGTCATCCGCGTGGGAATGACGAACGCCCTTCGTTTCGAGCAGATCCCGATTGGCCCCTTCAACACCTCGGAGTTTGGCACGGTGAAGACCGAGGAGGGCTTTCACATCCTCCAGAGCATCGACGCCTATCACCACGTCGAGAAGGGCGGGCTCTATCCTGCGGTCTTGCTCACCACCGGGATCACCGATCCTCGCGTGTCTCCGTGGCAAGCCGCGAAGATGGCAGCGAGGCTCCAGGCCGCCACCGGCAGCGGAAAACCCGTGCTCCTGCGCGTCGACTACGAGGCTGGCCACGGCATCGGATCGAGCCGAGCCCAGGTCGAGGCCGAGCGCGCCGACAAGTACACGTTCCTGTTCGACCAGCTCGATCCGACGAAGCGAGTGGCCCCCTCGCGCTGAACCGTCTCGACCCGATCCGGTGGCTCCGGGCGGGCCGGCTCAGCGGCGGGGGCGCTTGCGCGAGCGGCGGGCGGCGTAGGCCAGGGCCAGGACGCCGGCGACAGCGAGGGATCGCGCGGCCGTCGAGGCGTCGCGCTGGCCGCCGACAGAGCACGTCGCGCAGCCCTTGGCGCCCGCGGGCGGGACGGCCGGAGGAGGCGTGGTGTCAGGGGCCTTGTCCCTGGGGTTGGCACCGGGAGCGGCGATGGCGAGAGCGCCCTTGTCGACGCCGGCCGGCTTGCGCTCGACCGAGCCGAGCAGCTCGGGCGGGAGCTCGTGGGCGTCGACGCTCTGATCGCGGCGAGCCCCTTTGGCAATCCAGGCCTTCACGGCCTCGATCTCGGCCGGTGTCGCCTGCGGCTTGTCCGTTGGCGGCATCCGATCGTCGCTGGTCATGGGCAGGAGCATTCGCTTCATGATGGCGCTCTCGTCGGGCTTGCCCGGGACGACGTCGAGCTCGGCCACCATCTTCTCGTAGTTGTCGACGTGGAGGCCGCCCATGGCGTGCTCGCCCAGGTGGCACTCCCCGCAGCGCTTGCGGAGGATCGGTGTGATCAGCTCGGCGTAGACGTCGACAGGACCGGTGACGGCGACCGGCGACGGAGGCCCGGGAGGACTGGAGGGCTCGGTCGAGCCGCTGGTGGCCGGGGTCGGGACGGTGGGAGCGCGAATCGCGACAGCCGAGACTGCCGCCATTTTGCCGAAGCGCGAAGGCATGGTCGAGGCGGGATCGGTGGCGTTGGCGCCTTGCCCGATCCACCAGGCGATCAGCTCGACCTGGGTCGCGTCGAGCTGCGCTTCCTTGGCGGGAGGCATGTGCTTGTCGTCCTCGAGCGGCAGGTGCGACCGGGCGATGAGCGTGCCGCCCGACGCGTTGCCGGGGACAATCGCCGGGCCGCCCTTGCCGCCGGCGACGAGCGCTTCGATCGAGTCGACGCGGAGCTTTCCCTTCTGCTTGGCGTCGCCATGGCAGCTCGCGCAGCGCGCGGCGAGGAGCGGGGCGACCACGTCGCGCCAGACGAGGCGAGGCCCGGCGTGGGCCGCCGGCGCGACGATCGGCGCCGCGGAGGGCGCAGCCGAGGCCGACGCGGTGGCCGAGGCGGCGTGGGTCGGAGGGTCTTTCGGCGGGGCGTTGACGTCGGGCAACGCCGTTGCCACCGACGCTTTGCTGAGCAGCGCGCGGGCGCCGTCGGGCACCACGCCGTCGCGCACCCGCGTGGTCTCGGAGGCGCCGCGATCGATCCACCAGCGCACGAGCTGGATCTCGTCGTTGCTCGGCGCAGGCTTGTTGTCGGGCGGCATTCGCTCGTCGTTGCCGGCGGGGAGCGTCATCCGCTCGACCAGCGAGCTGCCGCCGCCGCGCCCCGCCACCATCACCGGGCCGTGCTCGCCGCCCTTGGTGAGCGCGGCGAACGAGTCGACGCGGAGGCCGCCCTTGGCCTGATCGGGGCCGTGGCACTCGACACAGCGCTCCTTCAACATCGGGAGCAGGACGTCGGAGAAGACCAGCGGCTCGGCGGTGATCACCGGCGCGGAGTCGACGGGCGCGGCCTCTTTTGCAGGCGATCCGCCCATGAGCGGCTGGAGGAAGCGCGGCGCATAGCGCGAGAGGTAGCTGTCGCCGCGAGTCATCGCGCCGCCGAAATGCGCGCCCACCGTGAGCAGGAGAACGGTGAAGCCGAGCGCGCCGCGGTAGGCCGCGCGACGCCCGAGGACCCAGGCCACGAGGGTCACCGCCGAGCCGATCACCGCAGCGAGGGTGAAGCTCCGATGAAGCAAGACGAGCCGCGAAGGATAGCCCCCGCCGCGCGCGAGGAGGATGCCGAGCGCGAACGCGGCGACCGAGGTGAGGACCAGGAACGGGAGCGCGAGATCGAGCGCGGGATCGAGGCGCGCGCGCTTGCTCGGCGAGACGATGCAGAGCGCCTCGGCCGCGGCGACGAGGAGGAGCACGCCGATGGGAAGGTGGATGGCGAGCGTGTGAAATCGCCCGAAGAACTGCACGAAATCCGGCGCGTGCGTGGTGGGCAAGAGCGCGACGGTGAACCCGACCGCGAGCAGCGCCGAGCCGACGGCTACGGCGATCGAGCGCTGGAGGGCAGCAGAATCAGGCTTGGAGTTCGCGTCGCTCATGCGGGTCCAGTTCGGCCGACGGGCGCGTCGGCTCGCTTCGGTCGTGACATCACGGCTTGGGGTGGTCGAGGAAGAATTGCATCGCGAGCTCGCCGTAAATGAACGTCCCCGGCGCGGTGCAACCGTACTGAAACGGGCTCGGGCCGATGTCGGTTCCACCCGGGAAACAATGGCCGCCGAGGATGAAGCTCCCCGCGACATAGTCATGCTCCCAGAGCTCGAAGCGCGTGCCCGCCGCGGTGACGTAGCGCGTGGCGGTGTGGGTCAGGTCCTGCTCGATCACCACGCCGGGGCCATCCATCCAGTAGGCGAGCGCCGCGTCGCGCTGGGGCAACGCGGTGTTCTGGAAGCTGACGACAGCGTCTTTGCGGCCGTGGACCTGGAGGATGGGGACCTCCTCGCTCGGGACGTTGGCGCCCGAGAACTCGCACCCGGCGAGGCCGCCGAGGGGCGAGCCCGAGGCGAAGAAGGCCGCGTGATCGCAGACGAGACGCCACGTCATCCCGCCGCCCTGCGAGAAGCCCATGACGTGGATCCGCTTGGGATCCGCGCCGAGGACGCTCGCGAGCCCGGCGACGAACGTGTAGACGAGCGGCGCGTGGGTGGCCTGATCCCAGCTCGCCGGGAGGCCGGGCGCGCTCGGCTGCACGATGATGTAGCCGTTCTTCTTGCCGAGGGCCTGCATCTGCGACCCCTTGTTTTCCAGGTCGGCGTTCATCGTGAAGCCGTGGATGTCGACGATGAGGCCGCACCCCGGCGAGGTGCACGCGGGCGGGATCTCCACGTCGTACGAGATGCCGCCGTCGCAGGCGAAGACGTGGTGTCCGGCGGTGAGGCTGAGCGCGCAGAGCGGCGGAGGAGGCGGCCCGCCGGTCCCGCTGCTGCTCGCGTCGCCGCTGCTGGCGTCGCTGCTGCTGACCGCGGCGCTCGCGCTGCTGCTGCTCGCGCCGCCGGCTCCGCCGACACCCGCCGTGACGCTCGCGCTGGTGCTCACCGCGCCACCGGCGCCGCCGGATCCGCTGGTGGAGCTGGCCGCGCTGCTCGTGGTCGAGGGGGTCGAGGTCTCGACGCTCCCGCACGCCGTGGTCTGCAGGAGCGAGGCGATCGCGACGAGCAGGGGGCCGAGCGTGAGCCTCATCGGGCCAGGATACCTGAAGGCGCGAGCGCGCGGGGAGCCGCGTTCGGGCGAGGCGCTTGACAGTGTCCGAGCAAGGAACGTAGCCTCGACGGTGGAGGCGGTATGTCGCGCGCGCGGCCCGCTTCGAGAGGCGAACATCATGAGAGCTCGCACGTTCCGACGATGGGCTGCTGCGGCGCTGCTGATCGGCGGGATCTCGGCCACGGAGGCCTCGGCGCGCGCCGCTGTCCCGCCGACGCTCACCACGCAGGGGCGGCTCTTCGACGCCAACGACAACCTCGTCGAGGGATCGCTCACGGTCGTCTTTTCGATCTACGACGCGCCCGACGCCACGACGCCGATCTGGACGGAGAAAGACACCGTCGTCTTCGACCAGGGCTATTACTCGGTGTCGCTCGGCGCGGTGACCCCGTTTGGCCCCAAGGTCTTCGACGGCTCGCTCCGCTACTTCGGGATCACCATCGGCAATGCGCCGGAGATGTCGCCGCGATCGCCGGTGCAGAGCGTGCCCTACGCGCTGATGGCCGCCGACGTGAACGGGGATATCCACCCCACCAGCGTGTCCATCGGCGGTGACGAGGTCATCAACAACAAGGGCGAATGGGTGGGCCCGACTCTGGGCCTCATCGGGCCCACGGGGCCGACCGGGCCCGCGGGAGCCGCGGGGCCGACCGGGGCTATGGGGCCTGCGGGCGTAACCGGGCCCGCGGGCGCAGCGGGGGCCATCGGGCCGGCGGGTGTAGCCGGCCCGACCGGAGCTGTTGGTCCGGCGGGCGTCACCGGACCTGCGGGCGCGGCCGGGCCGATCGGGCCGGCGGGTGTTGCAGGCCCGGCAGGTGCCATTGGACCGGCAGGTGCCATTGGACCGGCGGGCGCGGCGGGGCCGGCGGGTGCCATCGGACCGGCGGGTGCCATTGGACCGGCTGGTGCCATTGGACCGGCGGGTGCCATTGGGCCTGCCGGCGCGGCGGGGCCGGCAGGTGCCATTGGACCGGCAGGCGCCGACGGCGCGATCGGGCCCATGG
>JBDTXR010000169.1:0-17450 GCA_040006075.1 Byssovorax sp. | reverse complement strand
GGTACTGGATCGGGCTCACGCCCATGGTGGCGATGGCGTCGATCTGCTCGGTCACCCGCATGTTGCCGAGCTCGGCGGCCATGGCGCTCCCGGCGCGCGCGGTGACCATGATCGCCGAGAAAACCGGCGCCAGCTCGCGCGTGAGCGACACCGCGACGATGCCGCCGACGCGGCCCTCGGCGCTGAAGGCGCGGAGTGCGTAGGTGGTCTGGAGCGTGACCACCATCCCGCTGAAGGTCCCGGTGAGGCCGACGATGAAGATCGACTGCACGCCGATGAAGTCCATCGCCGCGAGCATCTGGCTCATCCGGAAGGGGCGGCGGAACAGCCAGATGACGGTGCGGCCCGTCAGCGTGAGGATGTTGCCGATGTTGTCGAGCCAGTAGAAGACGCCCTCGAACGCCGAGCTCTGCCACCAGCGCGCATCGGAGTTCTCGCCCTCGCTCACGGCCGGGGTTCTACCACGCTTCGGTCCGCGAGCGCTGCGGCGAGGGCCAGGCCGCGCGGGCCGGTGCCGGACACGCGCGCCTCGCGGCCATTTCCACCCGGCAAAACCAGGAGATCGAGCACCAGCGCGTCGCCCCCGAGCGCGGCGATGTAGGGCTCGCCCCACTCGACCAGGAGCGCCGCACCCTCGCCGCGACGCTCGCGCAGGCCGAGCTCGGCGAGCTCGCCCGGATCGTTCAAGCGGTACAGATCCGCGTGCGCGATCGGGATTTTCGACTCGATCTCGTGCACCAGCGTGAAGGTCGGGCTGGTGATCGAGATCGACGGCGGCACGCCGAGGGCGCGCGCGAGAGCGCGGGCGAAGAACGTTTTTCCCGCGCCGAGGTCGCCCTTCAAGATCACCAGATCACCCGGTAAAAGAAGCGCGGAGAGGCGCTCGGCGAGCTTCCTCGTGCGACGCCGCGTCGGCAGAGCGATGGCAGGGTCGGGCACGCGCGGCCTCAGAAGCGCAGCGATCCGCCGAGGGTCGCGCCGACGAGCAGCAGCGATCCACTCGACGACGGGATCCACCGCAGGTTGCCGAGCTGGGCCTCGAGCTGGAACGACGACGAGAGCGCGAACGCCAGATCGAAGGCCGCGCCGAGGACCGGGTGCGCCTCGCTCTTGCCGCTGTAAATCGCGCCTCCCGCGCCCACCACGTCGGCGCCGGCCAGCTTCACGAAGGCGCCGAACAACAGCTCCGGGCCGAGGAAGAACGGGCCGCCGCGGTAGCCGCCGTCGCCGCCCTTGGTGAGGCTCGGGCTGAAGAGAAAGCGCGCGCCGCCCGCGATCCAGAGCGCTTGCGGGCCGACGAGGTTGCCTCCGAATTCAGCGAAGGGCTCGAAGCCCGAGTCGCCGATCGCGTAGCCACCGCGCAGCGCTCCCGTGAGCGACGCGCCGCTGCCCGCGGCCACGCCGGGGCGCGCGGCGGGGAGCGAGAAGCCGGCGATTGCGCCGACGAAAGCGCGTTTTCCGCCGGAGTACGCGGGCCAGACCTCTTCGCGGCCGAGCGGGTAAGTGATCGCGGCTTTGCCTTCCGCAGGCTTCGGCGAGAGCGGCTCCGGAGGGGGCGGCGGCGGTGGTGGCGGTGGGGGCGGCGGCGGCGGTGGCGGGATCACCGGCTTCGGCTTCGGCGGCACGGGAAGGCCTTTTTCCCAGGGCAATTCGGCAGATC
The DNA here is from genome assembly GCA_040006075.1 of Byssovorax sp. Taxonomy (GTDB): domain Bacteria; phylum Myxococcota_A; class Polyangia; order Polyangiales; family Polyangiaceae; genus JANYGI01. The sequence continues at coordinate 15,790 of JBDTXR010000169.1, read as the reverse complement.
CCACACCCTCGGGGCGGAGCAGCACCGCGAGCATTTCCTTCACCTGCGGATCGGCCTTGGCGGTCTCGACCTCGCGCGCGACGGACTCGATGCGACCGAGGGACATCAGCTCGGCGACGAGCTCGACGCGGGTCGACGTGACCGCGGGCTCCACCGATCCGACGAGGACCCAGTCGGCGTGCATCGCGACGCCGACTTGCCGGTATTCCTCGGGTGAATCGGCCACTCCATCGATCACGCCGGACGCCGCTGCGGTCGCGGGGATCACCGTGTGACCGAGGGCCGTGAGCGCGCGGGTCAGCTCGCCGTCGAGGGCCGTGCGCGCGTCGGGGTTTGCGCCGCCGTGCGACGGGAGGAGCGCGATGCGATCGGCGAACGCCGACGGCGCAGCGAGCAGCAAGGCCGCGGTGACGGCGGGAGCGATCCATCGAGAACGCATGCTGATCCGGTGTACTCCGGCCAGCGACGCGCGGCGAGCCCGACGCGATCGAAGCAATGGTTCGACCGGCGAAAGAGTCAGCGGATCACGACGGATCGCGGGAGTACCCGCGTGCCGCCGAAGCCTCGGGCGGCGGTTGTCCAGAGGTCGGCCTGGGCGGCGGCGAGCGCTTGGGCGGCGAGCGAGCGGCGCTCGGAGACCTCTCGGGGATCTTCGGTACCGCGCTCGGGGAGGGCCTGAACGCCGGCTCGCGCGAGCACGGCGGCGTCGTGGCCGAGGCCAGCCCACCAGCTCGGCGGGCCCGCGTGATCCTTCACCCACGGCGCGATCGCCGACGCGACATGCGCCGGATCGATCGGGAAAATCCCTGCTTCCGCGATCAAGCTGCCGGTCGGCAACACCGTGTCGCCGAGCTCGAGCGCCGCGCCGAAGACGATGCGCGTCGACGCGGCGGCGGCGATGGCCTCGCGCGCGCAGGCGGCGCCGAGGACGATCGCGCCCACGCCGAGCGGCTTCCAGGGGCTCGTCGCCTCGCTGCACGCGCGCACGGCGGTGACCTCGGGCGGGAGCGCTCCGTGGCGATGGGGGTCTTCCGCGACGATGGCCACGGGCGTCGCGCCCCGGGCGATCAACGCCGCGGCGAGTGCGTTCTCGACGGCCGCGGGATCGTCGCCGAGCAGGAACGTGAAGCGACCGGTCGGGGGCATTTCCGCCTTTCCCGCGGGGCGGAGCAGCAACACCGGGATCTGGTTCTGCTCGGCGAAGCGCGCGGCGGCGGCGGCCTCGTCGGCGTCGACGCCGGCGATGAGGATCGCCGCGCCGTCGGCGCTCAGCGCGGCGAGGGCGTCGTCGATGCGATCGACGGCGCCGTGATCGTCGCGGCTCACCAGGCGCGCCTCGCGCTCGCGGCCCGTCGCGCCCGAGCCCGCCCAGGGGCCGGGGAGGCCCAATCCATAGGCGATTCCATCGGTCACCTCGGCGCCGCGACGCCGCGTCTCGTCGGTCCGCAGCGACAGCAGCAGGCCCACGGTGCGCGCCTCGACGCGGGCCTTGGTCACGCCGGTCGCGAGGCGCGCGATGGCGTCGCCCTGGTCGCCAAGCAGCGGGCCCGAGCCCTTGAGCAGGTGCTGAGCCAGCTCCACGTCGCGCTTCTCGCGCGCGAAGGTCGCGAGCTGCTGGGCCACCAGCTTGCGCATCTCGCGCTCTTCCTCGGCGAGCAGCGCGATCTCGATCCCGCGCGCCCGATCGAGCATCAGCAAGAGCTCCGGCGCGGGCATCGTCGCCAGGTTGATCGCGATCCGGTTCTTCACGCCGTCGCGCTCTTCGGGGCTGGCCTCGCGCAGCCACACGGCCATCAAGTGCAGCGCCGTTTGCCACTCCTTCGCGGCGAGGGCGCTCTGCACGATCTCCTCGTTCAGCAGCGCCCGCGCCCATCCGTCGATGAGCTTGCTCACGAGCGGCGAGAGCGTGCGCAGCGACTCCTCCGCGCGCCCGCGTCGACGCATCACCGCGCCCTGGATCGTGCGCCCCAGATCGTTGGTCGTCCCCGCCGCGGCGCGCGCTTGCACCGCGGTCGCCTGGGCCTCGGCCTGCGCGAAGAAGCCCTCGTCCATCGTCACCCACGCCAGCAGCGCCTCGGCCATCAGCGCGGGCGGCTCGGCGCTGAACTCCTTCGTGTAGGCCGAGATCCGCGCCTTCATCGCCATCCGCTCGCTGCGCGACGAGCGGGCCCAGTCGTCGACGATCGCCTGGAGCTGGGTCTGCGCCTTGCTCGTCATCGCCAGCGACGCCACCGGCTTCGGCTGCTGCCCCGCGCTGCTGCACGCGCCGGCGAGAGCGATGGCGGCGAGCGCCGCGAGCAGTGGATGGAGAGGACGCGACATGCTGATTTTCGGCCGCAAACTCGACTCCTCGGCGCCTGTTGCTCGGCGAGTCCCGGGATACCAGCCCCCTGCCACCGCGGCAACGAGACAGTGCCCTCCCGCCGGGGCTCCGGTCCTCCGTCGGGAAGCGCCGTTAGATCATGAAATATCCGGTGCGGGGATCCGTCGATACGCTCCAGATCACCCCACCTGGAGAATGACCATGCCGATTCATGAGGACTTTTCGCTGGTCCCGATCCCGCCCATTCCGACGCCTCCTGCGGGGCCGCCGACGCTCCTCCATGGGATACCCCAGCCGATGCGTCCGGTGCTCGGGCCGCTGGCGCTGCTGCCGGGGGTCTGGAAGGGGCATGGGCTCAACCAGATCTGGCGGCCGTTTCATGGCAGCCAGGATCGGTTCCTGGAGCTGAATCTCACGACCGAAACGCTGGAATTCACGATCATCCCGGGCGAAATACCCAATCGCGGATTGCTCCAGCCGGACATCGTGCTCCACGGGATGACGTACTTGCAGCAGGTGCAGGACGCCAACGTCAAAGGGCCGAACGGCAAGCCCGCCGGCATTCATATCGAGCCAGGGATCTGGGTCAGCGTCCCTTCGACCACGGCCCCTTCGGACTTGCCCACGGTGGCTCGACTGGCAACAATCCCCCATGGCACCTCGATTGTCGCGCAGGGCGTCGCCACGACGATTGCCGGGCCCCCGGTGTTCCCGGTGGCCAGCATCACCCCGTTCTTCATCAACAACCCCTTGAACTTGCGGCCGTTTCCCGAGTCGAACCTCGCGATCCCCGCGCCTGGCTTCCGGAGCCCTCCGGCGGACATCGTCGGAATCACCCAGGCGATGGTCGACAACCCGAACGGCATTCTGGCGGTCGGGATCGCCGAGAAGACCATCACCTCGACGACGGCACTCACGATCTCGACCGAGGTGCGCCAGGCGCCCGTGCCGAGCTCCGGCGGCGGGACGTCGAACATTGCGTTCCTCGCCGGCAGCGTCGGGGGCCCCAACGCCGTAGCAGCGCAGGTCGACGCCACGTTCTGGATCGAGACGTTCACCGATCACACGGGCAAGATCGGGCATCAGCTCCAGTACACGCAGCGGGTTCTCCTGAGCTTCAATGGCCTGAGCTGGCCGCACCTCTCGGTGGCGACGCTGCGGAAGCAGTGAACGCGGTTTGAGCTTGCGGGATCGGCCGGGGTTGCCCTATTTTGCCTACCATGAAAAGTAGGCTCGCCCTGGTCACGATCACGCTCTGCGCCTCCACGGGAGCCGGCTGCTATTCGACCTGGGACGTCGCCCCAGCTTCGGTCGTCCGCCTCGACGGCCTCCGCGAAGACCAACCCAAGCAAGTCCTGACCGTGAGCGGCGGCGATCTCGAGATCTCGGACACCACCGACCTCCAGTTCCGCGGCACCAACGGCGTCAAGGCGGGGGGAAGCTTCAAGGCCATCGACGTCCGCGAAACCCGCCTGATGGCCGTGGAGAGCAAGCGTGGCGGCCTGGTCGTCCTCGAGATCCCGCAGCTCACCTCGGTGCAAGCCAGGAAGTTCTCGGTGGGCAAGACCGTGGGCCTGAGCGTCGGGCTCACGATCGGGATCCCCAGCGTGCTCGCGGCGATCACGATTGGCGCCCTCGCGAGCTCGGGGGGATTTGGCGGCGGGCGACCGCTGCGCGTCGCCGGTGCAGCCGCGCCGACACGGGCCTTGCTGGTGCGACACCGCCGCGCGGCGCGACGGCCGGTGCGCGGAGTGGATGAGGCGACGCGAGAGAGGCTGTTCACGCACTGGGCCCAGGAGGCCAGCACCGAAGGGGCCTCGATCCCCGCATTCCTGGCGCTGGCGCGCGATCTGAGGCTGGCAGGCGCGCCCAGCGGGCTCGTGGAGCAGGCTTTGCGCGCCGCGCGGGAAGAGGCCGGGCATACGGCGTTTTGTACGAAGATGGCCAATTCGTACGCCGGCGAGGAGGGGGACATCGGGGTGGTGATCCCGGCGGTCCCGGAGAATCGGGATCGGAGCTGGGGAGAGATGATGGAGCGGTTGGCGGTGGAGGCCTGGGAGGATGGGTGTCTGGCGGAGGGGACGTCTGCGGCGGTGGCGCGGCGGACGGCGGAGGGGATGAAGGCAGGGGATGGGAAGGTGCGGAGTGGGTTGAGGAGGATTGCGGTGGAGGAGCAGGGGCATGCGGATCTGGCGGGGGGGATCCTGGAGTTTTGTTTGAGCAGCGGCGGGCGTGGAGTGTTGGGGAGCCTGCGGGATGCGGAGCAGCTCGGCGAGGAAGAAGAACAGGATGCGCGGAGTGAGGATTGCTGTGGGATTGATGAGGATCTCGCACGGATTGGCGGGAAGCCGGCGCCCGCGGTGATACGCGCGGCGAAGGCAGAGGTTCGGGAGAACCGCGCGGGTGGATACTCCAGAACACCTGGGTGGTAACCGCCCCAGTTGCCACGGGCCCCCTCGATCGGGTGGAAGGCGTGGATTTCCCTGGTTAACTCACGTTGGGCCAATTTGGTCCGTGTCTTGCTCGTCGGTGCAGCCCGAGAGAGCGCAGCTCCGCGTCTCTCACCGAGGAGTTACCCATGAAACGTTGCTGCTTGTCGTTGTCGTTGTCGTTTGCTTGTTTGGCCCTCGTCGGGCTTGGTTGCGTGGGCCAGGTGGAGAGCGGCGACGCACCTCCTTCGCTACCCATCGGTGCTGAGCCGGCTTCGACCACCTGGCGCGGAACGCTCGCCGGGAAGAGCGGCGAGAGCGGGGTAGTGGATGTCGTCATCGCCTCCGCGACGGGACAGGCGAAGCAAACCGCCCACGCCCACATTCGTTTCATCGGCGGAGCCGAGGCTGCGCTGACCGGAGCGATCGACGAAAAGTGCGGCGCGCTCACCCTGTCGAACGCCGACTACGCATTCCATGGCACGCTCTCGAAGAACGTCATGACCGGCACGTTCTCCGTGGGCAAGAGCATGGGAGCCTTTTCCGCGATTCGCGCCGACGGCGCCGAGCCGGTTGTTTATTGCGGCACCTACGACGGTCCTTTCAAGGGCACGTGGAACCTCGTCATTGCAGAGGACGGAACGGTGACCGGGAGCAACGCGGGGGACGCGATCGGAGGCGTGACTGGCCAACGCGATGGCGATGCGCTCGTGCTCCAGCACGATACGGGCGGTGCGACAGGCACCATTGCAGGGACGAGCGTCGAAGGCACGTTCGATATCGGCGGAAGCCCGGGCGGCACGTGGGCGGGCAGCGTCGAAGGTTGTCAATAAGAGCGGGGCCCGGCGTGGAAGGGCAACGGCAGCTCGGCGCGAGCGGAGCGCCGCGCTTGCGCTGAGTGCGGCGCGCGGTCCAGCAGAGCCTCGCTGATGCGGCCACTACCTGAACGGTGGCGGGCCGAGCTTACACCGTAAACTTACACCGTAAGGGCGTGGGGCCGGCGAACGAGGACCCCCGGGCCTGGGAGCCGGCGGACAGGCCGCTTCTGCTTCTGGCTACCGGGCGCGGTCGGCGCGGTCCCCTTCCTCGCGCGCAAGTCCCACCTCCCGGGCGCTGTTTTGCAGCCTGCCGGCCGGCTCGGGCGCATTACCTTGACGTCCCCGGAGGCTTCTCATACATCGCGGGCGCCCCACTCCACCACGGGACCGTCGGCGCGGACCCTCGGCGCGACGGGCTCCCCCACCGGGGCGCCCCGAAGCCCCCGGGATTTCGCGCACACCGCCCCGTTCCCGCCCGCAAGGGGATCGAGAACGTGTCCGAAATCTCCGCCCCGAACCCGAAGCTCCTCGCCACGAATCACCGCGCGTACCTGCTCCGCAAGCTGCACTCGCTCAGCGGCGTGGTCCCGGTCGGCGGCTTCATGGTGTTCCACCTGTGGGAGAACTCGACCGCCCTCCAGGGGCAAGAGCGGTTCGACGAGTCGGTGGCCAGCATCAGCAAGATGCCGTACCTGCCCGTCCTCGAGTGGGCGCTCATCCTCTTGCCGCTGCTGTTCCACGCCGGCTATGGCGTCAAGCTCGCGCTGGCGAGCAAGCCCAACGTCGGTCGATATCCCTATACCCGCAACTGGATGTACACGCTCCAGCGGGTCACGGGCCTCCTCGCCTTCGCGTACATCTGCTTTCACCTCTACGAGTACTGGGGGCAGAAGATCGCGGGAAAGCTCGCTCCGGAGCAGTTCTACTCGGCCCTCTGCCAGAACATGTCGCACGCCATCGGGCCGGTCCCGGTGGTCGCGCTGGTGTACATCCTCGGCATCGCCGCGTGCGTGTTCCACTTCGCCAACGGCCTCTGGGGATTCTGCTTCTCCTGGGGGATCACTGTCACCCGGCGCTCGCAGCGGATGGCCGCTACGGCGTTTGGCCTCTTCGGACTGGCCCTCTTCGCGCTCGGCGCCAACACCGTGATCTACTTCTCCACCGGCGCCTCGCTGCTCGGCTCGGCGCCGCGCAACGCCCGCACCTGCGCCTCGGTCAACCACGTCTCGGCGCTGCGGTAGCCAGGTCCCCCACCCCTCACTCTTTTTCTCACAGCGGAGCAGTCGAAGAACCATGGCGGCCAAAAGCACGATCAAGAGCGAAGGGGGCAAGGTCCGCAGGGTCATCGTCGTCGGCGGCGGTCTCGCCGGCCTGATGACGGTGATCAAGCTCTGCGAGGCCAAGGTCCCTGTCGACCTCATCTCCCTCGTCCCGGTGAAGCGTTCGCACTCGGTCTGCGCGCAGGGCGGCATCAACGCCTCGGTCAACACCAAGGGCGAGGGCGACAGCCCCCAGGTCCACCTCGAAGAGACGGCGTACGGCGGGGATTTCCTCGGCAACCAGCCGCCGATCAAGGGCATGGCCGACGCGGCGCCGGGCATCGTCTACATGCTCGACCGCATGGGCGTGCCCTTCAACCGCACCGCCGAAGGCCTCCTCGATTTCCGGCGCTTCGGAGGCACGTTGTTCCACCGAACGGCCTTTGCCGGCGCGACCACCGGCCAGCAGCTCCTCTACGCCCTCGACGAGCAGGTCCGCCGCTGGGAGACCACCGACGTCACCGACGAGCACGGCGTCTCGCTCCCGGGCGAGAAGATGGTCCGCAAGTTCGAGTTCTGGGATTTCCTGCAAGCCATCCTCGACGACAAGGGCAACTGCGTCGGCTGCGTCGCGCAAGATCTCAAGTCGATGCAGATCAAGCACTTCGCGGGCGACGCGGTCGTCCTCGCGACGGGCGGCTGCGGGATCATCTTCGGCCGCTCGACCCTGAGCGTGATTTGCACCGGGACCGCCGCCGCCGCCGTCTACCAGCAGGGCGCCTGCTACGCCAACGGCGAGTTCATCCAGGTCCACCCCACCGCCATCCCCGGCGCCGACAAGCTCCGTTTGATCTCCGAGAGCGCCCGCGGCGAGGGCGGCCGCGTCTGGGTCCCCAAGGACAAAAACGAGAAGCGCGCCGGCAAGGACGTCCCCGAGAAGGAGCGCGACTATCTCCTGGAGCGCATGTATCCCGGCTATGGCAACCTGGTGCCGCGCGACATCGCCTCTCGGGCCATCTTCCAGACCTGCTTCCACGAGGAGCGCGGGGTATTCAACCCCACCACGGGCAAGAACGAAGACGAGGTCTACCTCGATCTCACCCACAAGGACGAGAAGTTCCTCCGCGGCAAGCTCGCCGGGATCCTGGAGATTTACGAGAAGTTCGCCGGCGTCGATCCCTACAAGAACCCGATGAAGGTCTTCCCCGCCGTCCACTACTCGATGGGCGGCCTCTGGGTCGACTACGAGCGTGACGTCAAGGGCTCGCTCAAGATCGGCTCGCCCCGCAACCACTCGACCAACATCCCCGGCCTCTACGCCGTGGGCGAGGTCGACTACCAGTATCACGGTGCCAATCGCCTCGGCGCCAACTCGCTGCTCTCCTGCATCTGGGGCGGCATGGCCTGCGGGCCGGCGGTGGCCAGCTACACCAAGAACCTCGCCAAGAGCGCGCTCGATCTCCCCTCGTCGACCTGGGAAAAGGCCGAGAAGAAGGCCCAGGCCGAGTACGACCGGATCCTGAAGCAGAACCAGGACAAGAAGGACACCGAGAACGCCTATCGCATGCACCAGGAGCTGGGCGACACCATGCTCCGCGACGTGACGATCGAGCGCCACAACGACAAGCTGGAGAAGGTGCTGGCCAAGCTCGACGAGCTCGACGAGCGGGTGAAGAACGTCAAATCCACCGACGATTCGCCGCGGGTCAACCAAGGGGCCCAGTTCGTTCGCCACCTGGAGAACATGCTGGTGCTCGCCCGGGTGATCGCGCAGGGCGCGAAGAACCGGGACGAGTCGCGCGGGGCCCACTACAAGCCCGATTTCCCGAAGCGGAACGACGAAGAGTTCCTGAGAACCACCCTGGCGCTGCACGAGAAGAAGGGCGCGATAAAGTACGTTCGCGAGCTCGACTACGCCATCCACGGCGCGGCCGTGCACGTCACCGACGCGGTCGACACGACCCTCGTGGCCCCGCGCACCCGCAGCTACGAGCAGGCCGGCGCAGCGAGCGCGGCGGCCGTCGGCAAGCTCGACCCCAAGAGCCAGCAATCGGCCGGAAAGGGCGCATGATCATGGCTGAGAAGACCACCGCGAAAGAAGGCTCCGGCAAGCTCGTCCACCTGCGCATCAAGCGCCAGGACGGCCCCGGCAAGGACGACACCATCCGCTGGGAGGAGTTCAAGGTCCCGTACCTCCCGCTGATGAACGTGAACAGCGCCCTCCAGCAAATCCAGAAGGATCCCGTCACCACCGCCGGCAAGACGGTGGCGCCGGTGGTCTGGGAGGCCGCCTGTCTGGAGGAGGTCTGTGGCTCCTGCACGATGCTGATCAACGGCAAGGTCCGCCAGGCCTGCTCGGCCCTGGTCGACAGCATCGCCCCCGGGGGCGAGATGATCACCATCGAGCCCATGAGCAAGTTCCCCTGCGAGCGCGACCTCATCGTCGACCGCAGCCGGATGTTCGAGTCCCTGAAGCAGGTCAAGGCCTGGATCGAGCTCGACGGCACCCACGAGCTGGGCCCGGGCCCGCGCGAGTCGCAGGAGTCGCAGGAGGAGCGCTATCCCCTCTCCCGCTGCATGACCTGCGGCTGCTGCGTCGAAGCCTGCCCGCAATACAGCGACGCTTCCTCGTTCATCGGCCCCGCGGCCCTGAACCAGGTCCGCCTCTTCAACCTCCACCCCTCCGGCGCGATGCACAAGAACGCTCGCCTCGAGTCGGTGATGGGCGAAGGCGGAGTCGCCGACTGCGGCAAGGCCCAGAACTGCGTGGAGGTCTGCCCGAAGGAGATCCCCCTGGTCGACTCCATCTCCGTGGTCGCCCGCGAAACCACCAAGCGCATGCTCTTCGGCTGGCTCCTGAAGTAACGGGCGCGGCGATCCGGGCCCGGCCTTCACGTACTGCGTAAGTTTACGGTGTAAGGATCGCGATCGACCTCGCTGAGGGCCACCACCACCCCCGGGGCGGCGGCCTCGATCCGCGTTTGCAACGTCCGCAGCGCGGCGCGCTCGCTGTTCGAGTGAAGCACACACACCACCGTGAGCCCCGCCGCAGCCGCCTTGAGCGCGTCGTGATGCGGGAGCTCGCCGGTGAGATAAAGCTCGGCCTTCTGCTTGATCACGTCGTCGAGCAGCCCGCGCCCGGCGCCCGCACACACCGCCGCTCGCCTCACCACGCCTTCGAGCGGCCCGGCCACCAGCACCGCCTGGACGCCGAGAGCGTCCTTGATCCGGTCGAGCAGCGCGGCGCGCGTCGGCGCGTCAGCGAGCGTTCCAATCCTCCCGATCCCCACGTTTTCCGCCGCCGAGGTGACGCGGAGAGGCGCTCTCTCCGTGATCCCCAGCGCGTCGGCGAGCACGTCGTTGGTGCCGCCGGCCGCGACGTCGAGCGCGGTGTGCGGCGTCCACACCGCGATGCTGGCCCGGATGGCGCGGTAAAGCACGCTGTCGTGCCGGACCCGCTTGATCGCCTCGAACAGCGCCGGATGGTACGCGACCACGAGATCCGCCCGCCGCGCGATCGCCTCGTCGAGGACAGCATGGGTGAGATCGATGGTGAGGAGCACCCGCTCGATCGGCGCCGCGGGATCCCCCGTCAGGAGCCCGACGTTGTCCCAGGCCTCCGCGTAGCGAAGAGGCGTTATCGTTTCGAGCGCGGCGAGGACGTCTTGCAAGATCATGGCGCCGCAGACGCGTACCAGACCCGCCCGAGGGCGGCTACCGCGCTACACGCCGGAGGGGCAAATCGAGACGACGTGATCGACGCCCGAGTCGACGAAATCTTGCGGCACGCCTTCGAAGCGGACCTTGATGCTGCCAGCGTCGATGCTCAGGACCTCGACCGTTCCCTGGAGCAGCGGCCCGCCTCCGCCGCCCCCGTTGCCCATGCCGTCGCTGAGCCACGAGCTGCCGAACCCGATGACGTCGGTGCTCGCGATATCGTATTTCCCGACGGCCTGGAGCGCCGGCGGGAGCCCGATCATGATCTGACGGTAGTTGGTAGCGCTGAGGTCGAAGTCGGGATCGTTGCAGGCCTGAGGCCGGGTGCTGACGATCACGAGGAGCGTTTGCGGATCGAGCGCCTCCCCGGCGGTGAGCCAGCTCTGCTTCGTGGCGGCCGGGACCTGCGGGATGGTCATGTCGAACACAGCAATGCTCGTCTGGGGCAGCCCGCCCCCGCCGCCGCCCGTCGTCGCGCTGCCGGTGGTCAAGCTGCCGGTGGTGGTGTCCTCCATGCCAGTCGTGGCGCTGGTGACCGTGGTGGTCGGCGAGGTACCGCCGCCGCCGCCGCCGTCGATGGCAACCTCGGTGGTGCACGCCGCCGCGCCGAGGGAGAGCGCCGCGAAGATCACGAGAGCGGTGGGGCCCGAGCAGCGCAAAGAAAGACGATTCATGGTGGGGTATCTCCAGAGAAAGAGTGACCACGTCGCGCGGTCACTCGGTGCGTGGAGAGCCCCGAGCGTTCTTTTGAGATTATTTTCCGAGGCCGAGCGATTCGAGCCGACCGCGGTACGCCGAGCCGGGAAATCGCTCGAGGAGGCTCGCGGCGCGCGCCTGCGCCTCGGGCTTGCGACCGAGGGCGACGAGGGCCGTGACGGCGATGAATTCGCTCTCTTGCCCGAGCGCGCCGCCCGGGAAGCGACGGGCATGGTCCGCCGTGAGCGCGAGCGCGGAGGCGGGATTGGCCGCGAGCGCGGTCTGCGCGCGCTGGAGCAGGTGCACCTCGGTCTCGTCGTCGAGCGCCGCGCTCGGGCCCGAGGGCGATCCAGCGAGCGACGGCGCGCTGCTGTCGGTCGCGCTGGGCGCATCGCCTTGCGGCGGCTCCACGCTCGCTCCCGCGAGCATGCCGCTGCGAGGCGCCGAGGACGCCGCGGCCTTCGGGCGCGCCGGATCGGCCGGCTCGATCGGGACGATGGCGACGGGAGAATCGGCGGAGCGCGGCGCGGCGATCGGGGCCGCGAGGTTCGTGGCACTCGAGGGTGCCGTGAAATTGCTCGCGGGCGTGGAGGCCGCGTCGCGCCACGCCCAGCCCGCCACGACCGCGAGGCCGAGCGCGGCGCCGACGATCACGCCGGGCAGCACCGAGGGCGCGGCGATTGGCGCGAGCAGGCGCACGGGCGCGAGCGGCGGCGATCCGGTCGGCGGCGATCCGGACGGCGGCGGCAGCGGCCCGAGCGGGAGGCGCGCCGCGAGCCGAGCGAGCTGATCGGGATCGGGGAGGCCGCGCTGCCCCGAGCGGAGGACCGCGCGGACGCCGTCGGTGGTGTTGGATCGCGCATCGAACAGGCGCGCCGGATCGTCGAGCTTGCTCACGCGATCTTCCTTCCTGCCGTGGCGCGGCGGAGCGCGGCCTCGACGATGCTGCGGGCCGCGTAGAGCCGCGCGTAGGCCGTCTGGAGCGGGCACCCCACCGCCGCGGCGACCTCCGCCATCGGCAGCTCTTCGAGCTCGAACAGGACGAACACCGCGCGCTTGTCGTCGTCGAGCGTGCGCACCGTGGCGTCGAGGAGCGCGCGCGCCTGGTGATCTTCGAGCTCGGCGTGCTGGTTCGCGAGGCCCGAGAGCTCGGGGAGATCGTCGCTCGGCGACTCGTGCCGGCGGTGCGCGCGCTTGCGGTAGTCGGCGGCGACTCGCACGCAAATGCCGTAAATCCACGTCTGGATCGACGATCGTCCCTCGAAGGTCGCGAGGCGGCGGTGGACGATCATGAACACCTCCTGGCAGACGTCCTCGGCGTCGGCCTCGTGCACGCCGAGCCGCCGGAGGGCGCGCCAGGCGAACGGAGCATGGTCGACGAAGAGCTGCTCGAACGACGGGACCACGCCGCCGCGCGCAGGGAGCTCGCGAGGAGCCCCGGAGCGCGCGGCGGTGAGCGAGGACATGCGCTGAAGGGAGTGGACGCGACCCGGGAGACTTTTGAAACAATCGTCGATCGGGCGCGCGACGCGTCAGGGAAGCTCGATCCCGAGGCCGAGATCCAGGAGCGCGGCGATCGGCGAGGCCTGGAAGACATCGTGCCTCGTGCCGGCCGGATCGGTGAAGTAGAACCGATCGCGCACGGTGGGCACGGCGAGGCCGAGGCCGAAGCTGCCGAGCAGGGGCCCGAGGAAGCGGCGACGAAGGCGCGCCTCGGCCGCGATCGAGAAAACAAGCTCTTCCTGGTGGTACACGCTCGGTAACGCGGGGGCGCTGACGCTGAGGGCGCCGAGCTGGACGCCGGCGCAGGCCGAGAGCGCGCTGCCCTGCACGTCGACGTCGATCGGGCAGACCGAGAGCCACCCGTACGCGAGCGAGAACGCGGGCTCGGCGTGCGAGGTGCGCACGGCGCTGTCGAGCCAGAACGCGCTGCCCAGCTCGAACGAGGGCCCACGCGGTGGCTTGACGTGCGCGTGGAGCTGAAGGCCGACGCCAACGGAGCTCGGGAGCAGGCCGAGGCCGGCGATCGGGCCCGCCTCGGCGCCGCCGCGCCAGCGCGAAGACAAAGGAGGAGACGGACACACCGGCGGCGGGAGAGCGATCGGCACCGGCGCGATCGTGGCAGGCGGTGGTGCCGTGAATGTTGGTGGGGCCGCGACGGGCGGCGCGAGCGCGGCGCTGGGATCGATGAGCAAGGCCATCACCAGCTCGAGCTCGTCGTCGATGGCGTGGCACGCGGGCTGGTCGCTCTGGAGCTCGCGGAGGCCGACGCGCTGCCCCGCGGCGTCGACGACGAGGATCGTGGCGCGCCATCCGGGCGCGTCCGTTGCGGGCGCGATCCGCGCTTCAATCGCCAGATCGCCGCGCGTCGGCGCGACGAACGCGGGGCGCCCGAGCCGCAGCTCCACGGCCCGCGCGAGCGCGCGCATGTCGATGCACGACTCGGCGCCCGCGAGGCGAACCCACGCCAGCGACGAGGTCCGCGGCGGCGGCGGCGTATCGGCGCGCGCAGCGGACGCCGCGCCGAGGATCCACGCCGAGGCCACGCCGAGGCTTTGAATCGCGAGGGATCGCGGGCCGCGGCTCATCGCGCGCGTGGCCGCGAGCTCAGGCGATTTGCTGGCACTCGGGGCACGTCCCGTACATCTCGTGCTTGTGCGAGGTGATCGCGAAGCCGTGGCGCGCGGCGATCTCTTCCTGCAGCTCTTCAATCCGCGGCTCTTCGAACTCGACGATCTTGCCGCACGCGACGCAGATCAGGTGGTCGTGGTGCGTGGTCGCTTCGTCGGCGAGCTCGTAGCGACTGAGGCCGTCGCCGAAGCGGCGCTCGGAGGCGACGCCGCACTCGGCGAGGAGCTTGAGCGTGCGGTACACCGTGGCGTACCCGATGCCCTTGTCGCGGCCGCGGACCTCGTTGAGCAGGTCCTCGATCGTCATGTGCGACGCGCCTTCGAAGAAGGTGTCGATGATCAGCCGACGCTGGGCCGTGGATCGCAGGCCCTTCTTGGCCATGTACGAGTTGAGGCGTCCGCGCAGGCGTTCAAGCGCGGCGCTGTCCAGATCTTGGTGCTCCCCGGCGCTCATGCCTCAGGTTATCCCGTCGCGCAGATTTGTCGTCAAGGACGTCGACTCACGAAACGGAATCGCAGGTTTCGCGCGGGCAACGCGGCTCTATTTTCAGTTGGCGAGCTGAGCCACGTAGCTGACCGTGGCCGTGGTGCCACCGCCGAGCGCGCCAAAGAACGAGCCCGTGGGGGCCACGGTGCCGGCAAACGCCGTGTTGTCGATGACGACGTAGTACATGCCAGGAGGCAGCGCATAGCGGCTGTTCTGCACCGGCCCGGGCTGGAGCGGCGCGCCGCCGAGGACCGGGCCAAACGGCGGTCCGAGCGGCTTGCCCGTCTGGTACGCGTCGCGCCAGGCGTCGCCGTTGGCCTTGTCGACGATCATCACGTCGACCGGGGGGCCGCTCAGGCTCATCGTCAGGTAAAGCGCCTGCCCCGTGGTGGTGACCTCGAACGGGCCGAGGTAGTCGCGCTGGCCGCCTTGGACGTCGACGGTCTCGTTGGCGAACGTGAAGCGATCGGTCCCGACGACCTGGAACGGGTGGTGCGGGCGCGTGGGCGGGAAGATGTTGCCGAGCGTGAAGTCGTCGCCGGTGGTGTCGTTGTGGATCACCGTGAATCCCTGGGTCATCACGTTCGACACGACCTGCTGGCCGAGGAAGTTGGCGATGCTGCCGACGCCGGGCACGTTGGCCGCGATGTCGAGGATCGGGTTCTCGACGAAGCCAATCTGGAAGTGCGGCCCGTCGACGACGCGGTTGAGCTTGGCCCAGATGTAGATGTCGTCGCCGGCCATCACGAAGTCGGGGCGATACTCGACCGAGGCCGTGAGCTGGAAGCCGACGCGCTTGGCCGGAGACATGTACGCGTAGCCCGTGCCCGCGACGTTGACCGAGAGGATCTGGCGGGTGCCGTCGGTGGTGTACGAGCACTGCATCGGGAAGAAGCGACCGATGGCCGGGGCGCGATCCGCGAGCCGGATCGGCACGCCGCGCTTCAGCATCTCGGGGCAGATCTTCGGGGCGCCGAACAGCGAAAAGAGCTTCCAGCGCAGCTCGGGGTTGTTGTTGATGATCCCCGCGCAGCCGGCCTGGCTCACCGAGAGGGCGATCGCCACGAGGACGAGCGCGGCGAGCGCGGGGCTGCGAGAGGGGCTGGATTTCGCGCGAGCTGCCATAGAAAAAGGACCGGGGGCAAAGGGGAAGCGAGGCCGGGAGCGACCCGGGCCAGCGCCCGTCCCGGAGCTACCATAGCGGGATCCATGACCCGAGGGGCAGCCCGGCGGCGCGCGGCCTAAGTGATACGAGGCCCGACGAAGATCCTTCCTTCGCCACGCCGAAAAAGCACGAACTCGACCGGCCTGCTCAGCGAACCAGGAACCACTTCACCTCGGGCGTCACCTCGAGATGGAAATGATTGAAGTGCGCGCGGTTGTAGTTGGGCGTGAGGATCGACGTGAAAAAGTGCTGATCGGCAGCCTCGC